>NZ_JAZGQK010000034.1:0-144916 GCF_036422035.1 Plantactinospora sonchi
CCCCCCCCGCCCCCCGGGGCCCCCCCCCCGCCCGGGGCCGGCCCACGGTCCGGTTCCGCCACCCGCCGTGCGGCGGGCACGACCACACACTTTCCGGGCCGAGAATCGCCATTCGCACGGCGCCGCCGGGCCGGATCGGTGACAGTGCGAGGCGGGGAAGGAGGACGGAGCGGAGCATGGCGGGCCGGCAGCGGGCGGATCGGAACCGGGACGGTACGACGCCGCCGGAGGGCCCGAGCAACGTGTTCAGCCCGTCGGCCGAGTTCCCGCCGCTCAACGATGCCGAACTGGCGGCACTGCGGGAGATCGGCCGGGCGTGGGGGGCCGCGCTGCGGGACCACCCGCCGGATGAGACCGAACTGCCGCTGGATCCGAACCTCGACCAGCACGACCACCCGCCGACACCGAGCCGGTTCGGCCGGCTGGCCCGGGTGGAGATGTTCCGGACCGGACGCCGGGAGGAACTGACCGCGACCGGTGCGGAGAACGTGTCCGGTGGCCGGCTCGGGCGCGCCACCGGCCGGCTGCGTCGGCTGCTGCTCGGACCGCCGCTGGCCAGCGCGGCCGTACTGCAGGAGCGGATGCGGAAACTGGTCGCCCTGCCAGTGCTCTCCTCCGACCTGCTCTCCTCGGTCGCGTACGGGCCGGAGGCGATGCTGGCGGTGCTGGTGCTGGCCGGCAGCGGCGCCCTCGGGCTCTCCCTGCCGATCGCCGCCGCGCTCGTCGTGTTGATGATCGCGGTCGGTACGTCGTACCGGCAGACCGTCTACGCCTATCCGCACGGCGCCGGCTCCTACCTGGTGGCCAGCGACAGCCTCGGACCCCGGTTCGGCCTCACCGCGGCGGCCGGCCTGATCCTCGACTACGTGCTGACCGTCTCGGTCTCGGTCGCGGCCGGGATCAGCGCGATCACCTCGGCACTGCCCGGGCTGGCGCCGTACACCGTGCCGCTGGGACTGCTGGTGATCGCCGGGCTGCTCGCCGGCAACCTGCGCGGGGTACGGTCCGCCGGCAAGCTCTTCGCCGCGCCGACGTACCTCTTCATCGTCGCCATCCTGCTGCTGTTCGCCGTCGGACTGGCCCGGGCGGCGGGCCGGGGCTTCGAACCGGTCCCGCCGCCGCCGGTCGGCGCTGTGGAGGGGCTCGGCCTGCTGGTCGTGCTCCGGGCGTTCGCCTCGGGTGCCGCGTCGATGACCGGGATCGAGGCGGTGGCGGACGCGGTACCGGCCTTCCGGCCGGTCGAGTGGCGTCAGGCCCGGACCACCCTGACCTGGATGGTCGGCATCCTGGTGGTGCTCTTCGCCGGTCTCACCGTGCTGATCGACTTCAACGGCCTGGTGCCCCGGGCCGACGAGACGCTGCTCTCCCAGCTCGCCCGGCAGACCTTTCCCAGCGGACCGTGGTACGCGCTGGTCCAGGCGGCCACCACGCTGGTCCTGCTGCTGGCCGCGAACACCGCCTTCAACGACTTCCCCCGGCTGCTGTTCTTCATGGCCCGGGACGACTACGCCCCGCGCCGCTTCCTGCACATGGGCGACCGGCTGGCGTTCAGCAACGGCATCGTGGCGCTGGCCGTCACGGCAGCGCTGATCTTCGTCGCCTTCGGCGGCTACACCCAGTCACTGATCCCGCTCTACGCCGTCGGGGTCTTCCTGGCCTTCACCCTCTCGCAGAGCGGCATGGTGATGCACTGGCGCAGGCACCGGGTCCGCCACTGGCGCCGCCGGGCGGCGGTGAACGCGGTCGGCGCGGCGCTCTGCGCGATCGTCCTGGTCACCGCGGCGGTCACCAAGTTCGTCGACGGGGCGTGGGTGGTGGTGGTCGCGGTACCGCTGCTGGTCCTGCTCTGCCTGCACATCCGGTCGCACTACGACGCGATGCGGCAGGCGCTGACCCTCGCCACCGCGCCGGACGGCACGCCTCCGCCGGAACCGGACCAGCACGACGAACCGGCCGGCGAGCCGGACCGGGCGGGTGAGCCGGACCGGGCGGGTGAGCCGGCCGGCGGCGGTGACCTCGACGTCGGCCTCACCCCCGCGCAGGTCCGTCATCTGGTGGTGGTGCCGGTGGCCCGGTTGAACCTGGCGGCGCTGCGCGCACTGGCGTACGCGACCTCGCTCGGTCAGCCGGCCTTCGCCGTCCACCTGAGCCCCGAACCGGAGGAGGCGGACCGGTTCCGCCGGCAGTGGGAGATCTGGGGCAGCCACCTCCGGCTGGAGACGATCATCTCGCCGTACCGGGCGGTGATCGCCCCGCTGGCCCAGTACGTCGGCGCGCTGCACGCGGCCCGCCCCGACGTGACCCTCACCGTGGTGGTACCGGAGATCGTGGTCCGGCACCTGTGGCACCAACTGCTGCACACCCGGACCGAGCTGCGGCTCCGCCGCGCCCTGCGCGACCTCCCCGGGGTCGTGGTCACCAGCGTTCCGGTCCACGTACCGGAATAGCCGTCCCACCGCCGTCGCGGCGAGCGCCGACGCGGCACGGGTGCTCCGGCAACGCGGGGACAACAAGCCTGCCGCGCCCGGCGTGTGGGGTGGGGCGGTCGATGTCCGTTCACGCAAACTGTCGGGGTGGATGAGCAGCAGGTGCTCGGCGGCCGTTACCGGCTGGAGGAGCAGCTCGGTCAGGGCGGCATGGCGGTGGTCTGGCGGGCCCGGGACGAGGTGCTGGGGCGTTCGGTGGCGGTCAAACTGCTCGCCGGCCCGCATGCCCGTGACCCGGTGTCCCGGCGGCGGATCCGCCACGAGGCGCGGGCCGCCGCCGCCCTCTCCCACCCCAACATCGCCCAGGTGTACGACTACGGCGAGTCGGTCACCGGGCTGACCTGCCTCCCGTACGTGGTGATGGAGCTGGTGCCGGGCCCGACCCTCGAACAGCGGGTCGCGGCCGAGCCGGTGTCGCCGAGGCTCGCCTTCCGGATCTGCGCCGAGGTGGCGGCGGCGCTGACCGCCGCGCACGCCCAGGGTCTGGTGCACCGCGACATCAAACCCGGAAACGTCCTGCTGCCACCGTCCGGGGCCAAGGTCGTCGACTTCGGGATCGCCGCGGCGGTGAGCCCGGACAGCGACGCCGTCGAATGGGGTGACGAACTGCTCGGCACCCCCGGCTATCTGGCCCCGGAGCGGATCACCGGCGACACGGTCGAGCCGGCCTCCGACGTGTACGGCGTCGGCCTGCTGCTCTACCGACTGCTGGCCGGCCAGATGCCGTGGAGTACCGAGACCGCGACGGAGATGCTCAGGGCCCACGTCTACGTCGCCCCGCCCCCGTTGCCGCCGCTGCCCGGGGTGCCGGCCCGGGTCGTCGAGCTGTGTCACCGCTGTCTGGCGAAGGAACCGGCGCAGCGGCCCACCGCGCGTGAGGTCGCCGCCGTCCTCGCCCGGGCGGCCGGGGTCCGGGTCGTGCAGGACGAGCCGGCGTACACCGCGGCCCCGACGACGGCCGAGGGCGAACCGTCCACCGTGCTGGTGCCCCGGCCGCCGGTCGGGTCCGACGGGGCCGTGCGGACCCGACGACCGCGCCCGCACGCCCTGGCGGGTACGGCGGCCGGGGTGGCCGGGCTGGTCGTCGCCGGCATGCTGTTCTGGCTCGCCGACCCACTCGGCTCTGACCAGGGTCCCCGGGTCGGTCCGGTCCCGCCTGCCCCGCCCGGCCAGTCGACCAACCCGCAACCGGCGGAGACACCGCAGGGCGGTACGTCCGGGACACCGTCGCCGGGCAGCGGGCCGATGATCGCGGGCGGATCCGAGGCGCCGTCCGGCGCACCGCTGCCGGTTCCGGGTGCGAGCGGTCAGCCTCCGGCCAGTCCGATCGACCTGGCCACCACGCCACCGCCGGCGACCAGTGCCCCGCCGACGCCCTCGGTGTCCTCGCCGCCGGAACCGTCCCCGTCCGTGGAGCGGACGCTGGGTTCCGCCGGCGGTTCGGTCCGGGCGACCTGCACCGCCGACGGTGACGCCCGACTGCTGTCCTGGACCGCGACGCCGCCGTACCGGGTGGCGCAGGTCGAGCCGGGTCCGGCGCGGTCGGCGACGGTCACGTTCCGGCACGGCAACAAGGTCGTGCACATGACCGTCGCCTGCCGCGACGGGGTGCCCACAGCGGTGAACAGCGCGCCGGGCTGACCGCTGCCGTCAGAGTCGGCCGGCCACCGTCCGGGCCAGTCCCTCGAGCGGCTCGCGGCTCTCCTTCGGGTCGTCGAGCAGCGTCAACCGGATCGACACCCAGAGCCCGCCCTTGTTGACGAAGACGGCGCCGTCCTCGGCGTAGGCCTCGTCACCGATACCGGCGAGCGGCCAGATCTCATGGTCGAGTTCACGTTCGATGTCGAGGAACTTCTTCGCCCCGTCACCGACGAAGACCTCGACCTGGGCGGTCGGACCGGTCACCGGACCGGTCCAGGTGCAGGTCTCCCGGACCGGCACCGGGTCCTCCAGCGGGGTGCCGGCGAGCTGCTCCGCCTCCTCGTCGGTGACCAGCGCGCACGGGTCGACGGCGGACGACGGCGCCGCCTGGGTCGGCTCGGTGCCCGGTTCCGCGTCCGCCGTCGCGGCCGGGCCGGGTTCGGCGACCGCCGGCGGGTCCCCGCCGGTCAGCCGGCCGCAGCCGACCGGCCCGGCCAGCACGAGTACGGCTGATGCGGCCAGCACCAGACGGCCACGCACCCCAACGATCATCAGTTCCCCTTTCACCCCACGCAGAGCGGCACGTTCGGCAAGGTCTGGGAGGCCCGGTGGATGGGCCAGAGCCGCTCACTCTCGAGCTCGAACTTGACCGTCTTCGGCAACAACTTCTGGATCTCCTTCCACGCGGTGGAGGAGACGTTGAGACCGGCGCCGCCGCCCAGTTTGGCGTTCAGGCTGGCCGAGACGCACCGGGCCAGCGGGGCACCGAGGGCCGAACCGTTGGTGACCCCGAGGTCGACGACGAGCTTGACGTACAGCCCGGCGAAGGCGGCCGGGACACCGACGCCGAGGCCCATCTTCATCTCGACCGCGAAGGCGAGGCCGCTGGGCCCGACCGAGATGCCGGTGATCGAGTCCATGATGCTCCGGACCACCGAGAGGGTCGGCTTCTGCGGGACGCCGTCGATCACGCCGAGGACTCCGTTGACCGCCCACTCACCGGCCGCCTTGACCGTGGTGTTGCGGCCGCTCAGACCGGTGGTGACGATGAACTTCCAGGTGTTGCTGTAGACCAGCGGCTGACCCGGGATCGGGAAGTTCATCTCGATCGGCACCTCGACCCGGATCTTCCGGTTGTCGTCCGCACCGTTCGCGGCACCGGCGGAGACGTCGACCGAGATGCTCTTCACCCCGTCGATCGCGAACGTCGTACCGCCGCCGACCACCCCGTCGACGATCGACATGGCGCTGCGTACCCGGAGTTGGTCGACGTTCATCGCGAAGTCGATGTAGACCTTCAGGTTCTCGTGTGCGGCGTACCCGATCTTGATGCCGAGCTTGCCGGGTACCCGGTACGGCTGCGCCTCCCACTCGCCGACGCTGACCGTGAAGTTTCGTTCCCGGGCCGGCGGTAGTTTGCCGCCGGACGCCGGGGCGAGTCGGACCGGGGCCAGGGCGAGCAGCGTCTGCGCGCCGTCGCCGAACCCGGCCCGGGAACCGCCGGCCCCGACGGTCGACGCCAGCGCCGCGGTCGTCGTACCACGGTCGCCGGTGGCCGACCCGACCGGTGTGGTGGCGTCGGCCGGCGCCCGTTCCGCGGTCGGCACACTGACCGCGCCGGGCAGCTCCGGTACCTCCTGGTAGACCAGGGTCGCGTCGTCCAGGACCCGGTCGGACCGGAAGTCCGCGTCCCGGAAGACGTCGGTGAGCGTCACCGGGGCGAGCGTCACGGCCAGGTCGTCCCCGGCCGCACGGGTCCGCACCACCCGGCCGACGGCACGGCTGGTCGCGTACATGATCCGGCCCGGTTCGAGGTCGTCGGCGCCGGGCGCGTTCCGGTCGATGGTCCAGGTCAGGCCGTCGGCGCTGGCGGAGCGGATCCGGTCCGGCCCGCCGTCGACGAGGACGACGTCCGGCTGGTAGGTCACCGAGCCGTCGCGCACCGGCCCGTACCCGTAGGTGCGCGCGGACGTGCCTCCGGCGGCACCGGCGCCGTGCTCGGCGCCGCCGGACCGGATTCCGCACGCTCCGGTGCCGACCGTCAGCAGCGCCACCAGCAGAAGCGGTCCGGACCGTCGCCAACCGGACATCGGCCTCCCCCTCCGCGAGCATCACCGGGCCGGGCGGCCCGCCGCTCGCGACATCATGCGCGGGGATGTTCGGGGGCGATTCAGGAATCGTTCAGGTGGTCGGTCACCGCGGCCATCCCGCCCGGGAACGCCGCGGGCTCGACCTCGATCTCCCGCATCCGTCCGAGGTACTCGCGGTACCGGCGGTTCGCCTCGCCGTGCCGGCCGGCCGCGGACAGCGCGCTGACCAGCCCGAGGTGGGCGGACTCGTCGTAGCCGTCCTCGGCGGTCAGCCGCAGGTACCAA
Organism: Plantactinospora sonchi; assembly: GCF_036422035.1. Taxonomy (NCBI): domain Bacteria; kingdom Bacillati; phylum Actinomycetota; class Actinomycetes; order Micromonosporales; family Micromonosporaceae; genus Plantactinospora; species Plantactinospora sonchi. The sequence goes on from NZ_JAZGQK010000034.1 coordinate 6,503, forward strand.
CCGACGGCGGCCTCCGGTCGTCCGGTGCCCAGACACCGCCGGGCGAGCCGGCGGATCGCCTCGAGGTGCAGTTCGGCCAGCGCGTTCCGGGGCCGCTCGACCCAGTCCCCGGTGACCTCGCCGTCGTCGCAGAAGTCTCCGGTGTAGAGCGCGACCACCGCCTCCAGACGGGCGAGGATCTCGGCCCCGCCCGGTGGTTCCCGGTCTCCCGCACGCTCCGCGCCGACCACTGTCGTCCGGGTACCCGGCGGGCCGGTGCTGTCCGCCGCGATGGCGCCCCGGGCGGCGTCGTGGAACCGGACGGTGTCCAACACCACGTGTCCGGGGTTGATCCGGACCGTCGCCGGATCGGTGGCCAGGTAACGGTCGGCCGGATGCCGGCGGTCCGGGTCGAGCACCCCGCGTACCGTCGAGATCAGCACCGACAGGCGGCGCAGCGCCACCTCGGGCGGCACCTCCGGCCAGAGCACCGCGGCGAGCGTCTCCCGGGCCAGCGGCCGGCCGAGCTGACCGGCCAGGACCTTGACCAGTTCACGGGCCTTCCGGGACTGCCAGGCCGCCGCCGGCACCGGCACGCCGGCCAACCGGACCGCGAAGTGTCCCAGGGTCTGTACGGCGACCTCGGCGACCGGTGTCGGCCCGATCGCCGCGAGCGGGCCGGCGACATGCCAGGCACCCTCCCGTACGCCGAGCCGGTGCAACCGGTCGGCGGCGACGTCCTCGGCCAGCCGGTCGCCGGTGACACGTGCCCGCAGCAGCGCGTTCGTGGCCAGCCCGACCTGGTCGCCGACGTCGGCCCAGATGGCCGCCGCCTCGACCAGCCCGACCGGGGTACGCCCCGAGCCGCCGGCCCGGCCTACCCCGGGCTCGGTGCCACCGTCCACTCCGGACCCGCGAGTCGCGAGCGTCACCAGTTCGATCGCCTCGGCGAGTCCGGCGGAGTCCCGCCGTCGGCCCGCCTCGGCACGGGCCCGTGCGCCGTGTCCCAGGGCGGTCGTCGGGTCACCGGCGCAGAGCGCGACCCAGCCGGCGGCGAGTTCGGCGACGATCGGTCCACCGGCGCTGGGCATGGTCAACGCCTGCCGGGCGTATCCGGCCGCGGCGGCCGGATCGTCGGCGTACCGGGTCCGGGCCAGTCCCGCACACGCCTCCACCAGTACCTGGGCGTTGCCGTCCGGTTCCGCCATCGACCATGCCGCCTGGTACGCGGCGACCGCCCGGCTGGTCGACCCGCAGACCCTGTGCACCCGCGCGGTCAGCAGCAACCCGAACGCCGCCAACGGTGAGCCGTCCCGCTGCCACAGGGTCAGTGCCTGGTCCGCGTCGGCCCTGGCCGGGCCGAGTTCACCCAGGCCCAACCACGCCTCGGCCCGGTTGTGCAGCGCCAGGGCGAGCAACAGCCGTTCCCCGGCGCGTTCCGCGAGCGGGATCGCCGAGCCGAGTTCCTCGGTCGCCGCGCGGTACCGCCCCTCCTCGACGAGTCGGGACCCGACGTTGGCCCGGATCCGCAACTGCTGGACGACGTCGCCGGCCCGTTCCGCCGCGGCCAACGCCCGGGCGTAGGCGTGTTCGTTGCCGGCCCGGTCCCCCTCGCTGAACGCGACCAGTGCCTGCGCCACGTAGGCCGCCGCGACCGCGCCGTCGTCACGGCTCTGCTCGGCGACCCGGACGGCCTCGTCGGCGAGCTGCCGGGTCCGCGTCCGGTCGCCCCGGGCCCACCGGGCCGCCGCCCAGCCCGCCAAAACCTGAGCCCGGTCGGACAGCGCGGGCGGCGGCGTTCCGGGGTCGGCCGGGTCCGGCTCCGTGACGGCCCGTTCGAACAGCGCCTCGGCCGCGTCGAAGTCCCCCCGCCGGTGCAGGACCCCACCGAGCCGCCAGGTCAGGGCCGCCGGCAACCGGGTGTGGTCCGGTACGGCCGTCAGGTAGCGCAACGCCTCGTCGGGTCGGTCGTCCCGGACGGCCGAGTCGGCCAGGGTCACGTCGACCTCCGGAACCCCGCTCGGTCCCGCCGACAGGATCCGGGTCGCCCGGAGCGCCGCCTCGCCGCTTCCCGGGCGGGCCGGACCGGTGTCATCGGACCGGCGGTGCTCGGTGAGTCGCCGCAACGCCCACTCCCGCACCGGGGCGAGTCGGCCGTCCAGATCCGGGCCGGTACGACGTACCGCCACCAGTGTCCAGAGTGCCAGCAGGTCGCGCTCGGTGAGTGCGGCGAGGTCCTCGGGGTCGAGACCGGGCAGCGACCCGCCGAGCTGGTGCCGGTCGACGACCGGGGTCGGCATCCGCCGCGACCCGGGAGCCGGGCTGACCGCGAGCCGGGCCGCGGCCGCGACCAGCCCGGGCCACCCGCCACACTCGACCGCGATCCGTCCGACGACCGGGTCGGCACCGGCCCGCATGGCGGTCAGCGCCCGGCGGGTCTCGGCCGGGGTCAGCGCGAGGTCCGTCGGGCCCATCTCGCCCAGCCGTCCGGCGGACCGTAGGGCGCCGAGCGGGAACGGCGCTGCCTCCCGGCCGGCGAGGACCAGCACGAACCCTTCCGGCAACCAGGTCGCGAGCACCCCGAGCAGTTCGGCGGCCGGTCCGGTGCCCAGCACCTGCAGGTCGTCCAGGACCAGCCGGACCGGGTCGGTGGCGGTGGCGCTGGAGGTGGCGGTGGCGGTGGGCGACGGCAGCATGTCGAGCAGCCGGTCGGCGAGTTCGGCGGGGGTGGCCGCCCCACCCGGGACGGCGGGTGCCGGTCCGCCGGCGGTCGCCGGCGCGGGGGTGGCGGCCCCGGCCGGCCCAGTGGACGTCGAGGGAGTCGTCGTGACCACCGCTCGCAGCGCCGCGACCAACGCGGTGAGCAGCACCTGCGGGTCACGGTCGGCCGGGACGAGGGTGTGCCAGGCGGCCCGGCCGCGGGTCGCCCACTCCCGCAGCAGGGTGGTCTTGCCCGCGCCGGCGGGGGCGATGACGGTCACCAGTCGGCGACGGGCGAGTTGGTCGAGCCGCCGGAGCAGTCTCGGCCTGCCGGGAACGACCGGGCCGGGACCCACCCCGACGTCCGGTGTCCACCCCCCACCGGTGGTCACGGGGACCAGGGTATCCCCGCCGGCCAGCACTGATCGTCGGGCGCCCGGCGCCCCGGCCGGGCCACGGCGTGGGTCCGGACGGCAACGTCGTACCGGGTCACAGCGGGAACGGTTCGCCGCACACCAGTTGCTGCTCCCGGGCGACGCTGGCCCGGTGCGGGTAGCTCGCCCGCTCGTCGGTGTCGCCGCTGGCCGCCGGGATCGGCGGAACCGCGTCCCGATGGGCGACACCGACACAGAAGACGGCCCGCCCGACCCGGTCCGGCAGCCGGGCCGAGCTGTCGTACGGCCGCCGGGCGGTCAGCGGCAGCGGAATCCGGAGCACCTCGCCGAGGCTCGCCTGCGGCGCCAGGACCGCGCCCCGGACGACGAAGTCGACGGCCACCCCGACCCCCTCCGGCGGCGCGAAGACCCGTTTGGCCAGCTCGACCGTGTTGTCGTCGCGGGCGGTCGCGTAGACGGCGTTCGGGTCGACGACCGGACTGTCGTGGGTGTCCTCGGCAGGTACACCGGAGAAGACGACGATGTCAGCGCCGGTCCGGTTGACCAACGTGTAGTCGATCCGGAGCAGGTCGGACTCCCGCGCGGTGGTGACGGTCAGCCCCACGTCGAGCGCCGGGGCGACCGGTTCGGTGCTCCGGTCGCAGCCGGCGGCGGTCAGCAGAGCCGCGACCGCGCCGAGCGCGGCGGCGAGACGGCGCCGCGGTACGGAGAGGTTCACCTCAGTACCTCGGTCGGGCCGGCGCGCCCATCTCGTCGCGGAGCCCGTTCTCGGTGTACTCGAACGGCTGGTTCGGGTCGATGATGTTCGGAGTGTTCGGGTTGTTGTCGTGGTCGATCGGCAGCCCGGCCGCGGCCCGCTCGCCGTTCGGTACGCCGGGGTTGTCCGGCCCCTGGTACTCGGTGCGGTCGAGCCCGCTGTACTCGTAGTCGTAGACGTGCGACATCTCGTGGTAGAGCACCACCACCGGCGGACCGTCGTAGAGCGTGTCGAACCGGGGGTTGTAGTCGATCGTCGGGTGCTGCGACCAGGTCTTGCCGAACGTGGTGTCGTTGCGGTTGGCGTACCCGTTCTCGTCGGTGGTCTCCCGGATCGTGAAGGTGTCGCCCTGGTAGGCGACCCCGCCGAGAATCGGCCAGTCGGCGGCCGGCGCCTTGGTGTTCTCGTGCGCCTGGTCGAGGGCCTCCAGCATCATCTGCCCCCGGGGCGAGGCGCGGAGCATGTCCAGGTCGGCCTGGACCCGTTCCTTGAACTCGTCGGAGCCCTCGACGGTGATGTGCTTGCCGATGTCCTTCAGCTCGACCGTGACCACCCGCTCGGTGCCCTCGGTCCGGTCGTCGCGCTGGCCGTAGACGGTGTCGCCGCCGGACCCGCCGTCGACCCGGTCGGCGCCGTGTCCGGTGTAGACCCGGTCGGCCCCGCCGCCGCCCCGGATCACGTCGGCGTCGCGGCCGCCGGAGATCATGTCGTCGCCGGCACCGCCGTCGATGCTGTCGTTCCCGGTGCCGCCCTCGAGGTAGTCGCGTCCCTCGCCGCCGGAGACCCGGTCGTTGCCGGAGAGCCCGTAGACGGTGTCGTCGCCGTGCCCGCCGGAGAGGACGTCGTCGCCCCGGTAGCCGTCGAGGTAGTCCCGGTCGGCACCGCCGCTGACCCGGTCGTCGCCGGCGCCGGACTCGATCCGGTCCTGCCCGTCGTTGCCGAGGATGACGTCCCGCCCGTCGCCGGCGTGGATCCGGTCGTTGCCCTCGCCGCCGATCAGGGTCAGGTCGACCCGGGTGCCGCTGGGTACGTTGATCTCGTCGCTGCCCTCGCCGGTACGCATCACGATGTGCGCGTCGGCCGGGTAGCGCATGGTGGTGCCGTTGATGGTGACGATCTGTTCGCCGGTCTTCGGGTCGACGGTGATGCTGACCTTGTCGTTCCCGGTCCCGGTGTTGATCACCACGTCGTCGCCGACCCGGATGACCGTGGTGCCGGCGCTCGCCTCCGGCGGCAGCGTCCAGCCGTCGCTGTAGCCCTCGACCACCGTGGTCCAGGACCGGCTGACCGAGGTGAGCCCGGCCCGGGCCTTCTCCAGTGCGCCGACGCACCGGGACAGTTCGCCGTTGTAGTGCCGGTGGGCCTCCTGGGCCTCACCGATCGCCGCCCGTACGGCCTTCTCGTCGTTCTCGTCGCGCGGCTGGAAGGTGACGGTGTCACCGCCGACCGTGGTCGGGACCTTGCCGCTGATCTCCGTCAACAACTGGTTGAGCATCGACTGGCCCCGGGTGAGCCACCCGGCCACGTCGTCCAGCACCCCGGCGACGGCCTTGGCCGCGTCGGCGGTCTCCTCCACGTCGTCGCCGAGCTTGATCCGGTGCGCGTGGTAGGTGTCGGAGGTGTCGCCCTTCCAGGCGTCGCCGCGCAGCTTGGCGGCCTGGTCGTCGACTGTCTCCCGGGCGGCGAGCGCCCTGCCGGCGTACCCCCGCCAGGCGTCCGCCGCCGCGGTGACCGCGCCGGGGTCGGCGCGCAGGTCCCAGAGGTTGCCGACGCTGATCGCGGGGCGGGGTGCCGCGCCGCCCGGTTCCGGTGGCAGGGCCATCTCAGATCACCGCCCGACCGGGCCGACCGCCGGCGCGCCGGGCCCGCGCCGCGGCTTCCTGGTCCGCCTGCTGGTACGCGAAGGCGACCCGGTAGAGCCGGTCGACGTCCCCCTCGTAGACCGCGACCAGGCGGTTGACGGCGGTGTCGCCGTCCTCGGCGGCGGCGACGTGCGACCGGTGCACGCCCTGCCCGGCGGACAGAATGCCGAACGCCGCCTCCGGCACCGAGAATGCCGGTTGCGCCGCCCGCCACCCGTCGCCGAGCGCGATCGACGCGTCGAGGGTGGTGCCGGCGAGTTTCACCAATTCGGACGGTTCCGCGCGCACCTCATCAGCCACGCGCAAGATCCTAACGCCGCGGCACAAGCCCGGCCTAGCGGCGACTCAGCCCAGCGGGGCGGTCACTCCGCCGCGACGGGCTCCGCGGCCGGCAGGGTGTCCATGAAGGAGCTGACCGAGAAGACCGCGTTGCCGGCCCCGGGCGGGCCGTAGCCGGGCGGGCTGCTCAGCCCGTTCGCCTCCATCGTCGCCCGGTACGCCTCCAGCAGCCGGATGTGGTACTCCAGCGGCGCGCCCTGCGGGTTGGTCCGGCCCAACGGCGTGGTCGGCTCCGGGCACCAGGTGGTGAACCGGGGCGTGATCCCCCGGGACATGAAGAACTGCAGTCCCTCGGTGGTGGACTCGATCGCCTCGTCCACCGTCCGGAACCCGAACGGTTCGGCCATCTCGACGCCGGCCACGAAGTTCGGGATCACGTTGCGGGCCCCGAAGACCTCGGCGGAGTCGAGGATCCGGCGGTGCCACTCCTCCCGGCCGACGTACCGCTCCTTGCCGGGGCAGTAGAGCTCGAAGAGGCGCTTGTCCCAGACCTCGTAGTTCGGGTGGTAGATCCGGATGCCGTAGTCGTGGAACCGCTGCACGTCCTCCCGGGGCAGCGCCTGGGCGACGACCTTCCCGATCCACCGGCCGGGGAACCGCTCCTCGATCGCCTTGGCGTACCGGCCGTAGAAGTCGGCCTCGGCCAGCCCGTCGACCTTGGAGGTGACGCTGCCGCCGGTCAGGGTGTACGCCTTGGACGCGCCGGAGGTGTCGTACCGCTCGATGATCTCCATCGCCTCGAGCACCTCGTCCACCGGCTTCACCCCGGTGTACGGCCGGCCGGCCGCCTTGTGCTGGCGCCAGTTGTGGTTGATGTCGCAGTACTGGCACTCCTCCTTGGCGCCGAAGTACTGGCAGACCCGGAAGACGGTCAGGTAGATCAGGTAGCCCCACTGGATGGTCGGGGCGACCTCCATCACCGACTTACCGTTGGAGAGGGTGTGCCGGTAGTACTCCGGCATCGGCGGCAGCCCGACGTCGGCGATCGGCCGACCGTCCAGGTGCAGCCGGAGCACCCCGTCGCCGGAGTCCGCGACCCGGTACGGCGAGTCCGGGTTGACCCGGACCGAGACGACGGTACGCCGCAGCTCGTACGGGCCACCGGTGAGGACGATCTCCTCCGGGGGCCGGCGCAGCGCGGCCGTACCGAGCTCGGGCAGGGTCCGGTGGTCGAACGAGAAGATGAAGTACGACTTCGGCTTGACCTCGCCGTTCTCGTTGTCGGTCAGGGCCGAGTCGTCGAACGCCATGCCACCCCGGAGCAGGTCCTCCTTGATGACCGCCTCACGGGGGATGTGCGGAAAGCGCCCCATGAGGTCCTCGATGAGATCAGTGCGGGTCTGCACGCGCTTCCTCCGGTCCGCTGTGACGCTGTCTGGCTTCCGCCGGTTCCGCCGCCACCATGGCACCACCGTGCGGTGGGCCGGCGGGCAGCGGTCGTCGGTGTGCCGCCGACCACGCTACCCGGGCACCCGACCGGACCGTCGAGTGGATCACCCGGTCGGGCCGGGTGTCGGCCGGCGGCCTGACGGTCGGCCGGCCCGGTCACCGGCCGTCGGCGACCCGGCGGTCGGCGACCGCCCGTTCAGGCCAGCAGGGCGCGCTTCTGGACCTTGCCCATCGGATTGCGCGGCAGCGCGTCGACCAGGTACACCCGCCGGGGCCGCTTGTGCCGGGAGAGTCCGGTGGCGACGAAGTCGATCAGCGCCTGCGGGGTGACGCCGTCGGCGACGACGTACGCGACGATCTCCTGGCCGAGATCGGGGTGGGGCGCGCCGACCACCGCCGCCTCCCGGACGCCGGGGTGGCGCAGCAGCATGTTCTCCACCTCGCCCGCGCCGATCCGGTAGCCACCGCTCTTGATCAGGTCGGTGCTGGCCCGGCCCACGATCCGGTGCTGCCCGTCCGGCCCGACGGTCGCCACGTCACCGGTGCGGAACCAGCCGTCCGGGGTGTGGGCCGCCGCGGTGGCCTCCGGGCGGCCGAGGTAGCCGGTGAACAAGGTCGGCCCGGTCACCTGCAGCTCACCGACACTCTCCCCGTCGGCGGGCACCGGTACGCCGTCGTCGTCGACCAGCCGGGTGCCGATCCCGCGCAGCGGCAGTCCGACGTACCCCGGCCGGCGCTCGCCGTCGACCCGGGTGCTCACCGTGATCAGGGTCTCGGTCATGCCGTACCGCTCGACCGGCCGCTGTCCGGTCAGCTCGCGCAGCCGGTCGAAGACCGGGACCGGCAGGGGCGCGCTGCCGGAGACCAGCAGCCGCGCCGGGCTCAACGCCCGCGCGGACGTCGGATCGGCCGCGATCCGCGACCAGACCGTCGGTACGCCGAACAGCAGCGTCCCGCCGGCCGCCGCGTACCGGTCGGGGTGTGGCCGACCGGTGTGCACCAGCCGACAGCCGACCCGCAGCGCGCCCAGTACTCCGAGCACCAGCCCGTGCACGTGGTAGAGGGGCAGCCCGTGCACCAGTACGTCGTCCGGGGACCACGCCCACGCCTCGGCGAGCGCGTCCAGGCCGTGCCCGATCGCGTCCCGGCTGAGCAGCACGCCCTTGGGCGCCCCGGTGGTGCCGCTGGTGTAGAGCAGCAGCGCGGGCGCCGTACCGGGGGGTTCGGTGAGCCGACCGGACGACGGTGGGCGCGCCGCGCCGACCGGCTCGACCGGCACCGGCAGCGGGGCCGCGGGTGGTTCGTCGGCGAGCAGCAGCGCCGCACGGGAGTCGGTCAGGATGTGGTGCAGTTCGACCGGACCGGAGTCAGCCGGCACCGGCACCACCGGTACCCCGGCGAGCAGCCCGCCGACCACCCCGGCCACGGTCGCCAGGGTGGTCGTGGCGTGCACGGCGACCGCCGGTGCCCCGGCGATCCGGGCCGCGACCGCCTCGGCGGCGTCCCGCAGTTGCGCCCAGGAGGCGGTCTCGTCCCCGATCCGGATCGCGTCCGCGCGGTCCGGATGTCCCCCGTCGAGTGCCGGCAGCAGCATGACGCCTCCCGTCAGGGTCGGAAACGTGCCCGGTGGCGCGTCCGATCCTGCCAGGACGGCGGGAGGTGCGGGGCCGGGAGGTGCGGGGTGCCCGGTGACCGGCCCGGCCGGCGACCGGCTGGCCAGGAGGACGTCCCCGGCCGGGACAGTCAGCTGGTCGGGCGGTCCTGTTCCGCCAGGATGCCGGTGCCCTGGCCGAGTTCGATCAGGTAGCCGTCCGGATCCCGCAGGTAGCAGCGGATCTCCACCCCGTGGTCCTTCGGCTCGGTGAGGAACTCGCCGCCCCTCGCCCGCCACAGGTCGTGGACCGCGCGGACGTCGGTGACCCGGATGTTCATCGCACAGCTCAGCACGTCGGAACCGGTCGGCGCCTGGGCCCGTACGGTCGGCTTGTCGTCGGTCGGCCCGCCCTCGGTGTTGAGCACCAGGTAGCTGTTGTGGAACCGCAGCACACACGGGTCGCGGAGGCGGACACACTCGGCGCCGAGCACCCGTTCGTAGTACTCGCGGGACCGGTCGACGTCCCGGACGATCAGCAGCGTGGTGAGCACCACGCCGCCCTGGGGCCGGAAGTAGTCCGGGGCGGCGATGTCACCCATGGTCCGCTCCTTCGCGTTCGGCCGGCCGGATACCCACCTGTCCGGAGCTAAACGTCCGATCGACGTCGGCGTCGCTCGGTCACAGCGGCGGGTTCGGCTCGATCAGCAGGTGTCCCCGGTCCCGCACCGCGTCGACGACCACCACCCCGGCCAGTACGGCGGTGGCGAGCAGCGGCACCGCCAGCAGCGGCACGAAGATCGCGACCGGGGTGAGCAGCACGTACCCGAGCAGCCCGTACCAGCGGCTGCGGGCGATCCGGGCGTACACCTCGCGCTCGTGCCAGATCCGGCCGAGCAGGAAGAGCACCGGGCCACCGAGGATGATCCCGAGCCAGCTGAAGTCCCGGGGCTGGAAGGGGTGGGCGATCACCAGCCCGTATCCGACGGCGGTGGTGAGGATCCCACAGACCATGATCAGGTGTGTGTAGCCGGCCGCCCGGCTGAACCGCAGTGGGTCCGGGGCCCGGGCCAGTGCGTCGGCCAGTGGGCGTCCGGCCTGGTAGAAGTAGATGCGCCAGAACAGCACGGTGATCACGAAGGCCGCCACGAAGGTGGTGGTCCGTTCGATGGCGAAGCCGACGTTGCTGAGCACGAATCCGATCAGCAGGATCGCCTCGCCGACCGCGATCAGCAGGATCTGCTGGTACCGCTCGGCCAGGTGGGTGCTGCCGATGCCCCAGCTGCGGGCGTCGGAGCGGCCGAGGCCGGGGGTCGGCCAGCGCAGCGCGGCGCCGACGAATTCCAGGACGACTCCGGCGGTCCAGCACATTCCCCGGGCCAGTCCGCCGGTCAGCGCTCCGGCGATCCAGGCCGCCGAGGAGAGCGCCACCCAGAACAGGATCCGCAGGGTCGACGGCTGCCGGTGGTGCCCGCGTAGCATCAGTGCCAGGAACCCCGCCCGGCCGATCTGGACGGCGACGAAGGTGACCGCGAAGATCTCGCCACGGTCCCCGAAGGCCTGCGGCAGCGACACGGACATGACCATGGCGGCGAACATGGTGGCCACGGTGAGCAGTTGGATCTCGATGCGCCGGGGGTCGAACCGGCTGGTGGCCCAGGCGTGGAGCAGCCACACCTGCCAGAGCGCGAGCAGGACCAGGGCGGTCTGACCCAGCTCGGAGAGCATGGTCCGCTGGCTGACAGTGAAGTCGTCGGTCAGCCGCTGGGAGAGCCGGGTGAGCGCGAAGACGTACACCAGGTCGAGGAAGAGCTCCAGGAAGGTCGTCCGGCCCTCGCTGCGGGAGTCCCCGAGGTTGCCCCGCCGCTCAGCGCGCACCGCACACGGTCCGCCTCGTCCCGATATGTACCGTCACTCAGCAGTCATACCACGAAGCGGGTACCGCCGGCCGGGCATCCACTCCAGCGATGCCCGGCCGGCGGGTCCGACCCTGCGCGCGGCTCGGGTCAGCGCAGACCGGCCCGGGCCGCCACGGCGGTGTCCGGGTGGTCGCTGAAGACCCCGTCCAGACCGAGGCCGTAGAAGAGTTCGTACTCCGCGATGATGTCGCCCCGGGCGTTCGGGTCGGCGCCGATCCGGAAGTCCACCGGCAGGAACTGGTTCTCCGCCCGGAAGGTCCAGGCGTGCACGACCAGGCCCGCCCGGTGGGCGTCCCGGACCACGTTGGTCGGCGCGAGCAGCCTGCCGGTGGCGTCCCGGGGCACGAGCAGGTTCTTGTTCGCGCCGATCCCGTCCGCGTAGCTGGCGATCCAGCGCAGGTTCTCCGGCGTGACCAGGTCGGCGTAGGTGCGCGGATCGCCGGCCACGGTGAAGTCGTACGGCCGGCCGCTGGCGTCCAGCAGCTGGACCAGCCGCACATCGGTCATCCGGGCCAGCCGGCGCAGGTTCGCCGTCTCGAAGGACTGGATGACCACCCCGTCCTTCTTGCCGGTCAGCCCGTTCTGCTTCAGCACCCGGACCAGCGGCTCCTCCAGCGGCAGCCCGATCGACCGGAAGTAGCTCGGGTGCTTGGTCTCCGGGTAGATCCCGATGGTCCGCCCCAACCGCCGGCTCTCGCTGCGGGCCAGGTCGATGACCTCCTGCAGGGTCGGGATCGGCAGGGTGCCGTCGAACGCGGTGTTGGTCACCCGGACCTGGGGCAGCCGCTCCTTGGCCCGCAGCGTCCGCAGTTCCGCCAGGGTGAAGTCCTCGGTGAACCAGCCGGTCACCGCCACCCCGTCGACATTCTTGGTGGTCCGCCGGTCGGCGAACTCCGGACGGCCGGCGACGTCCGTCGTACCGGAGATCTCGTTCTCGTGCCGGGCCACCAGTACCCCGTCCCGGGTCGGGACCAGATCCGGCTCGATGAAGTCGGCACCCATCCGGATCGCCAGCCGGTAGGCCTCCAGGGTGTGCTCCGGCCGGTAGCCGCTGGCGCCGCGGTGCGCGATCACCAGCGGCCGGTCACCGGCCACCGGGCGGCTCCGCTCGGTGTCGTCCCGGGCCTCGGCCTGACTGACCGGTACGGCCACAGCCGCGGCCAGCAGCACACCGGCCAGACCGAGAGCGGGCAGGATACGGGGCACGATCGCCTCCTGACGTGGGGGTGGTGCAGGTCTCTGATCGACCTGGAATCCAACCCGGCACAGGCGACCGGCAGTCGGGCGGCGGCTGTCCGTACGGTGAATCTCCGGCGTCCCGACATCGGGCGCGACGGTGCGCCTCTCCGGACCGTACGACACCCACGGACGCACCCTACCGGCCACCGTACGGCCCGGGCGTCACCTCCACCGCCCGCGCCACACGCCCTCGCCCATCGATGGGGCGAAGGCGTGCCAGCCCTCCGCGCGGTCGGGCGGATCCCCGCGCGGCGTTCGATCGGTCCGCCCGATGAACAGTTTCCGGAACTCCTCCGATACAAGACGCGACGGGCTCGGCAGGGGCACCCGAGTACAGCGGTCATCCGTCCGATTCTCGGACGATCCGAAGCCAAACGTGTCCCAGGCGCCGCTGTATCGATTCGTAGTCGTGATCAGCTCGGCAGAGGACGCCGGCACCAGGCATTCCGCATCGCGCTGGCGGTGCCACCGCCGACCTCTCCACCCCCTGGAAGTTTCCGAAACGTGTCTTGAATTTTTCGGTTCCCTCTGCGAGTCTTTGCCCGTCGATAGACAGATGATGTGACGTCCGGCGGGCGCGAAGACGACTGCGAGTGGCTGCGAGCCCCTCCGCCGGACGGCGCCTGTCGACGGGGGGACGGCGGCCCTCGCGTCCACCCTGGACAGCTGGGACCGACGTCTCCGTTCGCCCAGAAGGCTCAGCTGGGCACATTCGGCAGAGAGGACAGGTTGATGAGGGCAGGAAAGCTACTGACTCTGTCGGTAGTCCTGGCGACGGGCGTCCTGGGAACGGCCGCCTGTGGTTCCGGGGATTCGGAAGGTGACGGCAGCAGCGGCGGCAAGGTCACGATGAGTTTCTGGCACAACGCCTCGACAGGTCCGGGCAAGGCGTTCTGGGAGAAGACCGTCGCCGACTTCCAGGCTGCCAACCCGAACGTGACGATCGAGATCCAGTCGATCCAGAACGAGGACCTGGACGGCAAGCTGCAGACCGCGCTGAACTCCGGGGACGCCCCTGACGTGTTCCTGCAGCGCGGCGGCGGCAAGATGGCCGCGATGGTCAAGGCCGGCCAGCTGATGGACATCACCGGCGGGATCACCGACGCGACCAAGAAGGTGGTCTCGGAGGGGTCGTTCAAGGCGCAGACGATCGACGGCAAGGTCTACGCGATGCCCGTGGCGGTCCTGCCCGGCGGCTTCTTCTACAGCAAGGACCTGTTCGCCAAGGCCGGCATCACCCAGACGCCGACCACGCTCGCCGAGCTCCAGACCGCCGTCGACAAGCTGAAGGCCTCGGGCACCCAGCCGATCGCCATCGGCGCCAAGGACGCCTGGCCGGCCGCCTTCTACTACTACTTCTTCGCGCTGCGTGAGTGCAGCACGGCCACGCTCACCGAGACGGCCAAGTCCATGAACTTCGACGATCCCTGCTGGTTGAAGGCCGGGCAGGACGTCCAGCAGTTCGCCGCGACGCAGCCGTTCAACAACGGCTTCCTGACGACCTCGGCCCAGCAGGGCGCGAACAGCTCGGCCGGTCTGCTCGCCAACCACAAGGCGGCGATGGAACTCATGGGCGCGTGGAACCCGGGTGTCATCGGCTCGTTGACGCCGGACCAGAAGCCGCTGCCCGACCTGGACTGGTTCCCGTTCCCCAGCATCGAGGGCGGCGCGGGTGAACCCGGCGCGATCCTCGGCGGCGTCGACGGTTACTCCTGCTCCAAGCAGGCGCCCAAGGCGGAATGCACCGCCTTCCTGAACTACATGCTGCAGACGCCGGTGCAGGAGGCCTACTACAAGGCCTTCCAGGCGCCGCCGGTGAACAGCGAGGCGCAGGGCGCGGTGACCGAGACGCATCTGAAGTCGGTGCTCGCGGCCTACAACAAGGCTCCGTACGTCTCGCAGTGGCTCGACACGGTCTACGGGCAGAACGTCGGCAACGCCCTCAACACCGCCGTGGTGAACCTGCTGGCCGGTAAGGGCACCCCCGAGGACATCGTCAGTGCGGTCAAGACCGCCGCCCAGCGGTCGGTGAGATAACCACCTCATGTTCGACACAGACCGCGAGAGCGTGCAGCTCGCGCAGGACCGGTCGGCGGAGATGACGACGGTCGGGGGTGGCACGCCTGTCGTGCCGCCCCCGACCCGGCGCCGTCGCCGCAAGGGCATCGGATGGCCCGCCCGGCTGGAAATCGCGCTGATGACGGGCCCGACACTGCTCGTCTTCCTGTCCTTCGTCATCCTTCCCGTCGCCATGGCCGCCTACTACGGCTTCTTCAGCTGGCAGGGGTACGGCCCACCCACCGAGTTCGTCGGCCTGCGCAACTACGTGCTGATCTTCCAGGACGGCACGTTCATCGACGCCCTGCAGCACAACGCGGCGATCGTCGTGCTGTCGCTGGTGCTGCAGGGGCCGGCCGCCCTCCTGCTCGCGCTGTTGCTGAACCGGAAGATGCGGGGCCAGACCCTCATCCGGGTCCTCGTCTTCGTCCCGTACGTGATCTCCGAGGTGGTCGTCGGCACCGGCTGGAGCCTGCTGCTCCAGGGCAACGGCGCCGTCAACGCCCTGCTCGAGGATCTGGGGATGGGTTGGCTGCGCAGCGACTGGCTATCCGACCCGGACCGGGCCATCTGGACGCTGATGGGCATCCTCACCTGGAAGTACATCGGCTTCGCCGTGATCCTCTTCCTCGCCGGCCTGCAGGGCATCCCGGAGGAGCTGACCGAGGCCGCGGCGATCGACGGGGCGTCCTACTGGCAGATCCAGCGCCGGATCACCCTGCCGCTGCTCGGGCCGACGATCCGGATCTGGGCCTTCCTGTCGATGATCGGCGCCCTGCAGTTGTTCGACCTCGTCTACATCATCTGGGGCCAGTACATCGCCTCGACGGCGGGTACGTCGACGATGGCCACGTACATGGTGGCCAACGGCCGGATGGCCGGCGAGTACGGGTACGGCAACGCGGTGGCCGTGGTGCTGTTCGCCGTCTCGCTCGTCGTGGCGTTGGTCTACCAGCGGTTCGTCCTGCGCCGTGACACCGAGGGCGCGATCACCGGAGGGAGGAACTGATGGCCGCGACCGCCGTAGCCGCGCGCGGGCCGATCCGGGCGCCTCGGAAGACGGGCTGGGGCGACCCGGCCGTGTATCTCGTCGCGGTGCTGTTGATCGGGGCGATGCTGGCCCCGGTCGTCTACATCATCCTCGGCGGCTTCCGGACGAACTCGCAGATCACCAACGACCCGGCGGGCTGGCCGAGTCCGTGGCAGACCGGCAACTACCTCGACGTGCTGACCGGTGAGGTGTTCTGGCGTCAGGTGCTCAACTCCACCATCGTCGCCCTGGTCACCACCGCGGGTGTGGTCACGCTCGGGCTCATGACGAGCTACATCCTCGCCCGTTACCGGTTCCGGGGCCGGGGGGCGATGTACTCGCTCTTCGCCGCCGGTCTGATGTTCCCGCTCACCGTGGCGATCACCCCGCTCTACATCCTGGTCAGGACGCTCGGGCTGATGAACACGCTGCCCGGGGTGATCCTGCCGCAGATCGGGTTCGCCATCCCGATGACGATCATCATCCTGGTGCCGTTCGTCCGGGCCATCCCGGACGAGATCCAGGAGGCGGCGTCAATCGACGGTTGCGGCCGGCTCGGCTTCTTCTGGCGGATGGTGCTGCCGCTGTCCCTGCCGGGGGTGGTCACCGTGGCCATCCTGACCTTCATCAACAGTTGGAACGGCTACCTGTTGCCGCTGTTCATCCTCAACCGGGAGGAGACCTTCACGCTGCCCCTCGGCGTACAGGCCTTCGCCTCGCAGTACTCGGTCGACACGGCCAAGGTGCTGGCGTTCACCTCCCTGTCGATGCTCCCGGCGCTGCTGTTCTTCAGCCTTTTCCAGCGTCGGATCGTCGGCGGGCTGACCGGCGCCGTGAAGGGCTGAGCCTGGCCCAGGGCGAACCGCACGGCGGGCGACCGGTACCGGTCGCCCGCCGTGCGGCATCCGGGTCAGAAGTCGTCGTCGAACCGGACGGTGCCGGTCACCCCGACCTGGTACGCCGAGACCCGCCGCTCGAAGAAGTTCGACAGCTCCTGGACGTCCTGCAGCTCCATGAAGGCGAACGGGTTGCCCGACCCGTAGAGCGGCGCGATGTCCAACTGCGCCAGCCGGCGGTCCGCGACGTGCTGCAGGTACTCCCGCATGTCCGGCAGGGAGAGCCCGGGCACCCCCTGGCCGAGCAGGTCCTCGGCGAACTGCACCTCGCACTCGACCGCCTCGGCGAGCATCTCCCGGACCTGCTGTTCCATTTCGGCGTCGAAGAGCTCCGGCTCCTCCCGGCGGACCGTGTCGACCACGTCGAAGGCGAACGCCATGTGCATCGACTCGTCGCGGAACACCCAGTTCGTGCCGGAGGCGAGCCCGTGCAGCAGGCCACGGGAACGCAGGAAGTAGACGTACGCGAAGGCGCCGTAGAAGAACAGACCCTCGATGCAGGCCGCGAAACAGATCAGGTTGAGCAGGAACGCCCGGCGGTCCTCCCGGCTCGCCAGCTTGCGCAGTTCGAAGACCGAGTCGATCCAGCGGAAGCAGAACTCCGCCTTGCGACGGATCGACGGGATGTTGTCGATCGCCGAGAACGCCGCGTACCGCTCCGTCTCGTCCGGCACGTACGTGTCGAGCAGGTTGAGGTAGAACTGGACGTGCACCGCCTCCTCGAAGAGCTGGCGGGACAGGTAGAGCCGCCCCTCCGGCGAGTTGACGTGCTGGTAGAGGTTGAGCACCAGGTTGTTCGCCACGATCGTGTCGCCGGTGGCGAAGAACGCGACCAGCCGGCTGACCAGGTGCCGTTCGGCCGGGGTGAGCCGCTCCAGGTCGGCGAGGTCGCTGTGCAGGTCGACCTCCTCGACGGTCCAGGTGTTCTTGATCGCGTCGCGGTACCGGTCGAAGAAGTGCGGATAGCGCATCGGGCGCAGGGTCAGGTCCAGACCCGGGTCGAGCAGCATGGTTCAGGTCTCGCTTTCGGTGGTGGTCGGGTGAGGCGGCGGTCGCCGGGTCACTGGCAGGCTTCGCAGGCCTCGGGGTTCTCCAGCGAACAGGCCAGCGCCGCGTCGACGGCGTCGTCCGCGCCCGCGACAGGCAGGGTGACCAGCGGTCCCCGGACGGCGCCGGCCCGGACCGGTGACACGGTCGCCTGCTGGATCCGGGTCGCCGGCCGGGACCGCAGGTAGTACGTGGTCTTCAGGCCGGACTTCCAGGCGTACAGGTACATCGAGCTGAGCCGGCCGATCTCCGGGGACGCCATGAACAGGTTCAGCGACTGCGACTGGTCCACGTACGGGGCCCGGGCCGCCGCGAGGTCGATCAGCGACCGCTGCGGCAGCTCCCAGGCGGTCCGGTACAGCTCCCGCAGCTCGGCCGGGAGCGCCTCGATGCCCTGCACCGAGCCGTCCGCGCGCTTGATCGCGGTCCGGATCTCCTCGGTCCACAGCCCCTGGGCCTTCAGTTCCCGGACCAGCGCCGTGTTGATCTGCAGGAACTCCCCGCTGAGGGTCTCCCGCTTGAACAGGTTGGAGACCTGCGGCTCGATGCACTCGTAGCAGCCGGCGATCGAGGCGATGGTCGCGGTCGGGGCGATCGCCACCAGCAGCGAGTTACGCAGCCCGTGCGCGGCGATCCGGTCCCGCAGCGCCGCCCACCGCTCGGTCTGGACGCCGGTCACCCCCCACAGGTCGGGCTGGAGCTGCCCGGCCGCGACCCGGGTCTCGGCGTACGCCGGGTGCGCGCCGAACTCCTCGGCGAGCCCGGCCGAGGTCTCCAGCGCGGTCAGGTAGACCTCCTCGGCGACCCGGGTCGACAACTCCTTCGCCTCCGCCGAGTCGAACGGCATCCGCAGCGCGAAGAAGACGTCCTGCAGGCCCATCATGCCGAGCCCGACCGGACGCCAGCGCGGGTTGCTCGCCGCCGCCTGCGGGCTCGGGTAGTAGTTGATGTCGATGACCCGGTCCAGGAAGGTCACCGCGGTCCGGACGGTGTCCCGCAGTCGGGCCCAGTCGATCCCGTCGCCACCGTCCGCGGCGCCGGCGAGGTGCGCGGCCAGGTTGATCGAGCCGAGGTTGCACACGGCGGTCTCGGTGTCGTTGGAGACCTCGATGATCTCGGTACAGAGGTTCGACAGGTGCACGACGTTGCCCGGTTGCGCGGTCTGGTTGCAGAGCCGGTTCGAGGTGTCCTTGAAGGTCATCCAGCCGTTGCCGGTCTGGGCCAGGGTCCGCATCATCCGGCCGTACAGTTCCCGGGCCGGGACCTGGCGGACGTACCGGCCCTGTTCCTCGGCCGCCCGGTACGCCGCGTCGAACTCCTCGCCCCACAGGTCGGGCAGCTCCGGCACCTCGTCCGGGTCGAAGAGCGACCACACCGCGTCGGCCTCGACCCGGCGCATGAACTCGTCCGGGATCCAGTTGGCCAGGTTGAGGTTGTGGGTACGCCGGGCGTCCTCGCCGGTGTTGTCCCGCAACTGGAGGAAGTCCTCGATGTCCGGGTGCCACGGCTCCAGGTAGACGCAGGCCGCACCCTTGCGTCGACCGCCCTGGTTGACCGCCGCCACCGACGCGTCGAGGGTACGCAGGAACGGCACGATCCCGTTGGACTGGCCGTTGGTGCCCCGGATCAGCGCGCCCCGGGACCGGACCCGGGACCAGGCGATGCCGATCCCGCCGGCGAACTTCGACAGGTGTGCGACCTGGGCGTACCGGTCGTAAATCGAGCCGAGTTCGTCGCGCGGCGAGTCGACCAGGTAGCAGGAGGACATCTGGGTGTGCCGGGTGCCGGAGTTGAACAGCGTCGGCGAGCTGGGCAGGTACGCCAGCGACGACATCAGCCGGTAGAAGGAGATCGCCTCGCCGGGCGTACGGGACAGGCCGCAGGCGACCCGCAGCAGCCAGTACTGCGGGGTCTCCACCACGAGCCGGCTGGTCGGGTGACGCAGCAGGTAGCGGTCGTAGACCGTACGGAGTCCGAAGTACTCGAACCGCCGGTCGGCGTCCGGGTCGACGGCGTCGTCGAGCTTCCGGGCGTTGATCCGGACGAACTCGGCGGTCTCGTCACCGACCAGCCCGTGCTCGTGACCGAGCCGGATCGCCTGGCTGAACGAGGCGATGCCCTGTCCCCGGACCTCCTTGTCGATGTAGCCGGCCAGTAGTCGCGCCGCGAGCCGGGAGTACTGCGGCTCCTCGCCGATCATCTCGGCGGCGGTCTGGATGGAGAGCCGGTCCAGCTCGGCGGTGGTCGCCCCGTCGTACAGGCCGCTGATGGTCCGGGTCGCCACCCGCAGCGGGTCGACGTCGGTCAGCTCGTCCGCCCAACGTTCCACCGCCCGGACGATCTTGTTGACGTCCACCGGTTCGGTGTCGCCGTTGCGCTTGCGAACCCGCATCTGCGGGCGCCGGGAGGCGGGTACCTCGCTGTCTCCCGCTTCCGGGCCGGTCGGCAGGACCTCGGTGAGCGTCACAATTCTCTCCTCGCGCGTCGCCTTCAGGTGGTCCGGCGGGCACGCGGGGACGCCGACGGGTACGCGCGAACACGTACGTCGGTGGCGTCGGCCGTCCCGCGCGGCCTCGGACCGCCGCGTACGGACAGGTACGCGGCGCGCTGGCAGGTCTTCGGACTCGTGGGCCGGCACGGGAGGTCCCGTGTTCACCTACTGGCCGTCGCTTCCCAGGCGCATCCGGCGACTACCGGATGCCGACCCAGTGCGTGGTGACGGCGGTCGTTCCCACTCACCGCTGCGGGGCAGTCCCGGATTCACACCGGGTTCCCTCTTGCCTCGGCCGCCGTGGAGCGGCGACCGAACCAGCTGCGTGAGACACCATATATAGGGCCGCCCCAAAAGTCACACCCAAGATGTCGTGTCGGCGTGTCGTCGTGATCACCAGATCGGAGGGTGTCGAGGCCGGGGGTGCGGCGGCCCGCCTCGAACACGACGGCGGCGACGACGCGTCACACCACCGCGCGACACACCGTCCATCCGACATGGAGACGATCACGACCCCGACGGGTGGATCGGCGGAACCGCCACGCCGACGGGCTGGACGGGCCACCCTCGACTGGGCACCACGGACCACGGGTGGGAGGAAACGATGACGATCCTGGTGACCGGGGCGACCGGGCGGCTCGGCCAGGTACTCACGCCGGAGCTGGTCCGGGCCGGACGGCCGACCCGGGCGATGAGCCGTACCCCGAAGGGCGGCGACGATGTGGTCGAGCGGGTCCGGGCCGACCTGGCCACCGGCGAGGGCCTGGCCGCCGCGCTGGCGGACGTCGACACCGTGCTCCACCTCGCCTCGGCACCGTACCAGCGCGGTTACACCCGTCACGTCGACGTCGACGGCACCCGCCGGCTGGTCGACGCCGCCGGCACCGCCGGGGTACGCCATCTGGTGTACGTCTCGATCGTCGGCATCGACCGGGTGCCGTTCTCGTACTACCGGGTCAAACTCGACGCCGAGGCGATCGTGGCGGACGGGCCGGTGCCGTGGACCATCCTGCGGGTCACCCAGTTCCACGACCTGCTCGACGAGGCGCTCACCAGACTCGCCCGGTTCCCGGTGCTGCCGGTCGACCCGAAAATCGTCGGGCAACCGGTCGACGTCCACGACGTCGCGGCCCACCTGGTACGCCGGATCTCCGCACCGGCCGGCCGGACCATCGAGGAGTACGGCGGCCCGGAGGTGCTGAGCCTCGCGGACGGCGCCCGAGCCTGGCTGACCGCCCGGGGTCTCCGACGACCGCTGCTCCGACTGCCCGTGCCGGGCCGACTCGGTCGGGCGTTCCGCTCCGGTGCGCTGACCACCGACACCGGAGAACGGGGCCGCATCACCTGGCCCGACTACCTCGCTGGCCGACGCACCGAACCGGGGTGACCCGCTGAACCGGGATGACGCGGGGGCGGTGATTTCAGTCTGGCCCTGGCCGCCTTCGCCGGGCGGATCCGGGTCACGCGGCTTTGAACACCGTGTCGGCGTGCCATTCCAGGAACTCGCGGCTCGGTCGATCAGTCCGTCGCTCCGGGAGAGCGATCTCGCTTCCCGCCTTGGCGTAGAACTGGTCGCCGTTGCCGAACTCACTGCGGAGTCGAGGGCTGACCAGCAGGCGGTGTTTCGGGTCGACACTCAGGTAGCCCTGGTCGAACATGATGTGCACATCCGACCGGAGCAGCAGACCATTGTCGAGGCGGTGCTCACCGCCCTTGCTGAGTGGCCGGATGTGGGCCGCCTGCAACACGGGCCGGACCCGGTTGCCGGTGATGGCACAGCGGCGCTCGTACGCCCCCAGCACCACCGCCTTGAACGACTGCTGACCGAGCCGCTGGGGCGCGAGGCGGGGGTCGCCGTACACCGGGCCGGGTCGATGCCAGGGCTCGGCCATGTCGATCTCGACCGGCCTGTCGACGAGCCGCTCGACGAGCAGGTGGAAGTAGTCGACTGCGGGATGCACAGCCAGGTCGTAGCTCTTGCCCTGCACGATGTTGGGGGCGAAGTCCGGTGGCGGGCCGGCCAGCGCGTCGGCCGGGAAGAACCGGGTGTCGCGGACGAAGACGCAACCGATGACCGGGTCCTCGTCCAAGGTGATTGGCGCCCTGCGGTACCGCCCGACACTCCGGCGCATCTCGTCAAGACTCGCCACGCCGTTCGCCTCGCCGAACAACTGCCACGCCTCGGAAATCGGCAACTGGGCGAACCCGCTGAAGAAGCCGCCGCCGACCACCTGGTTGTGTGGGTAGTGCGTCTTGAAGAAGAACGGCTCCCCCGGGGTCAGGACCCGGAACGTTCCGCCCGACGGTCGCCAGAAGTTGACCTCGTTCAGGACAGGCCGCGCGGCGAGGAAGCGGTACCAGTCGGGGTCGGTCACCCCTACGAACGCCTTCACGTCGAGCAGTGTGCACACCTGTCGATCAACTCGACACCGTCCGAACGGGCACTTGCCAGGCAGACCGGGCCGCGTGTCCGGTCGAACAAACAGGACGCTCCTGCCCCGACTCCGTACGACCAGGCATCCGTGGCGATGCTGACCGTACTCAGGGCTCCCGCATCCACAGGCGGGGATCATTCACGAAGATGCCCTTGCCCTGGTGACGCCAGATCACCCGGAGCGCCTCCAGCCGGACGTAGACCTGCTTCACCGTGGACGGACTCACGTTGTACTTCGCAGCGAGCTGGGTGATCGAGGGCAACTTCTCCCCCGGCTTGAGCTTCCCAGCTCGGACGTCGGCAACGATCTCGTCGGCGATGCGGATGTAGTCAGGCGTGATCGGCATGGCTCTCCCTGCGTGGCACGCCAATTTGATCACGGAAAGCCATACTCCGACAACTCATCGTTTGACTCAGATGACTGGGACAGCTAAGTTGCTGGAAGACCTTTCTCCCTTGCGTGGCAACAAGGAAGAGAAGGCTGGTCGGGGCGGGTGCACACGTCCCGATCTTTCCTGGGCTGCCCTGCTGTCGTACCGCCGAACAGGGCTGCGGTGGCAGGTGCCGGGCGGGCCTGCCACGGCCGGCGGTGCGACCCGGAGCAGCGGTCCCGGGGCAACACCGGCCGCTGGTAGCCGGCGAGGCGACCGCGCCCCGGCGACCTGGTGCTGGTGGACGGCAACGCCTCAGGTCGACAGCCCGTCGGTCGCGTCGCTCTCCGGCTCAGGTCCGTTGACGGACGACTCCGGGTCCGGCGCGACGACCTCGGTCGGCGCCCCTCCGGTGAGCGCGCTGCGCAGGAGTACGGTTTCCTTCGCGCTCGGCGGGCCGGCACTGCCGCTGTGCCACTCCACGACCAGGGACTGTCCAGACGGCAGCCGATAGACCCGCACCGCCCGACTCCGCACCTTCGAGCCGTATTTCGACCCGCCCGCGCCCAACTCCGCCTCCAACGGCAGGTCAAGTGCCTGGGCAAGGTCGTGCCACGGCTTGCCGAACGCGAAGACCTGCTCCACCGGCAGTTCGGCGATCGGCTGCCAGACGTACTTTTCGATCGCCTCTCGGGGTGGCCGCAGCGGCGCGGTGAGCGAGGTGGAGTGCCACGGGTAGCACTCGAAGATCAGCAGGTCAGGCTCGGCAGCCTTTGGGTCGCCGAGCCAGTTCCGGGTGAAGCGCAACCGTGCCCGGTAGTACCGGTTGGGCCCCATCGTCGCCGTCCAGGGGTCCCGGTTGTACGGGAAAGTGGCTGCCCACTCGCGGTACGAGCCGTACCGGCGGATCTCCGCCGCGAAGAGACCGTCGCGCGCCTGGAACTTCCGCTGGAAGCGACCCGGATTCAAACCGAGCACCACCATCCGGGGCTTCCCGAGCAGGTCGCCGTGGTACGGCTCGGCCAGACCGTCCCGGGTGACCGCGCCCGCGCCGGCCCCGGCGTACGAGTCGAACCAATCCGCCAACGGTTCCGGCAACGGGTCCTCGCCGTCGAGCCACGTCGTCGTGTGGGCGTCCCAGAAGGCCGCGATGCTGACCCGTGCGGATGTCATCCCGGCAAGTTAGCGAGAAACGGTGGACCGGCCCAGACTGCGTTCAGCCACGCCGAAGGAGACGAACGTAGATGAGCACCGAGTTGGTGGAACTGGCCGCACTGCTGCGGCAGCGCGACGAGGTGGACGCGAAGATCGCCGCAATGACCGGCCGCTCGGCCCGGCAGGGTGACGTCGGCGAGTTCATCGCGGCGCGGATCTTCGACATCAAACTGGCCGGCACGGCCATCCAGGCCGGCCACGACGGGACGTTCCGGTCCGGACCGCTGGCGGGCCGGACCGTCAACGTCAAGACGTACGGCAATCTCCACGACGGCCTCGACATCAGCCCGCACGACTGCGACCTCTACCTGGTGCTCGCCGGGCCACCACGGCCGCCCGGCGCGGTCCGCCACCACAGGTGGCGCATCTCCGCCGTGTACCTCCTCGACCGCCAGCGCCTCCTGGAAACCCTGGCCGGCAGAGGGGTCACGGTCGGCACCGCGACAAGCCTCCGGCGAGCCGACATCAACGCCGCCCAAATCTACCCGGAGGCCGACGTACGGTCAGCGCTGCGGCTGACCCCGGAGCAGATCTTCCTGCTGCGCCTCTTCGGTTAGGCCGCCGCGCCGCGGTGCGCGTTGACGACCGGGACGTCGGGCGGTTGAGCGGGCGGCAATCCAGGCCCGGATTCGGCGGTAGGCGATCCCGAGCGCCGTGGCGACAACGACGGCCAGCCCGTACCACCAGAGGTCGCCTTCCCGGGTGGTCAGCTCGCCGTACCGGTTGGCGAGGAACCCGGTGAAGACCAGCACCGACAGCCCGCCGACCCAGGACACGGCCCACAGGTCCGCGACCCGGGCCGCGAACACGCCGGCCGCCACGGCCATCACCACCAGTCGTGGCGCCAGGTCCCGGGGCGGGAACAGGGCCGCCGCCACGCACGCGGCCAGCACGACAAGCACGGAGCCGACCGCAACGCTGATCCCGGTCGGCGTACGCCACGCCCGGTCGGACTCCGGACCGGAGTCGGAACTGGTCATCTTCCTCACCTCGCTCGGACGGCCGACAACGCCGGTCGGCGCCGGCCGGCTCACGGGCAGGGCGGTCCACTGGTCCGCCGCGCCGCCTCGGACCAGGTCAACGCGGGATCGGGCGGCCGCCAACCGACCTTGACGCGTTGCCTACGCGAAGCACCCGTTTCCGCACGTCGCGACGACACCCCCGCCCCGACTCCCCGGCCGTGTCGGCGGCACGAGAAGCGGGCGACTGCGGTAGCGCCGGCGTGGGGGAAAGCGGCCGGACGTATCTGCGGCGTGCGGAAGCGGGCGGCCGCCGTATCGGCGGCGTCAAGGCCCCTGGCGGACCGGCCACCGTCGGGGCGACCGTCGTCGGGTGAGAACATCCGTCCGTCCTGCTGGAGGCGTCCGATGACCCTGGCGGAGATCCTTCCCTCCCTGCGCACCTCGCTGCGGGCACCACTCGAGGAGGTCTGGCCGGCAACCGCGTCCTGGGGCGCGCACGGCGACCTGTTCGTCGGTGGCGTCGGGCTGGCCGAGGTGGCGGCCCGGTACGGCACGCCGACGTACCTGCTCGACGAGACCGACGTACGGACGCACTGCCGTGACTACCTGGCCGCGTTCGGCCGCGACAACGTTGCGTACACCGCGAAGGCCCTGCTCACCCGGGGTCTCGCCCGCTGGGTGGCCGAGGAGGGGCTGCGCCTCTACGTCGGCTCGGCCGGGGAACTGCGGGTGGCGCTGGCGGCCGGTTTTCCCGCCGACCGGATCGTGCTGTATGGCAGCGCCAAGACCCCTGAGGACCTGACGGCAGCGTACGCGGCCGGGGTCGGCGCCATCGTCGTCGAGTCGATCGGTGAGATCACCCGACTGGCCGCGACCGCCCCGCCCGGCCAACGGGTGCTGCTGCGGGTGATCGGTGCGACGGATCCGGCCGACGGCGTCGACCGCCGCTTCGGGTTACGGATCGCCTCCGGGGACGCGGCGGCGGCGGTGGCCCGGATCGTCGCCCAGCCCCGGCTGAATCTGGTCGGGCTGGACTGCTCGGTCGGCCACCAGGTCAGCCGGTTCAACCGGTACGAACACGAACTGCACGTGGTGCTGGACTTCCTGGCCGCGATGCGGGCCCGGCACGGTGTCTCGACGACCGAGATGAACCTCGGCGGCGGACACGCCGTCGCCTACTCGGGCGGCGATCCCAGTCTGGCCCTGGCCGCGTTCGCCGGACGGATCCGGGGCGTGCTGCGCCTGGTCGCGGAACGCCACGACCTGCCGGTGCCCCGGCTGACCGTCTCGCCCGGCCGGGCGATCGTGTCACGGGCCGGGGTCACCCTCTACCACGTCGTGTCGGTGACCCGTGACCAGGAGGGACGCGGCCTCGTCGCGGTCGACGGCGGGATGACCGACTGCCCGTCCGGCGCGCTCTGCGGGGCCCGGCACAGCGCGGTGCTCGTCGGCCGTCCGACCTCCGCCCCGTCGGTGCCGACCTGCGTGGTCGGGCGGCACAACGACGTCGACGACGTGGTCGTACCGACCCTGGCGTTGCCGTCCGACATCCGACCCGGCGACCTGCTCGCGGTGGCCGGCACCGGTGCCTACCACCACAGCCGGGCGTCCAACTACCACCTGGTCAGCCGTCCGCCGCTGCTGGCCGTCCGGGACGGCCGGGTCAACACCCTGGTACGCCGGGAGTCCCCGGAGGACCTGCTCCGGCGTGACGTGGACGAGCCCGGCCAGAGCTGACCCGACGGTGGCGAGCGCCAGCACGCCCGGCCGTCACCTCCCACCGGGCGGAAGGTTCAGCCGGGCTCCGACCCGGCGCGCGGATAACCGTCGGCCGGCCACGGCCCGGACCTCCCCCGGCGGCCGCGAACCTCGACGAGCTCAGCTGTCACCTTGACCGGCGGCAGCCGGGACCGCCGGTGGGCGCCGGGCCGGCCAGAGTCGGAGCACGGTGGCGAGCAGCAGCCCGACGCCGGCGGTCGCGGTGACGGCGGCCACCACGTCGATGAGGTAGTGCTCGCCCAGCAGCACCCGGCTGGCCGACACCAGCAGGACCGCACCGACCCCGATCGTCAGCACCGGTCGACGCCACCGCGTACTTAGCGGCCAGGCGAGCAGCACGGCGGTGAGCGCGGCGGCGGTCACCACGACGGCGTGTCCGCTCGGATACGTCCAGTCGGCTGCCGCCACCGGCGGGCCGGGTCGTTGGAAGACGACCTGCAGCAGCAGGGTGGTCGCCGAACCGGCCAGCAGCACAAGGTGCCGGGCGATCGACCCGACCGCCCGCCGCCGCTCCCGCCAGAGCAGCCGACCGGTGACGACCAGCAGCAGAGCCAGCGCCGCCAGGGTGCCCGCGCCGCTGATCGCGGTGGCCACCGCCGCCGTGGCCGCACCCGGCCCGGCGTACAGGTGGTGTAGCAGCCAGGCGTCCAGCGGTGGGACGTCGTCGCCGAGCAGTACGCCGACCAGCGACACCGTGGCCAGGGCGGCGGCCCCGGTCAGGAGCGCGGCACGGCGGTCGACCGGCGGACCGGCCGGAACGGGGTCAGGATTGATCGACATACCGACAGTCTGGGAGAGCGGCCGGCCGCCCGACCTCCGTCGTCGCCCTGAGATCTCCCGGATACCCCGCCCGCACGGGCGACGTACCGCCGGGACGGAGTCCTCGCCGGCCCTCCGCCGCCGCCCGGGGCCGCCGATGGCGGAAATCGTCAAAGTACTGTCGTTGTCGCCACCTCGATTCCGGGGAAACGATGGGGACATGACCAGCCGCCGGATCGTCTTCGTGATCTTCCCCGGGTTCCAGATCCTCGACCTGACCGGCCCGCACGAGGTCTTCGCGCAGGCTGACCGAATGGCGTCCGGCTACCGGCTGGAGATCGTCGCGTCAACCGGGGATCCGGTCCGGTCCAGTGGCGGTCTGACGATCACCCCGACCAGCGGGATCGACACGGACGACGGTGGTCCGATCGACACCCTGGTCACGGTCGGCGGCCCGGGGCGGACGCAGGCGTGCGCCGACCGTCGGCTGATCGACTGGCTGGGCGCGGCCGCCGCCCGGTCCCGCCGGACCGCCGCCGTCTGCAGCGGTGCGTTCCTGCTGGCCGAGGCGGGGCTGCTCGACGGCCGGCGCGCGGTCACCCACTGGGCGAGCTGCGCGGAACTCGCCGAACGGTATCCGGCGGTCACCGTCGAGTCCGACCCGATCTTCGTCAGTGACGGTGCGGTCTGGACCTCGGCCGGCGTCACCGCCGGCATCGACCTGGCGCTCGCCCTGGTGGAGGCGGACCGGGGCGCCGAGACGTCCCGGACCATCGCCCGGCGACTCGTCATGTTCGTGCAACGCCCCGGCGGGCAGGCCCAGTTCAGCACCCAGCTCGCCGCGCAACGTCCGACCCGTACCGTGCTCCGCGACGTGCAGACCTGGATCGCCGAACACCTCGCCGAGGATCTCAGCGTGCCGGTGCTCGCCGCCCGGGCCGGCATCAGCGAGCGGCACTTCACCCGGGTCTTCGCCGCGCAGACCGGCCAGACCCCCGCCGCGTACGTCGAGGCCGCCCGCGTCGAGGCCGCCCGACGACTGCTGGAGAGCACCGACGGCACCGGCGAGACGATCGCCCGCCGCTGCGGCTTCGGCACCGTCGAGACGATGCACCGCTGCTTCAAACGGACCGTCGGGGTCACGCCCGGCCGCTACCGGCAACACTTCGCCGACCGAGGAGAACTCTGATGCGCATCGTCATTCCGCTGTTCGAGCGGTTCACTGCCCTGGACGCGGTCGGCCCGTACGACGTACTCACGCACCTGCCCGGGGCCGAGGTGGTGCTCGCGGCCGCCGAGGCGGGGCCGGTCCGGGACGGCGCCGGCCGGCTCGCACTCACCGCCGACGCGGCGCTGGCCGACATCACCGCGTGTGACGTGCTGGTGGTGCCCGGCGGGCCCGGTGCCCGCGACTACCCGGCCGACGGGCCGCTGCTGGACTGGCTCCGCAGGACGCACGAGGGCACCCGCTGGACCACCTCGGTCTGTACCGGTTCGCTGCTGCTCGGCGCCGCCGGGCTGCTGACCGGACGCACCGCCACCACCCACTGGGCCCGGACCGGACAACTCGCGACATACGGCGCGACCTACACCCCGGAGCGGGTGGTCGTGGACGGCAAACTGATCACCGCGGCCGGTGTCTCCGCCGGCCTCGACATGGCACTCACCCTGGTCGCGCTACTCGCCGACCAGCTCACCGCCGAGGCCATCCAGCTCCTGATCGAGTACGACCCGCAACCGCCCTTCGACGCCGGCTCCCTGGCGAAGGCGTCCCCGGCGGCCCGGGAGCGACTCAGGACTCTCTAGCCGCCGCGCGACGCCCCGGTCCGCCAACCGAGGCGGGCGACGGCGGGGATACGGATGCCGGGCACGAGGGTTTCGGTCGACCGGCAGAGCCGTGGTCGGTGAAACCCTACTGAAAGGGAGATGACAACACGTCTCGATACCGTCGCGTTGACATCGGAATCCGAGCAGCTGCGGAGGTAGGCAATGAGACGTGGACGCACGATCGTCGGAACAGTCGGCGTCGCGGTGGGCATGCTGCTTTGTGCCCTGGCCGGCGCCCCGGCACAGGCGGCCCCGGCGCCCCCGGTGGCGGACTCGACCGTCATGGCCGCGTCGCCGGGTATCTCACCGGCCGCCGAGCGGGTCACGCACGTCGGCCGGTACGACTTCGCGGACTACCCCTGTCCGCTCGGTCGGGCCTGCCTGGCCGTCTGGGACGACACGGTCGGTCAGTGGAAGGTCTTCCACCTGTACCGGTGCGGCGCGTACACGTTGTCGAACTGGTACGACCTGGGGGCGATGAAGAACAACCAGACCGGCAGCGCCGCGGTGCGGACCTACGGGTCCGGCGGTGGCCCGATCAGGACGTACCCGCCGAACGGCAACACCATCTACGAGGTCGACTGGTATCCGGTGTGGACGGTCAGGCCCTGCTGATCCCGGCCGGCGTCGGCGGTGGCGTCGGTCGCCCTGCTCGTCGTGGCCGACCGACGCCTCCGACCGGCGACCGACCCTCTGCGGGCCGGCCGGCCGTACGGTGCCCCGCCGGAGTCACCCCGATGTGCGGATGTTGTCGAGTTCGGTCCGCCCCTCGGCGGCACGATCGGGCAGCAGCAGCAGGGTGACGGCACGCTCCAGCCGGGCCCCGATGCGTTCCCAGCCCCGTACGGCGGTCATCAGCGAGTCCCGGTCGTCGTACAGCCGGCCCCGGGTACGGGCCAGGCAGGCGGCGGCCCACTCGTTCTCCGTACCGGCCTCGTCGGCTCGGTTCAGCAGGTCGGCGGCGTCCGGCAGTTCGGCGAGCACCGCGAGTTCGGCGGCGGCGGCTCGGGCGTAGGTCTCGTGCCGGCCTGCGGTGACATCGGCGAAGGCACGGGCGACGAGCGCGGCCGCCTCGGCGGTCCGACCGGTGTGCACCGCGACGCGGGCGTCGACGAAGGCGGCGAAGGAGGCGTTGTTGCGCAGCAGTGCTGGATTGCTCACACCGGTGGCCTGGACGGCCCGGTCCCGCCAGCGACGGTGGGCGTCCAGGTCACCGCGTAGTCCGTGGGCGAGGGCAACGGCGGAGACCGCCGGCGACATCCATGCCGCTGTCGGGCAGCCGGCGGCCTGCCAGCCCTCCCACATGACCGCCGCGTGGTCGACAGCCTCGTCCAGCCGACCGAGCATGACCAGGGTGGGGACGAGTTTGCTGGTGGCCCGGTAGGGGTGGGCGCCGAGCACCTCGTCGTTGAGGATCATCTCGGCGGTGGTCAGTGCGGCGGGAAGGTCCCCGGCGGAGAACGCGGCGTGCCAGGCGACGTGGAAGATGTCGAGGATCTCGGCGGCGTAGCCGGGCCGGTGCCGAGGCATCAGGGCCAGCAGGTCGAGCCGTTGGCGGGCGATGTGGTGGGCCTGGCGCAGCCGCCCGTGCGCGGCCGCCGAACTTCCGGTCAGGTCGAGTCCACCGCTGATCAGTACCGGGTCACCGGTGAGCTGTGCGAGCCGCGCCGCGTGTTCGGCCAGTGAAGGTTCGGGATCGGCCGGACCATGGCCCGCGCTCCAGGCCCGGGCGGCGGCGAGGTGGGCGGCGACCAGGGGATCCGCGCTGTCGCCACTGGCCGTGGCCTCGTCCAGCAGCTGGCGTACCCGGTCGGCCGGCACCTGGTGGGTGAAGCCGGACGGGAACCGGGTGGCCGTGACCACGGCGCGGGCGAGGGCGATCGTCCGAACGCGACCGTCGTCGGCCCGCCGCGCGCCTTCGGCGGCTTGCAGGAGCAGGTCGAAGGCTTCGCTGGCATGCCCGATCGCGTAGACCGCGTCGGAGGCGGTGAGCAGCTCGGCCGCCGCGCTGGCCGGGTCGGGTGCGTGGGTCGCGGCGTCCCTGAAGTGCGTGATGGACTCCCGCAGGAACCGACGGGCGTAGCTGAGCTGCCCGAGCGATCGGGCCAGTTGGTACGCCACCGCCCCGGGGCCGGGCGGCGCGGCGGCCAGCGCCGCCCGGAGGTCGTCGGCGACGGCGTCGAACCGGTCGCTCCACGGGTCGTCGGCGTGACCGATCCGGTCGGCGAGCGCGCTGGCGGTCTGGGCTGCCCACCGCAGGTGGCGGTGGCGTAGGTCGGCCTGTTCGCCGCTCGCGGCCAGCTTCGCGGCGGCGTAGGCGCGGATCGTCTCCAGCATCCGCCACCGGCTGGTGGCCCCCGGGTGGTGGACGACGAGACTGCGGTCAGCCAGCCGGCCCAGCAGGTCGGCGACCGGCCCGGCCGCGTCCCCGATCGACGGCGCGGTGCCGTCCACGGTCGGCGACCCGGTGTCATCGACGGCCAGCGGCCCGGTGCCGTCGGCCGATCCCGGTTCGGCGAACGCGGCGCCGTCGCCATCGGACCGCTCGCCGGCCACGGCCACGGCGACGGCGGCGGTCAGGTCGAACCGCCCGCTGAACACCGACAGCTGCCGGAACAGGGCCTGCTCGGCCGGGTCCAGGAGGCGGTGGCTCCAGTCCAGCACCGCCCGCAGCGAGTGGTGCCGGTGGTCGTAGCCACGGCCGCCGTCGAGTACGCGCAGACCGCTGCCGAGGGCGGCGCGGAGAGTGTCGAGGCCCAGGGACGCGGTACGCGCGGCGGCCAGCTCGATCGCCAGCGGGATACCGTCGAGTCGGGCGCAGATGTCAGCGACGACGGCAGGTTCGGCGGCGAGTCCCGGCGCCACCGCGAGTGCCCGGTCGTGGAAGAGCCGCTCGGCGTCGGAGGCGAGCGGTAACGGACCGATCGCCACGGTCCGCTCACCGGGCAGGCCGAGCCGTTGCCGACTGGTGGCGAGCACGGTTGTCGCGGGGCACGCGGCCAGCACCCGGTCGACGAAGTGCGCCACCGGGTCGATCAGATGCTCGCAGTTGTCCAGGACGAGCAACGCCCGCTGGGGTCCGAGGTGCTCGACGATGGTGTCGATGAGCGGCTGCTGGGGCCCTTCGCGTACCGCCAGCCGGGTGGCCACGGCCTGGGCGACGAAGCCCGGCTGGACGGCCACCAGGTCGACGAAGCCGCCGCGTCCGGAGTAGTGGGCGGCGGTGACCTCGACCGCCAGCCGGGTCTTGCCCACGCCGCCGGGGCCGACCAGCGTCACCAGGCGGGCGGTGTGCAGCGCGGCGAGGATGGCGTCCCGTTCGTGGGCCCGCCCGATGAAGCTGGTCCGTGGCGCGGGTAGCCCGGGCAGGGCCGCTGGCGGCCGACTCTGCCGCGCGGCGATGCGGGCCAGCGCCAACCGGTCGGTGACCGCGAACTTCCGCAGCAGCGAGGAGACGTGACTCTCCACGGTACGTACCGAGATGAAGAACCTCTCCGCGATCTCCGCGTTGGTCAGCCGTTCGCCCAGCGCGGCCAGCACGTCCGCCTCCCGCCTGGACACCGCCGGCATGTCGTCGCCTGCCACCCGGACATCCTCGCCGAACGGAATCCGTACGAGAAATCCGTGTACACCACGGATGTCTGGCGGCGGACCCGCCCGCATGATGGTCCGCGTACGGATCGGGCGGGAGGTACGACATGCGCGGCGGAGTGCTCAACGAGGCATACACGAGGCTGCACCGGTACGGGCCGGAGTGGAGCGAGGACCAGTTGACCAACCACGGCCCGATGGCGGTGGAGGTCCTGGTCCGGCGTGGATACGCGGCGCGGGTGGACCGTTGGGTGGACGGCTACCTGCGTCGGCTCGACGACCTGCCCGGCACGGTCACCCGGATCGACGACCGCGACTGGGCGCAGGCGCTCGGCGACGGTCGTCGGGTCGGCGACTGGACCGGCTACTTCACCGAACAGCTCCGACAGGCGCCCTGGCGGGACGTGCTGGCCACCTGGTGGCCGCGCCTGTTGCCGGGCATCCTGGCCGGTACCACGCACGGTGTGATCCGGGTGGGACACGCGGTACGCGCGCTGCTCGCCGGCGCGGACGGTCCGGAGACGCTGGGTGAGCTCGCCCACGGACTCGCCTTCTGGGCCGCCCGCTACCAGGGGCTGCCGTTGACCGTCCGTCCTGCCGGAAGCCTCGACGCGGACGCGGCACTCGACGCCTTGCCCCGGCTCCCGATGCAGCGTGGCCGGGTCGCCGAGCGGCTCGGGCGACTCGCGGCACTACCGGGGTGGCCGGAGACGGTCGCGGGATTACGGCCGGCCGCGGACCCCGAGCAGGCCCGTACGCGACTGACCGAGTTGGTCACCGCCGCCACCGTCCGCTACCTGACCCTCGGCCATGCCAGCCCTGTCCTGCTGGTGCACACCGCGACCGCACCGAACGCGGTGCTGCACACGCTGCCGGCGCTGCCGACCGAGTTGTGGGCACCCAGTCTGAGCACGGTGTGGGCCACCACCGCCGCGATCGTCGCCGGCTACGCGCCACCTCCCGGCCGGCCAGCGCCCCGGGGCCCGGCTGTCCCGGACGGGCCGGACGCGGCCGCCGAGGTGGTCGACCACGCGGTCCGGCACGGTGACGAGCACGTCATCAAGTTCACCGACACCGCCGCCGAGGTCTACACCCGCACCGGCGACCGGGACGCGCTGGCCGCCGCGATGCACATCACCACCCTGATCGAGCCGGCCGTGCCGCTCTGACCGATCCTGTCGAAAGGCGTCCGGCACCGACCGCCGGCGGAACCACCAGAATCCGACATCGTTTGTACTCTCAGGAGGCACACTTCATGCGCACATTCAAACTCCAGGTCCAGACCACCGTCGACGGCTACATGGCCGGCCCGAACGGCGAGATGGACTGGATGCGGTTCCCGTGGACCGACGACGTCAGTTCCTACATCGCGGCCCTCACCGAACCGGTCGACTGCATCGTCCTGGGGCGCAAGCTCGCCGAGGGATTCATCCCGGCCTGGGCCGCCGGCCCGCCCGGCGAACCCCAGGAGGCCATCGACTTCATGAACAACACCCGCAAGGTCGTGATCTCGAACGGTCTCACCGAGTCGCCGTGGGAGAACGCGGAGGTCGCCGGCGGCGATCTGACCGAGATCGTGACGAAGCTCAAGGCCGAGCCGGGCGGGGACATCATCACGTACGGAGGCGGCACGCTCGTGTCGAGTCTGATCGCCAACGGTCTGCTCGACGAACTCCACCTGTTCGTCAACCCGACCGCGATCGGGACCGGCATGCCGGTGTTCGGCAACTCCGGTGACTACCAGCGGCTCGACCTCGTCAAGGCGCAGCCGTTCGAGTGCGGCGTCCTCGCCCTGCACTACGTCCCGAAGCGGTCCTGACCCGGGTCCGCCGGGCGCGACGCCGGGTCGGTCGACCGATCCGGCGTCGCGACCGGGACCTGCTCAGCCTCGCCGCAACGAGGCGGGCGGGATCCCGGTGTACGCCCAGTGCGCCAGGGCCGTCCGGTCGAGCAGGACGATGTCGAGTTCCCGGGCCAGCCGGAGTCCGTCGCCCGCGGTGAAGGAACCGTTCGTCACGATCGCGCAGATGTCACCCCGGTGGATGCTGCGACAGGTGCCGGCGAACCGCTGGATCGCGGCGCTGCCCACCCGGTTCGTCGGGCCGTGCCGCTTGCACTGCACCACGATCCGCCGATCGTCGGGCGTGGTCGCGACGATGTCCGCGCCTCGGTCGCCGGCTCTGCCGCAGACCGTCACCCCGGAGAATCCGGAGCGGGTCAGCAGTGCGGCCACCCACTGCTCGAACTGCGGACCGGTCATCGTGTCGGTGACCTCGATGTGCAGCGCCCGGGCGTTCTCCGCCGCGTTCCGGCGGTCACGGGCCCGCAGGACCAGGGTCAGCACGGCCCCGCCGACGGCCAGCAGCCCCACCACGATCACGACCGACCAGATCGGGTGCCGCCGGACGAACTCGGTGACCTGCCAGAGTGCCACCAGGAGGGCCAGTCCGCCGGCGAGCCACCAACCGGACCGGTCGGGGGTGGCCCGGGCCGCCGGGCGACGTCGGGCGTTCGTCCGCCGAGGACGGGCCCCAGCGGGCCGTCGGGTGCGGTAGTGGCCCCTGACCCGGGTGCCGTCCCGTCGTCGGTACGAACTCACTCGAGGCATCGAGACTCCTGTAGTGAGGGGATGCCTCAGTGTGACACTCGCGTACGACAATCCCGCCGCCAGCGAGGATGGCAAGATCAATAGGTGCTGGGTGAGGCGCGAGGAGGCAGTGTGGCGAACCGGTTCCTGCATCTGGTCCGGCACGGCGAGGCGACCGCCGACGGCACCCTCACCGAGCGGGGCGAGCGGCAGGCCAGGTTGACGGGTCGCCGACTGGCCGACCTGCCGATCGCCGCGATCCACCACAGCCCGCTCCCCCGCGCGGTCCGAACCACCCAGCTGATCAGCGACAACCTGCCCGGCGTACCCGTACAGGTATCGGAACTGGTGGACGACCACATTCCGCCGGTGCCCGACCCGCAGGCGCTTCCCGAGGTCTACGCCCGGTTCCTCCACGGCGTGACCGCCGACGAGTACTCGGCCGGAGCCCGACTGGCCGACGCGGCGATCGAGCGGTATGCGGTACCGGCCGAGGTCGACACCCATGAACTGGTCGTCACCCACAACTTCCAGATCGGCTGGTTCGTCCGACACGCCCTCGGCGCCCCCGGCTGGCGCTGGCTCGGCCTCAACCAGGGCAACTGCGCCCTGACCACGATCCTCTACCGTGCCGACCGACCACCGGCGCTGGTGATCTTCAACGACATGGCGCACCTGCCACCCGAGCTACGGTGGACCGGTTTTCCGGCGGAGCAGCACATCTGAGGGCGACCGAGGCCCCGGCCGACCGGACGGGCACTTGTCATACTGCCCAAATGATCGCCCCGGTTCTGCAGACCGCCGTGTACGTCCTCTCCCCCGACCGGACGCAGGTGCTGCTGATACATCGGAACAAGCGACCACAGGACGTCCACCACGGCAAGTACCTCAGCCTCGGTGGCCACGTGGAGCCCGGCGAGGACGTACTCACCGGTGCCCGGCGCGAGGTGTACGAGGAATCCGGGCTGGTCACGACCGATCTGGCGTTACGCGGCACGATGCTCTGGACCGGCTTCGGACCTCGACGGCTCGACCTGCTGTGTTTCGTCTTCCGCGCGGACAACTTCGTCGGTACGCCGCTCAGCGACAACGACGAGGGCACGGTCGAGTGGGTACCGATCGACGAGATGGCCAGCCGACCGATGTGGGACAGCGACAACCTCTGGCTGCCGATGGTCTTCGACGCCGACCCGCGACCGTTCCACGGCGTCATGCCGTACGACGGCGACCGGATGCTCGACTGGTCCTACCAGCGCTGACGCCCGGCCGACCACCTGACCGGAACGTGCCGCGCGGACCGGGTCGGTACGCCGGCGGCGCGCCGGGCGGCCGACATCCACCGGGAGACGAGGGGCAGCGTACGCTCCGTACCCGTTCCTATGCTCCGGGGCATGGATCTGAAGAAGCGGACAACCCTGCTGTCGAAGACCCGGGGCTGTGTGCTCGGCCTCGTCCTCGGTGACGCACTGGGCGGGACCGGCGGGGGCGTCCCGATCAGTGGCGCGGTGCCGGCGACCAGCGCCGGTCAACTCGTCTGTTTCACCGTCGAGGGTCTGATCCGGTTCAGTGTCCGGGGCAGCCATCGGGGAATCTCCGGACTGCCGGGCGTCGTCTGGCACACGTACCACCGCTGGGGTGCGCTGCAGGGCGTCAAGGACATCAAGCGGTGGCGGGATCGGGAGTGGCCGGACGGGTGGCTGGCGGACCTCTCCATTCTCGGCCACGGACGGGGCACCGCACCCGCCATCGCCGCCGCCCTCCAGGGCGGGGAGATGGGCACCGTCAAGAAGCCGGTCGGCACCAGCACCGACGCGTACGGGCTCATCCTCGGCCTGCCGGTCGGGGTGATGTGCCTGCGCGAACCCGCCTGGCGCGGCGAGTTCGCCGCCGACGTCGCAGCGCTCACCCACGGACCGGAGGTCATCGAGGCGGCCCGCCTCGCCGCCACCATCGTCTTCCAGCTCACCGTGGAACCGGAGCAGACGCGGGACCCGGCCGAGAGCCCACGACCGGCGCGGAGACCGGAGTCGCCGGTGGACATCCCGGCAGCGGTACGCGCGGCCTTGGAAGCCTGTGCGGAGCAGGCCGACAGCGCGGCCGGTCAGGCCCTGGAGCAGGCGTTGAGCGCTGCCGCGTCCCGGCCGGCCGACCCCGCCGAACTGGCCCGGCTCGTACCCGACGACCGGGCGGTCTCCGCACTGGCCGGCGGTGTCTACGTCGCCAGCTCGCTGCGGGATCCGCACGGGATCTTCGACGCGCTGCTGCTCGCCGCCTCGGTCGGGCAGGGCGGGCACGCGGCCCGGGTCGCCGGCGCGCTCCTCGGTACGGCGTTCGGCGCCGACCTGCTGCCGGCCAACCGGATCGCCCGGCTGGAGCTGGCCTGGGTGGCCGACACCCTGGCCCGGGACCTGCTCACCGAGCGACTCGAGTCCCCGTCCGGTGACGAGTACGACGACGGACCCGATCCGCACTGGTACCGGCGCTACCCGGGGTGGTGAGGCGACCGACCGGGCGGTGAACAGGATCGTCCACCGCCCGGACCCGGGTCGGAAGGTGCGGACGTGTTGGCGGTCAGATCGGGGTCACGAGCGGGTCATGACGGCGACGTCGAGAAGTCGCTCCAGGGTGGACCGCGTCGGCAGGTGGGACAGCAGGTGGGTCACGCTGCGGTCCGCGTACCGTCGATCTTCCGGGTCGCGGGCCGCCAGGGCGTACCGGACCTGCCCGGACACGTAGTTCGCGAGGCTGGTGACCGCACCGCGGAACATCGTCAGGTCCAGGTCGGGAAGGGTGCCGGCGATGTCCCGGTACCCGTCGACCAGGGCCCGCGCGCCGACGGTGTTCACCCCGCCACCGGGCTCGACGGTCCAGTCCAGTAGTCCGTTGGCGAGTTCCCAGCTCGGTGGCTGGCCCCCGGCGTGTTCCCAGCCGGTGACGATGAGTCGACCGTTCGCACCGCGCCGTACGCTCGCCGGGCCCAGCGTGTTGTGGCACAGCACCGGCGCCGGTGGTGCCGGGGCGTCCGCTCCGATCAGTTCCAGATCCACCAGGGTGGGCACCGCCTCGGTGAGCAGGGGCGCCCAGCGGGCGGACCGGGCCGTCGCGGTCGCCGCGAGTTCCGGCCACCCCGCCTCGGTGAGCCGCATCCGGTGCCAGGGACTGATCCGGTCCACCGGCAGCGCGAGGTTGTGGATCGTGGCGAGGATCGCGCCCACCTCGCGGGTGACCGTCGAACTCGCCGGGGCGGACAGCGGCGGTCCGGAGTGCAGCCACTCGTGGACCCGCCAGGTGTGCCCGCCGATGGTCTCCACGACCCGTCCGGACCGACTGCGCACCGGGGCCGGGAGCAGTACGCCGGCGGCGGCGACGGCCTCCTGCAGCGCGACGTCGGTCTCGGCGTCGACGATGGGCCACCAGGTGTCCATGGTCCGGACCGCCCAGCGGCCCCGGTCGGTCTCCAGCGACCACCTGCGGCCGGTGTCGTCGGGGCGGGCCACCGCCCGCATCTCCGCGACCACCTCGCCCAGTCCGTAGCGGTCCGCGACGGCACGCGCGAGTGCCGGGTCGGCGACGTCGGCCCGGCCGCGCTGACGGTCGACCTCCGCCTTCAACTCGGTCCAGGTACGGAAGCCGTACTGGTTGGCCAGTGAGGTCTGCGCGTCGGCCAGCGACGCCGTCGGATCGACGTCGCGCAGTCCGGACAGGAGTTCCTTGGCCTGCTGACGCAGGTGGTCGAGGTGAGGATTGTCGGGCAGGGTCTTCACGGAGCACCTCGCTCTACGCCCGGACTCGCACGGGCGGATCAGAGCTTCGGCATCCGTCGCTCACATCGGAAGCGAGGGGTGGCTTCAAGCCTTCCGGCGAGTCTCGGCGCGATCCCCACGCGCTACCGACGAGGGTAGTCCGTCGTCACCGACCGCTGTCAAGTGCGCCCCTCGGACCCTGCGACGCGTGCGAGCGGGCCTGCCGAGACCTGCTGGCCACCATCAGTTGAGCACCAGCGGGCGGCGCCGGCATCCTGGTGGCCGGCACCGCCCGCGGTGTCACCGCTTCGCCTTCTGCTTGGCCATCTGGGGCTGTTCGCCCTTGCCGACCTTGCGTAGCGCCTCGCGCAGTTGCTCCTCGGTCATCTTGGAGTTGCCCTCGATGCCCGAGTTGTGGGCCTGCTGGCGAAGCTCGTGCAACTGTTCTCGATCACCCATGTCGACCTCCCCGAGATGCGGCGCGGGCGGCTCCGCGCCACTATCGCCCATCGCCTTCCCCTCGGCGGGGGACACAAACGGCGACAGCCAGCGCCCTGTTCCGGGTTTGCCGGCACTGCGGGTGATCCTCCGGAACCCGCGCTGTCGGGCTCCACCCGAACCTCCTTGAGGTCGTTCAGGCAATCAAACCCTTCGACGCGGACGCCGGGGGTCAGGTCCCGCATCGGACATCCGGCGCGCCGGGTCAGCTTGCCGAGTCGACGGGTGCGGGACCGAGCAGGACGTTTAGTTGGGCGTCGAGCACCGCAAGCGCGGCCTTGGACGGGTACTGTCCGCTGACGATGTAGGTGCCGAGTCCCTCCACGGTGGCCAGTAGCGCGGTCGCCGCGTGCAGCGGGTCGGTTCCGGTCGGCGGTGGCGGGCCGGCGGCCCGGATGACGCGTACCTGCTCGGCGATCCACTGGTGCATGAGGTTGTTGTCCCGGCCGAGGGCGGCGGCGACCGCCGGGCGTACCGCCGCGTAGGCGAGGAAGGCGAGGGCCACCCGGCCGTCGAGTTGTTGTTGCTGGTCGAGGGGGAGCAGCGCGACGAGCAGGGCACGCAGTCGGGCCCGGGGGGACGCGGACTCGCCGAGGGCCTGTTCGGCGGCGGCGATCCGGGCCTGGGCGTTGTCCCGGACCACCTCCATGGCGAAGGCCATCATCTCGTCCTTCGTGCGGAAATAGTGCTGCACCATGCCGGAGGAGACGCCGGCCTCGGCGGCGACGTGCCGCAGGCTCACCTCCTCCAGCCCACGGTCGGCCGCGATCCGCAGCAGCGCCTCGGCGATCAGCGCCCGCCGCGCCTGGTGATCCACTTTCTTCGGCATCCCACCCATGCTTTCACAGTGCAGTCGCATTGACACGTACCCGGCCCGAGTTTTGCATTTCAGTCGCAATGCAAAACGCCACTCTCGGGCGGATCGTATCGAAGTGACCGGAACGCCCCGGGCCGCCGACCGGCGGGACCACCGTGTCCCGTCCGGCCGGCGAGCTGGCGATAAAGGCTTCCGGCCTGGTCAAGCGGTTCGGCGACGGCACCGCCCTCGACGGGGTGGACCTCGCGGTACGGGCGGCTCGGTGCTCGGCGTCCTCGTTCCCGCCCGACCCGGACGACCTACCGGGCCGGTGTGTCAGCCGACGGGGCCGCGACGCCGCGCTGCATCAGGGCGACGTAACCGTCCTCGAGAGAGGGTGCGGTCGGCTGGGCGTCGGCGCCGGGCCGGGTCGGACTGACCACCCGGTAGTGGGTGCCGTCGGTCCGGCTGACCGCCGACACCACCACCCCGGCCGGCGGCGGCGCGCCGACTCCGGTCACCACCTCCCAGGTGGCGCCCTCCCCGACCCGCACCAGGTCGGCGACGGTACCGGTGTAGACGACCCGGCCGGCGGCCATCACCGCGGCGTGCTGGCAGGTCTGCGCCACGTCCTCGACGATGTGCGTGCTGAGCAGCACGGTACGGTGCCCGCCCAGCCCGGCCAGCAGGGTCCGGAACCGGACCCGTTCCTCCGGGTCGAGGCCGGCGGTCGGTTCGTCGACCACGATCAGGGCGGGGTCGCCGAGCAGTGCCTGCGCGATGCCGACCCGGCGGCGCATCCCGCCGGAGAAGCCCTTCATCCGTCGACCGGCCACGTCGCCGAGCGCGACGAGTTCCAGCAGTTCGTCGACCTGGGACCGGCGGGCCCGGGTGTCGTCCAGCCCCTTGAGCAGGCCGACGTAGTCGAGGAACTCCCTCGGTGTCAGGTCGGGGTAGAGACCGAGGTCCTGCGGCAGGTAGCCGAGCCGTCGTTGCACGGCGAGCCGGCCGGCCCCGGTGCTCAGGTCGTGCCCGCCGACCCGGACCTGTCCCGAACCCGGCGGCAGTACGCCGGCCAGGATCCGCATCAGGGTGGTCTTGCCGGCGCCGTTCGCACCGAGCAGCCCGTACATGCCGCCGGGGATGGTGAGGTCGACCGAGTGCAGCGCGGTGACCCTGCCGAACCGCCGACCCAACTGACTGATCTGGATGTCCATGTCGAGACAGACCCTTCTAAACGGCGGTACGACGACGGCGACCGAGCACGATGCCGGCCACCAGCACCGGCAGCAGACCGAACAGGACCAGCAGGAGCACGCTGGAGAGCGCGGCGATGCCGTCCGGCTCCGGTCGGAGGAAGGACAGCCAACCGGGCATCCCGGCGTACATCTGCCACTCCCCGGTCAGCCAGCTCGCCGGATAGCCGCCGATCGGGGTGAGCAGGGTGCCGGTCAGCGACGGGAGGATCTCCGAACCCAGCATGTTGCCCCAGAACCAGTAGCCGACGAAGAGCACCCGGAACAGCGGCGCGGAGAGGACCAGCGGGCAGACCAGGGCGAACCCGGCGACAAATACCAGCCCGGGCAGCATCACCACGGCGAACGCCAGCACCGCCCAGCCGAGCAGCAGTGGATCGCCGCGGGACACGCTCTCGTATCCGCCGGCCACCAGCATCAGCAGGAACACCGGCAGGGCGGAGGCGGCGAGTCCGCCGAGGTACTTTCCGGCGAGAAGCCGGCCCGGGCCGACCGGCAGGCTCTCCAGCAGCGCGGCGGTCCGGAGCCGCCGGTCCCGGACGAGCCGGTCGGCCAGCACCATGCCGAAGCCGAGCGGGACCACGATCCCGAACAGCACCGCCCAGGTGGTCATCACCTCGGCGGGCGGGGTGTCCGCCGGCAGGTAGCGTGGCCCCTGGTCGCCCTGCATGGCGACGAAGAGGCCGCCGAGCAGCAGTGTGACCAACCAGAGCGACCGTTTGCGGGCCTGCATCCGGAACTCGTACCGGCTCACCGCGAGCAGTTCGGACACGCCGGTCACACCTCCTCCTCGGTCAGCAGCCGGTGGGGCCGGCGAAGCAGCAGGGCCACCACCGCGAAGATCAGCAGT
Organism: Plantactinospora sonchi; assembly: GCF_036422035.1. Lineage (NCBI taxonomy): Bacteria > Bacillati > Actinomycetota > Actinomycetes > Micromonosporales > Micromonosporaceae > Plantactinospora > Plantactinospora sonchi. Next base: position 48,863 of record NZ_JAZGQK010000034.1, read on the forward strand.
CCGGAGCCGGTCAACGCCAGCCGGTTGGACCACCAGTCCGCGTCGACCCCGAACCGGACGGTGGTGAACAGGAAGAACGGCCGCGCCCAGTCAAGGGCCCCGATCGAGGCGGCGAAGAGCAGTTCGCCCAGCCACACCGTGGCGACCACCGTGGTGGCCAGCACGACACTGCGGCCGAGCATCCCGACCAGCACCGCCAGCCCGGTGAGCCAGACCGTCGGCGGCAACCAGACCAGCGTCGACGCCAGCGGGCCCGGCCCGGTCCACCACCCGGTCAGACCCAGAACCGCCGAGAAGAGCAGGGTGCAGACCGCACCGGCCAGGGCCAGGGCGCCGAGCCTGCGGCCGAGGGTGACGGCGTACCGGGTCGGCAGGGACAGCTGCAGCTCCCGACAGCCGTCCCGGGCCACCATGCTGACCGCGGCCATGCCGACGGCGAGCGGCAGCATGACCTCCGGCCCGGCGAGCAGCATCCGGCCGACCTGGGCCCTGGACGACCCGCCGTTGGCGGCGAGCAGGGCCAGTGCCACCCCGACCAGCAGGGCGGTCAACGGTGCGGCGAACACTGTCCAACCGGCCCGCCGGGCCTCGTACCGCCAGAGCGGCAAGCGTCTGTTCCGGACTTGCCGGATCAATTCGGCTTTCACAGTTATGAGTGTGTTGTTCCGAGCGAGTGGTTCAGTCGTTCGTCGGTGACCCAGGCCACAGTCGTCACCAGCCGTACGCCCTGCTGGCCCGGCCGGGCAGATGTGGTGAGAGCGCCACCGCCCCGGCCACCAGCAGTGCCGCGCCCGTCAGGACCGGTCCACTGGTCCGCCACAACGGCTCCACCACGTTCAGCACGGTGTGGTCGAGCGTGCCGGTGCCGGCGAGTGCCCGCAGCATCCAGAGCGCCATCGCGCCCGCGATCCCGACCGCCGGTCGCCACAGCACCGACAGTGCGAAACTCACCGCGGATAGCAGCGTGACCGGGCCGAGCCAGGCGACGAACAGCAGTGGTGGGCTGCTAGCCGCGTCGAACCAGCCCAGGCCGAGGGAGGCGACCGAGGCGGCACCGACGATCACCCCGAGCACCAGGCTGAGCCGGGCGAGCAGCACCGTGCGTACGCCGGTCGGGCTGGCCGCGACCACCTCGGCGGCCGGGTCGGTGCCGCTGCCGCAGGCACCCGCGATCGCCAACGCCGCGACCAGCGGCACCACCATGGCGAGCACCGTGCCGGAGATTCTGGACGGCGCCCAGGCGGCGAAACCGGTACCGAGCGCGAGCACCGCGCCGGCCACCGGCCAGACCCGCCGGTCGACCAGCCGCCACTGCCGGGCCAGGATCCGCACCGCGCGGGCACCGACCGCACCGCCCGGCACCGCCGCGTACCGGGGTAGCGCCACCGAACCGGTCGCGGCCGGTGTCGGGGGTTCCGACGACGCGGCCTGCCCGGCGGTTCGCGGCGCACCGTCCGCCGACAGCCGTGCGAGCACCGCGTCGAGCAGCCCCGACGGGGGTACGGCGACCGCCGCGACCCGGTCGGCGACCGCGGCCCCGATCCGCTGCCAGGAGGCGGCCTCGGCGGCACAGCCGGCACACCGGTCCAGGTGTCGGGCGACCTGCCGGGCGTCCTCGTCCGGCAGTGTTCCGGCGGCGAAGGACGCCAGCAGATCGGTCGGGTGTGTCATCGTCCCGTCCTCCTTCCCGAGGATCCGACGGATGCCGGGGACCCGGGCGGTGCCGGCGCTGTGGTTGACGTCGTCGGCGTCGCGGTCGACGGATCGGCCGGAAGCGCCCGGACGAGGCTGGCCCGGGCGTGGAAGAGGCGGCTCTTCACGGTGCCGACCGGGATGCCGAGTACCTCGGCGATCTCGGCCTGCGCCAGCCCGGCACCGAACGCGAGATCGAGCACCTCCCGGTGCCCGGACGGCAGTTCGGCCAGGGCGGCGGCCACCGCCCGGGCGTCGGCCCGGGCCAGCGCCACCGCCTCCGGTCCCGGCTCGGCGGACGGGATCCCGGCCGCCGCCTCGACCGGCACCGACACCGGATGACGTCCGGGTATCCGGTTCAGCGCCTGCCGGCGGCAGATGCCGAAGAGCCAGGTACGCACCGTCGACCGCCCCTCGAACGAGGTGGCGCCCCGCCACAGGGCCAGGAGGGTGTCCTGGACCGCCTCCTCGGCACGTCCCCGGTCGGCGAGCAGCCCCTCGGCGTACGCCAGCAACGCCCGGCCGTGCCGGGCGTACAACTCCGCGAAGGCCCGCTGGTCACCGGTGGCCACCCGGTGCAGCAACGGCCGGTCCCTGTCGTCCATCCTGCTCCTGGGTATCCCGGCGAGCCGCCGAGGTTCATCCTTCGGGGCCGGTTGTGTGACTGATCACAGCCCGGGCGCCCGGACGATCGGACGGGCCGGGCGAAGCCACCCATCCGGCGATGGCCGACGGTCGAGGAGTCCCGCGTCGGTTCCAGAGCACGATCACCAGTAATGATCTTGCAATGACACGGAAACGGCCGGCCCGGACGATGCCCGGAACCGCCGAATCCCCCACCCTGGAGGTCAGGTTGTCCAGTCTGAAGGATCAATGTCGGGCGGCCCCGCGCCGCGGTGTCGCCGTACTCGTCCCGCTCCTCGCCGCGGCGCTGACCGCGACCGTGGTCTCCGCCCTCGACCGCTCCCCCGCGCCGGAGGCGGTCGCCCTGCCGGCCACCAACGTCGCCGCGGTGACCGGACCGTCCGGCATCCGCAGCGTCGCCTACACCGAAGCGGTCAACCAGGCCAGAACCCGGGAACCCAGGGTCACGGTGATCGGCACCGGTGGCACCATCTCCGGTGTCGCCACCTCCCGGAGCAGCTACACCGACTACCGCTCCGGCCAGATCCCGATCGCCAGCCTGGTCGGGCAGCTCCAGCCGGAGATCGGCCAGGTCGCCGACGTCAGCACCGTCCAGTTCGGCAACAAGGGCTCCGGCGGCTACACCATCGCCGAGTTCCACGCCCTCACCCTCGCCGTCGAGAAGGCGCTCCGGGACTCGGACGGGGTGGTGGTCACCAGCGGCACCGACACCATGGAGGAGTTCGCGTACTGGCTGGACCTGACCGTGCAGAACCGCAAGCCGGTGGTACTGACCGGCGCGATGCGGCCCTGGGCGGCCGGTACCCCGGACGGGCCGCAGGTGATCGGCGCCGACGGACCCGCCAACCTCTACAACTCGATCGTGCTCGCGGCCAGCCAGTCGACGTACTGCTACGGCACGGTGCTGCTGCTCGGCGACGAGTTCCACGCCGCCCGCGACGTGACCAAGACCAGCGCGTACCGGATGGACACCTTCCAGACCCGGGAGTTCGGCGTACTGGGCTGGGTCGACGGACCGAACATCAAGGTCGGCCGGGCACCCGCCCGGGTCGACCACTGCGACTCGAAGCAGCACTGGATGACACCGTTCAACATGTCGAGGATCGCACCGACCGCGCTGCCCCGGGTGGAGGTCGTCTACGGCTACCAGCAGGCCGGCGGTGAGGCGATCACCGCGTTCGCGGACGCCGGGGTGAAGGGGATCGTCACCGCCGGGACCGGCGCCGGCGGGCTCTCGTCCGCGCAGAGCGCCGCCCGGGGCGCCGCGGCCGCGAAGGGCGTCGTCTTCGTCAGCACCACCCGCACCGGCTCCGGCTCGGTCTACGGCGGTGGCGGCAGCACACCGATCATCGCCGGCGACGACCTGCTGCCGCAGAAGGCGCGACTGCTGCTCCTGCTCAGCCTGGCCTTCGCGCCGAACGACGTACCGAAGGTGCGCGACTGGGTCGGCACGCTCGGCAACCCGGAGTGGGACACCACGCCCGAGGGCCATCCGAAGGACTGACCGACGTCCGGTGGGCCCACCAGGCCGGTCACGGTCGGCGGGCCCACCGGGCCAGGTCCCGCCCCCGCCCGCCGCACCCGCAGGCGGCGGGCCGGTGGCCGGCCGGAAGAACACTGGAAGGCGGACGGAAACCCGCGTCCCGCAGGCTGTGTCCATGTCAACGCTCCTGCTACGGAGTGAGCCGCGGCTACGCTTCGCGGTCCTCGGTCCCGTGCGGGTCTGGCGGGACGGCCGGCCGGTACGACTCAACGGAGTACGACCGAGGGCGCTACTCGCCGCCCTGCTGCTGCGACCCAACCGGGCGGTCCCACTGGACGCCCTCGTCGAGCTGCTCTGGGACCGTGACCCACCCGCGTCGGCGATCGCCAACCTGCGGACGTACGCGACCCGCCTGCGGACCGCCATCTGCGGTTCACCGGACGCCGGGCGGGACCGGCTCGTCACCGCTGGGGGCGGCTACCTGCTGCGGACCGGACCGCACGACGTGGACCTGCACGCGTTCACCGAACGACTCCGGCTGGGCCGGGCGGCACTCGCCGCAGGCGCTCCGGGGCCCGCCGCGACCCAACTGGGGGCGGCCCTGGCGCTGTGGCGGGGTGAACCGGCGAGTGACGTCCCCCGGACCCCGGCGTTCGCCTCCCGGCTGACCGCTCTCGACGAACTGCGCCAGATCGCGGTCGAATGCCATCTGCAGGCACGGCTCAACCTGGGTGGAGGTGCCGACCTCGTCGACGAACTCCGCCGGCTGACCCAGGCGCATCCGACCCGGGAGGCCCTCTGGGGACAACTGATGCTGGCGCACTACCGCTGCGGTGACGTGGCGACCGCGCTGGCCACGTACCAACGGGCCCAGGCCACCCTCCGGAGCCACCTCGGGCTGGATCCCGGGTCCGAACTGGTGGGTCTGCACCGGGCGATGCTGAGCCGCGATCCCCGACTCGATCCCAGGCCGGAGCGGTCGGGCCGGACCACCGTGGACGAGAACCTCCGGTACGTGCGGTGTCAGCACGTGGAACGGCACGTACGGCAGGCCTGAACCGACGATCCGGGCCGCCGCGCGCCCGGACCGCCCGCCGAGGCCACCGAACAGCCCCGACGGGCGGTCCGGTGGTCCGCCCGCGTCTTCCCCCGCCCGCACCCCCACATTTCCGCCGCCGCGTACCGCCCGCCACCCGGTGTGCGGTGCGCGCTGTTCCGTGCACGGCGCCGCTGATCGACGCTCCGCACCGCCGGCACCGTCGCGCCGCCCGGCGGCGCTGATGATCGACTCTGACGCTCGGCGAGCGCGCGGCTGCCCACCGCCACCTTCACGGCAGCGGTAACGGCGACACGCGAAAGTAGACCCGCGTACGCAACCTTCGGACACCCCCGATGGTCAACACTATGGTCGACGGCACACCCTGCCTGACGACCAGACCGAGCGCGGGTTCGCCACCTCCGCGACACCACGACGCGCCGACACACACCGGACGCTCATCGGAGGTACACGGAAGACCAATGGATCAGGTCATGGAATTTCGCGTGCTGGGTCCCGTGCAGGTGGAACACCACGGGTCTCCGGTCCACGTGGGAAGGCGTCGGGAACGCTGCCTGCTCGGGCTCCTGCTGCTGGAGGCGGGCCGGCCGGTCCCCATCCACCGGTTGGTCGACCTGTTGTGGCAGGGCGAGCCACCTGCCAACGCCACCGCCGTACTGAGCACGTACGTCTCCCGGTTGCGTACCGCGTTGAACACCGCCGGGGACCGGTACGGTGACGTACTCGTCCGACGCGGCGACGGGTACGCCATCGAGGTCCCGCCCGACTCGGTCGACGCCCACCGCTTCACCCGCCTCGTCGAACTGGCCCGGACCGCGACCGACGTGGAACGCGCCCGGCTGCTGCGCGAGGCACTCGCTCTCTGGCGTGGTACGCCGTTGGCCGACGCCGCCGAACCACTGCGCGCCCGGGTCTGCGCCGGGCTCGACCAACTGCGCCGGTCGGCGACGCTGCTGCGGATCGAGACGGATCTCGCCCTCGGCGGCCACGACACGGTGCTCGGCGAACTCGCCGAGCTGGCCGCGCGGGAGCCGTTGGACGAGGGACTCGCCGGGCACCTGATGCTCGCGCTCTACCGGTCGGGTCGGCGCCAGGACGCGCTGCGGACCTACCACCGGACCCGGCAACGACTCGCCGACGAGCTGGGGCTGGATCCCGGCGCCCCACTCAACCGGCTGGCCCAGGCGATCCTGCGCGGCGATCCCGGACTCGACCTGACGACGACCGCGACGGGCGGCAGCGGCCCGGCGACGGACACCGGTGGCGACGGCCCGGCCACCGACACCGGTGACCCGGTTCCGGTCACCCACACCGCCGGGCCCGGACCGACCACCACCGGCACCGGCGACGCCGGCTCATTCGCGGGCGACGGGCGGGGCGTGGCCGGCCGGACCGGCGGGGCGCCGCTGCCACGGGTCCCCGCACAACTTCCGTTGAACCTCGCCGTCTTCGCCGGTCGGCAGCGGGAACTCGACCAGCTCGACCACATCCTGCTGCCGAGCGGCGGCGAACCGGCCGGCGTGATGATCGCGGTGGTCTCCGGCACCGCCGGAGTCGGCAAGTCCACCCTGGCGGTGCACTGGGCACACCGGCGCGCCGACCGGTTCCCGGACGGCCAACTCCACGTCAACCTGCGAGGCTTCGATCCGAGCGGTTCCCGGGTGGAGCCGGGCCAGGCGATCCGCGGCCTCCTGACCGCGCTCGGTGCCGCTCCGCACCACATCCCCGCCGACCTGGCCGAGCAGGCCGCGCTCTACCGGAGCCTGCTCGCCGGCCGACGGGTGCTGATCATGCTGGACAACGCCGCCGACGCGGACCAGGTGCACCCACTGCTGCCCGGCACACCCGGCTGCGGGGTCATCGTGACCAGCCGGTACCGGCTCTCCGGACTGGTCGCCAGGGTCGGCGCCCACCCGGTCACGTTGGAACTGCCACCCGCCAACGAAGCTCGGCAACTGCTGGTCCAGCGACTCGGCCCGGGACGGGTGGCAGCGGAGCTGACGGCGGTGGACGAGATCATCGCGCACTGCGCCCGGCTGCCGCTGGCCCTGGCGGTCGCGGCCGCCCGGACCGCCGCCCAGCCCGGCTTCCCGTTACGGACCCTGGCGGAGCAGCTGCGGTCCACCGCCGGAGGGCTCGACGGGTTCGCCGACGGTGACCCCGGCACCGACGTACGGGCCGTCTTCTCGTGGTCGTACCAGAGGCTCACCGCGCCAGCGGCCCGACTGTTCCGGTTGCTCGGACTGCACCCCGGCCCGGACATCGGCACCGCCGCCGCGGCCAGCCTGGTCGGGCTCCCGCCACCGCAGGTACACCCCGCGCTCGCCGAGCTGACCCGGGCCAACCTGCTATCCGAACACGTCCCTGGCCGGTACGGCTGCCACGACCTGCTCCGCGCGTACGCCGCCGAACTGGCCCGGAAGCAGGAGCCGGCAGCGGAACGACGGGAGGCCGTACACCGGGTCCTCGACCACTACCTGCACTCCGCGCAGGCCGCCGCCAGACTCACCCATCCGCACCGGGACGCGATCGCGGTCGACCCGCCCCGGCCCGGGGTGACGGCGGAGTCGTTCGTCGACGCCGCCGACGCCCGGTGCTGGCTCACCGTCGAGCAGCCGGTGCTGCTCGCCTCCATCGGCCAGCGTTCCCCGGACACCGCCGGCGGCCACACCTGGCAGCTCGCCTGGACGATCGCGCCCTTCCTCGACGAGCACGGGCACTGGCCCGACCTGGTGGCCGTGCTGGAGAGCGCTCTGGCGGCGGTACGCGCCCGCGGTGACCGCCCCGGCCAGGCGTACGCGCTGCGGTACCTCGGCATCGCCTGTCTGCGCCTCGGACGGCACGACGACGCGGACGGGTACCTCCGGCAGGCGCTCGCCCGCTACGCGGAGTTGGACGACCACGTCGGTCAGGCACAGGTACACCACAACCTCGCGCTCGTACTGGAGCAGCGGACCCGGTTCCCGGAGGCGCTGCACCACGCGCAACAGGCCCTCGACCTGTTCGAAACCGTCGGGCACCGGATCGGCCAGGCCCGGGCGCTGAGCTCCGTCGGCTGGTGCCACGCCCTGAACGGCACACACGACCAGGCCCTCACCTGCTGCTACCGCGCCCTCGCCGACCAGCAGGAACTCGGGGACCGGCCGGCGGAGGCGCACACCTGGACCAGCCTCGGCTACGCCCACCACCACCTCGGCCAGTACCCGGACGCGATCGCCTGCCACCAGCGGGCCCTGGCGCTCTTCCGCGACCTCGGCAACCGCCCCGCCGTCGCGGACACCCTCGCCCACCTGGGCAACACGCTCCATGCGCACGGGCAGCTCGGAGCCGCCCGGCGGGCCTGGTTGGAGTCGGCGACCATCCTCGACGAGCTGCACCATCCGGCGGCCGGCGAGGTCCGGGACCGGCTGCGGCACACCTTCGCCGAGGCGGGGGCCAGCGGAACCCGCGGGTCGGCGGGCGATCCCGCGCGGACCACCGCGAAGCCGGCCGGCCCCGACCACGTCCGGCGGGCCGGCGAACCCCTGGCCGGGTGACATCGATGGACACGCCCGTCGCGTGACGGTCTAATTCGGCTCATGACCGAGCCGAGCAGGATCCTGCTGGACGAGGCGGAGCTGCCCCGTCGCTGGTACAACATCGTCGCCGACCTGCCCAGCCCACCGCCGCCGGTGCTGCATCCGGGCACCCTGCGACCGGTCGGACCGGACGACCTGGCGCCGCTGTTCCCGACGGCCCTCATCGAGCAGGAGGTCACCGACGATCGGTGGGTCGACATCCCGGAGGAGGTTCTCGACGTCTACCGACTGTGGCGGCCCTCGCCCCTGCACCGGGCGCACCGGCTGGAACGGGCGCTCGGCACCCCAGCCAAGATCTTCTACAAGTACGAGGGAGGATCACCCGCCGGGTCGCACAAGCCGAACACCGCCGTACCGCAGGCCCACTACAACGCGGCGGCCGGGATCCGGCGGCTGACCACCGAGACCGGCGCCGGCCAGTGGGGTACCGCCCTCGCCTTCGCCTGCTCCCAGTACGGGCTGGACTGCGAGGTGTGGCAGGTGCGGGCCTCGTACGACCAGAAGCCGTACCGCCGGATCATGATCGAGACGTTCGGGGGTGTGATCCACCCGTCCCCCTCGGAACTCACCGCGGCCGGCCGCGCCGTGCTCGCCGAGCACCCCGACTCCCCGGGTTCGCTGGGCATCGCCATCTCCGAGGCGGTGGAGGTGGCCGCCGGGCGGACGGACACCAACTACGCGCTGGGCAGCGTGCTCAACCACGTGCTGCTGCACCAGACGGTGATCGGCGAGGAGGCGATCGCCCAGCTCGCCAAGGTCGGACTCAGCCCGGATCTGGTGATCGGCTGCACCGGCGGCGGCTCCAACTTCGGCGGGCTGGCGTTCCCGTTCCTGCGGGAGAAGCTCGCCGGCCGGCTGGACGTGACGATCCGGGCCGTCGAACCGGCGAGTTGCCCATCCCTGACCAGGGGCGTCTACGCCTACGACTTCGGCGACACCGCCGGGCTGACCCCGCTGATGAAGATGCACACCCTGGGCCACGACTTCATTCCCGACCCGATCCACGCCGGCGGGTTGCGGTACCACGGCATGTCCCCGCTGCTCTCACACATCTACGAGCTGGGCCTGATCGAGGCGGTGGCGAAGACCCAACGGGAGTGTTTCGAGGCCGGGATCCGGTTCGCCCGTACCGAGGGGATCGTGCCGGCTCCCGAGCCGACCCACGCGCTGGCGGCGTGTGTGGAGGAGGCGTTGCGGTGTCGGGAGACCGGTGAGGAGAAGGTCATCCTGACCGCGCTCTGTGGACACGGTCACCTGGACCTCGCCGCGTACGGCGCCTACCTCGCCGGCGAACTGGTCGACCATGAGATCTCCGCGGAGCAGCTCGGCGCGTCGGTCGCCAACCTGCCGGTCGTACCCGGCTGACCGGGCCGGCCATCGAGCGGCGGTGGTGTCACAGACGGCTGTTACGGTGCGCGGGTGGCCCTGGTTGACGTTCTCGAGGACGACGAGCACCGGCCGGAGTACGGCACCCTGGTGGTGACCGACGCCTGGCCGGACCCCGGGGTCGAGGAGTTGCCGATGCTGGCCGGGATGCTGCGGCGGGGTGCGGTCGACACCCAACCGGCCGGGACCATCGCCTGCTCCGGTGACGGCTGGCTGGAGGCCCGGGCCACCGACGAGTACCACCGGGTGCGGTTCGAGGCACACGACTCGGTGCCGGGCGACGACCGCGACGACTGGCAGGACGTGGTCGAGCTGCCCTACCGCTGCCGGGGCGGGCGGGTCGGCCTGGGGACGGTCACCGGCAGCCACGTCGACCCGTCTCTCCCGCTCGGAGCGCCCGGCTTCTACCGGGTACGGCTGTCGCGGCGCCCGGCCGTCGAGGTCGGCGGCGACGTCTTCCGGCTCCAGTTCTGGCCCGACCGCGCCATCGGGCGCGGGGCGGGCCCCGCGCCGGACCGCTACGCGGGGCGCGACGACAACACCGGGCCGGATCCGCGCACCGGACCGGACCACGACGCCGGGCCGGGGTCCGGCGGGTGGCCGGCGCCGCCGCGTTGGTTGCGCCGGCACCGGCCGGTGCTGGTCGGGCCACCCCCGCCGGCCCTCGACACCCGCGTCGCGCTCGCCCGGTACCGGGTCTTCGCCACCGACCTGGTCACCATCGCCACCTGGGGAAACACCTCGGGCGAGGTGACCGCCTCGTGGACCGGCCTGGCCGAGAGCCTGCTCGTCTCCGTGGCACAGGTCCGGGAGACCGTCGACTGGGCCGTCGGACGTCGCGCACTCGCGGTCGACGGTGACCTCTCGACGGAACTGGTGACACTGCGGGCACTGCCCCGCGAGCCCGCCGTGCACCGGTACTCCGGGCCGCCGATGCGCGCGCCGACGCCGGGCCCGCCCTGGGACGGGTCGACACCACCACCTCGGCACGGGGAGCCCGGTGCGCCACCGTCGGTACCGGAACCCGGCATCCCGCCGCCGCGCGGGACCCACCGGACGTCGGCGTTTGTCCAACACGGAGTACGGGGAGCGGAGAGCGGACCGACAGGACCGGCGTCAACCCTGTCCCTCGCCGTCTTCGGGCAGTCCGCCCCGGAGCCGTACCTGCCGCCCTGGGGAGACCCGCCGTCCGCCGGTCTGGTCTCCCAGGACGGCAGGGTGACGGTGTGGCGGGACGGTGAACCGGTTGTTCTCGCCCGCTGGCGCCCGCCCCGACCCGACGAACGGATCTACCAGGCCCTCGAGACCCGGCACGGCGTCCTGCTCGCCGCGTCGTCCGCGACGGTGCTGGTGCGGCCGGACGGCCGGGTCGATCCGGTCGGCACCAAAAGCCTGTTCGGCGGTGCCCTCGCCGACGACGGGCGGCATTTCGGGTACGTCGAGCACCACGTCGGCCGGCACTCCTACCAGCGGCTGCACCTCGTCGACCTGGCCGACGGCACCCGGCACACGATGCCGGGTGACGACCGGCGGGCCGACCTGCGGTTGCTGGCCATCCGGGCCGGGGTCGTCCAGGTGAGCGGTGGTACGGCCGGCGGCGAGGTCCTGCGGTGGCGGCCGGGTCAGGCCCCGGAGCCGACCGGCCGACGACTACGGGCGGTCGACCCCCAGTCCGGCACGGCGCTGGCCACCGCCGACGACGAACCGGGCACGCTGGTCGTCCTGGCCGCCGACGGTCGGGTACACCGCCGGCTCCGGGTGGCCCCGGAGGTACGACTCGGGCCCGGCGGGCACTTTCTCTACGAGGTACGTCACCAGCCGCCCGGCCTGGTGCTGCACGATCTGACCGGGAAGCCGTCCGAGCCCCGGACGGTCTGGCTGCCGATCGGCGCGGGGGTCGGCGTACCCACCGCGCCCGTCTGGGAGAGCCCGAGCCGGTTGCTGGTCCGCGTCGACCACGGCGGTCAGCTCGACACCCGGCTGTTGCGGGTGGATCTCCACACCGGCGCATTCCAACGGGTCCCGTTACCACCGACGGCCGGCCACGACGTCCTGCCGGTCACACCCCTTCCCCGCTGACCTCGACCCGGTCCACCGCGGTGGCCAGCCGGCGCGCCTCGGTGACCAGCCGGCTCGATCCCCGCCGCGCGGCCACCTCGCCCAGCCCGGGAACCTCGATCCGGACCCCGGTCAGGGTCGCCGTCTCGGCGGCCAGCGAGAGCAGGTCGGGCGTCCCCCGTGGTGGCGCCGACCCGGCCAGCAGCACGGGCAGCGCGGCGGCGAGCAGGCGCCAGACGGTCAGCGGCGCCCCGGCGGTCGCCGCGTCCCGCAGCGGTTCGACCGCCCGGGTCAGGGTGAGCATCCCGGCCACGCCCAGCTCACCCACCTGCCGGCCGACGGCCTCGGCGTCGAGGTCACCGGCGGCGGCGAGGAGCAGCAGGGCGTCGAGGGCGGCGACCCGGTCCGTCGCGTGCCGGGCGCCGAGCCCGTACGCCAGGGCGAGGTCCAGGGCCGGCCCGCCCCGGCCGGTGCTCTCGGCCAGCAGCGGAAGCACCGCCGTCCCGCCCCGGAGGTCCAGGTCGGCGGCGCCGGCGATGTCCGGCAACGCGTACGCGGCGACCAGACCCCGGTAACCCGGGAGTACGGCGGGCCAGAGGACGGACCACGCGGAACAGTGCCCGTCGAGTCGGGCCCGACGTCCGGTGAGCAGCCGCAACGGATCCTCGAACCGCTCGGCTCCGGGGGTACGCGGGGGTTGGAGTTCGACGACCCGCCGCTGGGTCGGCCCACCGGACGAACCCGGGTGGTAGCCGACGAACCGGTGGAACGGCACCGTGACCGTACGGCACACCGGCTCGGGCACGCCGCCGCCACGCAGCCAGCCGGCGAGCCGGTCACCGGCCGGGGTACGCAACGCCGCCGCCCGCCCGGCCAGTCGCTCGTCGACGACCGGCGGCAGCCGCAGCAGGGCCTGGAGCAGATCCCAGCGTCCCGGGCTCGCGTCACCGAGCGCGGCGACCCGGTCGACCAGCACCGTCCCGTCGAGCGAACCGTTCGCCGCCGTCGGCGTCGCGAGCAGGGCGACACCGCCGCGCTGGTTGCCGAGCCGGGCGCCGAGTTCGGCGAGGCGTAGCCGGAGCAGCCAGTGTGGCGGCGCGACCCGCGGGTCCGGCGGATCCGCCCTGCGGAGCGCGGCGAGCAGACCCGACCAGCGGGCCCGCAGCGTACCGGCCTCCGGGGCGTCGACCGCGGACCGCAGTACACCGGCCAGGTGGCCGTGCAGACAGCATGGATCCCAGCCGTGTGCGGCCCGGCCGTCCGGGTGCCGGTCCAGCACCGGGGTCAGCGCCCGGGAGAGTCGGTGCCGGTCAGCTCCGGCGACCCGGACCACGCCCTCCAGCACCCGCTCCAGCGCCAGCGTGCCGAACTCGTCGCGGAGCAGGACGGCGACCTCCTCGGCCAACTCGTCCGGGTCGTCGATCGGTGCCGGTACGGCGGCCGGGGCCGGCGGAGGTGGCAGCTCGTCGCCCCGGCCGGTGAGTGCGGTCACCACGGTCGGCGTGACCCCGTGTCTCGCCGCCAGCGCGGCGGCCCGGTCGCGCAGCTCGGGTGCCGCATGATCGGCTCCCTCGGCGAGGACGGCGGCGATCTCGACGGCCCGGTCCGGACGCTGTCGGGCGAGCTGGTCCAGCCAGCCGAGTTGGGCCCGGACCAGTCCCTTCTCCGGTCGGGCCAGCACGGATCGGGCCGCCTCGAGCAGGCCCTCCAGTTCGAGGTCGGGCAGCCCACGGAGTGCCTGCTGGGCCATCGTGGCCACCGGACCCGGGCCGTCGGCGAGCAACCGCAGATAGTCGGCGGCCCGTGCCGCACGCTCGGTCGGTGTCGGCACGAGCAGGTTGTGCAGTACGACAAACGCGCGCAGGGCCGCCGGCCGGTCGCCCCGGACCAGCCGGTCGAGGCAGCCGCCCAGCAGTGCCGTACGGTCCAGCCGGCCCTCGGCGGCGAGCCGGGCCAGCGCCGCCGGCAGGGTGGTCTCCTCCTGCCCGGTGGTGCTCCGGAACGTCAGCCGGGTGCCGAGACCGTCGATCTCGAACAGCCGTGGCACCAGGGCGTCGAGGAACGGGTCGGCGCGGAGCCGGTCGGGCAGCGACAGCGCCCACTGGTCGTACCCCGGCCAGGCGAACGACGCGATCCATCCCTCGACGAACCGGTCGCCGGTCGGGGCCGCCGCGTTCTCGGCGACGACCAGGTGGGCGATGAACGACCAACTGAACCAGGGGTCCCGGGGCAGTCGGTCCGCGAGCCGGTGGGCCAGCTCGGGCAGCCAGTCGACGCCCCGGTGCCGGGCGACCGTGACGACGGGCGGCCCGGCCTCCGCGGGGAGGGAGACCGCCCGGCGGCCGAGGACCTCGGCGGCCCGCGCCGCGGTCGGCAGGCAGCCGACCACGGCGACGGCCAGGGCCGCCGCCTCGGCGCCGCCCCACCGGTTGTCCCGGAGTTTGCGGACCCAGGCGACGAGGTCGCCGCCGAGCTGTCGCCGCTGTGGCTCGGTCAGCCCGGTGACCACGGCCCGCACGTCGTCGACCGCACCCTTGTGGATCAGTTCGAACAGGTCGCCGGTCACGCCGGAACCTCCGGACCGTCCGCCGGGCGGTTCGCGGCGGCGCGGACCAGCAGCACGGCCAAAGCGTGCTTGCACGGGCCGCGCTGGCCCCGGTGGCCGGCCCACCAGGCGCAGGTGCAGCTCTGCCGACCGTCGGGCTGGGTGCGTACCCGGTAGGGCCCGTCGCCGCCACGGACGGTGGCCGCCGCGCCGTCGAGCTCGACCGCGTCTGTCGCGACCAGCGCCCGCGCCGCGACCAGGCGGGGGTTGTCCCGCTCGGCGCGCTCCGCGTGGTACGGCATCACCCGGTGGAAGTACGCCGCCTCGGAGACGTCGTAGCCGACCCGGCCGGCGGTGCCGAGCTGCGCCAGCGCGGCCCGGATCCGGTGGGTGTCGATCGCGGCGACGCGGGCGAGCGCGTCCACGTCGATGGTCGGATCCCACGAGAGCAGCGCGCTGACCAGCTCGGCGTCCTCGACCACGTGCTCGCCGGCGAGCGAGGTCAGCGCCGCTCCCTCGCCGGAGAAGCCACGGTAGGGCTCTGGTGAGAGGGTGAGCGACAGCCGCAGTTCACCGGTGTCCAGCTCCCAGGTGCTGGGCATGGCGGGTGAGCCGGCGACGACGGTCGGCCCGTACAGCCGGAGGGTCTTGGCGAACCGGACCAGACCGCGCAGCGCGGCGAGCCGGCCGGCACCGACGAGGCAGACCGCCCCCGGGGTCGGCCGGGCGGTCAGCCGCAGGGTACGGCCGGCCGGCACCACCCAGAACACCGAGCGGTCGGAGCCGGCGGCGGGGAGCCGGCGGAGGAACCCGGCGGCCTCGGTGGCGGACACCTCGGCCCGTGCCGCGAAGGTCGAGGACATCACGTGCACCTCGGCGAAGCCGCGCAGCCAGCGCTCGGGAAGCGGCACCTTCTTCTCCACCACCGCGCCGTCCAGGGTGGAGACCGTGAGGTCGTCGGGGCCGACGGCGAGGTGCAGCGGGTCGATACCGGCGACCCGGGCCAGCGCCTCCCGCAGCGGCGGGTTCACGTCGACGTTGGTGGTGCCGTGCCCGACGATCTCACCGTCGATCCCGGCCGGCAGGGCGTCGAGCCGGGCGTAGACGCCGCAGCAGCCGGAGAAGGACTCGAACCGGAGCCGGTCCCGACTGCCGGTCACCACCGGGTCGAGACTGCTCCGGTCGACCGGCCGGTGGTAGCGGGTGCGGGCGACCTCGGCGACGGCGAGCAGACCGGCGGCGGCCGGCCTGGGCGTGGTGAGGAACCCGGAGAAGAACCGGGGATTGGCCACCGGTCCGCCGCTGGTCTGCAACGCCAGCCCGTCGGGGCGCAGGGTGGAGGGTCTGAGGTACCGGTAGGTGGCGACGGCGGTCACGGCTGCGGATGTTATCCCGCCACCCCGACAACCGTCGGCTGTCGCCGGCTACCCCCGCAACGAGATCTGCTGTACGGCCCAGCCGTTGCCGTCCGGGTCGTTGAAGAAGACGAATCCGACGTTGTCCAGTGGTTCCGCGACCGGTCCCGGGTTCTCGCCCAGTACCTGGACGTCGCTGACCTGCACGCCGCGCTCGACGAGCTGGGCGTGTGCCTTGTGGATGTCCGGGACGACCAGTTGCAGGCCGCGCAGTGACCCGGGTGCCATGCCCGGGCCCATGCCCTGTCCGATGACCACCGAGCAGCCCGATCCGGGCGGGGTGAGTTGGACGATGCGGAGCCCGTCGTGGCCCCGGGTGTCGTGGTCGACGTGAAAGCCGAGCTGGTCGGCGTAGAAGGCCTTCGCGCGGTCCACGTCGGAGACGGGTACGACGACAACTTCCAGAGTCCAGTTCATGGTGCGGGTTCCTCTCCTGGGCGGTTGCCCTGATGGATGTGCGATTTTGCGAGTACCTGGTCGAGGCGGGCGTAGCTCTCGGTGACGCCGCGCGCCATGGGGTACCGCAGCACCCGGTCCCGCCCCTCCGGGGTGGCGTACCGGATGGTGCTGATCAACGTCGTGCCGCCATGGTTCTCGACGAGTCGGTGGCTGATCATGGTGTCGCCCGGGTACGACTGGTCGTCGTACCGCTCGGTGTAGACCAGCCGCTCGGCGGGCCGGATCACCTGGTAGACCCCGCTGTGCCCCATCCACGCTCCGGCCGGGCCACGGGACTCGAACCGCCAGGCCCCACCAACCCGCAGGTCGACCTCGCAGACGACAAGCTGCCAGCCCTGCGCCCCGAACCAGCGACGGAGCAGCTCGGGCCGGGTGAGTGCGTCGAAAACCAGCCGTCGGGGTGCGTCGAAGTCCCGGGTCAACACGATGTCCCGGTCGGTCGGTGTGGTCACCCGAACCGGTCTCGGAGCGCCGCTCACGACCGGCCGCTGGTAGGTCGGCCGGTCTCTTCCTCGGCCTGGAGCATGCCGAGCAGGTCGTCGAGGCGCTGGTAGCTCTCCTCCCAGTAGGCGCGGTAGTTCGCCAGCCAGTCGACGGCGGCCTTGAGCGGCCGGGCCTCGAGCCGGCACGGCCGGCGCTGCGCGTCCCGGCCCCGGGAGACCAGACCGGCGCGTTCCAGCACCTTGAGGTGTTTCGACACGGCCGGCTGGCTCATCCGGAACGGCGCGGCCAGCTCGGTCACGGTGGCCTCACCGGCCGCGAGCCGGGCCAGGATCGCCCGTCGGGTCGGATCGGCCAGGGCGGCGAAGGTCGCGTCCAGTTGATCGGGCGTCATCTCACCCGTCCCCTCCCGCTTCATACCGTGCGGTTATATAACCTGATGGTTTATATCCTTGTTCGGGCCGACTGTCAACAGGCACGGTCACCGCTGGGATCCACTCTCGCCCGGGCACCGTCCAGCAGGGACGGCGGCCCGGATCGGAGCTCGACGGCGGGGTCGGCACCGGACCCGCCGGGTAGCATGGACCATGGCCAGACCACGCATCGACCCCGTCGTGTGGCAGCCGGACCGGGCGCCCCACCGGGCACGCCAGGGCAGCGGCGGACGGCCGATGCCGCCGGTGCGGCTGCGGACCCTCTCCGGCCAGGGCCCGGAGGATGTCGCCGTCGACTCCCGGGGAAGGGTCTACACCGGACTGGCCGACGGTCGGATCGTCCTGGTCACGGACGACCACACCGAGACGGTGGCGGAGACCGGCGGCCGGCCGCTCGGCGTCGAGGTACAGCGGGACGGACGGCTGGTGGTCTGTGACGCGGTACGTGGACTGCTCCGGGTCGACCCGATCACCGGACGGCTGGAGACCCTGGTGGCGGCCGGTACCCCCGTCGACGGGGCACCCTTGCGGTTGTGCAACAACGCAGCGGTGGCCACCGACGGCACGATCTTCTTCAGTGACTCCTCACAGCGGTTCACCCTCGCACACTGGAAGGCTGACCTGCTGGAGCACTCCGGCACCGGGCGGTTGCTGCGACGTGACCCCGACGGACGTACCGGGGTGGTGCGCGACGGACTGCACTTCGCCAACGGCGTGGCCCTGGCCGCCGACGAGTCGTTCGTCGTGGTGGCCGAGACCGGGGCGTACCGGCTGATCCGGATCTGGCTGGCGGGTCCACGCGCCGGCGGTGTCGACCGGCTCGCGGACAACCTGCCGGGCTTTCCCGACAACCTGTCCCGGGGCACCGACGGGCTGCTCTGGATCGCGTTGGGTTCACCCCGTAACACCCTGCTGGACCTGCTGTCGCCGCGACATCCGGCACTGCGCCGGGCGGTCTGGGCGTTGCCGGAACGCCTCCAGCCGAAACCGGCGGACACCGCGTGGGTCCAGGCGCTCGACGTGGACGGGCGGCTGGTCCACGACCTGCAGACGCGGGTTCCCGGCTTCTCGATGGTGACCGGGGTACGGGAACACCGGGGCAGGGTGTGGCTCGGCAGCCTGCACGGGACGGCCGTCGCCACGTTCGACGTACCGGCGGCGGACTGACCGCCGGGGGCCGGTAGGAGGCACTCCAGGACCGGAGGCTCCATCCAAGGATCTGGATGGCAAATTCCCTACCGATCCTATCTGTTATATATGCTTCACGCGTTCGTGTTCCCCGTACACGCCGACGAAGGAGCAGCACGATGAGTGTCACCGACGAACTACTCGGCAACGCCGAGCGTTACGCCGCCACCTTCGACAAGGCAGACCTGCCCCTGCCGCCCGCCCGGCAGGTCGCCGTCCTGGCCTGCATGGACGCCCGCCTGAACCCGTACGGCCTGCTCGGACTGACCGAGGGGGACGCCCACGTGATCCGCAACGCCGGCGGCGTGGTCACCGCCGACGAACTGCGGAGTCTCGCCATCAGCCAGCGACTGCTCGGGACCAGGGAGATCATTCTGATCCACCACACCGACTGCGGCATGCTCACCTTCACCGACGACGGGTTCAAGACGGCGATCGAGGCCGAGGTCGGCGTCAAACCGGCCTGGGCAGCGGAGGCGTTCACCGACCTCGAGGCGGACGTACGGCAGTCGATCGGCCGAATCTTGGCCGACCCCTTCATCCCGGCCAAGGACTCGGTACGCGGCTTCGTCTACGAGGTGGAGACCGGCAAGCTGCGTGAGGTGAGCTGACCCTGCCACCGACCCCGGTCGCGGCCGACCCGGCCTCGGCCGGGGCGGTCACACCGAGGAGCACACCCACCGCCGGGGCCGTCCGAGCGCCAACCGCCGCGCGTCACGAGCCCGTGTTACTTAACACTGAGCACGTTAACTTCTCAGGGGCCAGTACCGCAGCCAGTCGCCGCAGAGCGGGGGACGTGCCGCCGAAATCGCCGCTCAACGAGGATCGCACCCGGAGCCGTCAGGGTGACTGATGGGCAAGCGTGATGTTAAGTTAACGTCTACGCCTGTTCAGTTGCTCTCGCCGTGGAGGCGGTAACCCTCGATGCGAAAACACCAGCCGGGTGCCGGGCGGCTGTGGGCGGGCGTCGACGTCGGCACCCAGAGCCTGCGGGTGCTGGTCGTCGACGGCGACGGCGCCGTCGCCGGACAGGGCGCAGAGGCCCTGGCCAGCAGACGGACCGGCGATCGGCACGAGCAGGACCCGGCCGGCTGGTGGGCGGCGCTCGGCGTGGCGTTCCGGCGGGCCCTACGCGACGTCGACCCGGCCCGGGTCGGCGCGGTGGCGATCTGCGGCACCTCCGGCACCTTCCTGCTCACCGACGTCGACGGCACGGCCCGCACTCCGGCGCTGATGTACGACGACGCGCGGGCACAACGCGAGGCCGAGGAGGTCGCGGCGACCGGCGCCGACCTGTGGGCCCGACTCGGGTACGCCACCCAGCCGTCCTGGGCACTGCCCAAACTGCTCTGGCTGCTCCGACACGGGCACGCCGGGCTACGCGCGGACCTGCGCGCCGGCCGCGTCGCGCTCCGACACTGCGGCGACCACCTGGCCACCCGGTTGACCGGCACCCCGGTGGCCACCGACTGGAGCAGCGCGCTGAAGACCGGGTACGACCCGGACACCGCCGGCTGGCCGACCGCACTGCTGGACCAGCTCGACGTACCGGCCGGCGCGCTGCCCCGGGTCGTCCGGCCGGGCACCCGGATCGGGGTGGTCGGGCCGGCCGGTGCCGCACACACCGGTCTGCCGGTCGGCGTGCCGGTACGGGCCGGCATGACCGACGGCTGCGCCGCCCAGATCGCGGCCGGCGCGCTGGAGGCCGGCAGTTGGAACTCGGTCCTCGGCACCACCCTGGTACTCAAGGGCGTCAGCGCGGCCCGGCTGACCGATCCGGCCGGTGCGGTCTACTCCCACCAGCATCCGGACGGCGGCTGGCTGCCGGGCGGGGCGTCGAACGTCGGCGCGGGCGTCCTGGAGAGCCGGTTCCCCGGCGTGGACCGGGCGGCGATGGACCGCGCCGCCGCCCGGTACGAGCCGGCCGGCGGACTGGTCTACCCCCTGCGCTCACGGGGCGAGCGGTTCCCGTTCGTCCGGCCCGACGCCGAGCCGTTCGAGCTGGGCACCTTCGTCGACGACGCGGACCGGTACGCCGCCGTGCTGCAGGGCGTCGCGTACGTCGAACGGCTCTGCTACGCGCACCTGCGGCGACTCGGCGCCGACGTCACCGGGCCGCTGTCCCTGACCGGCGGCGGGACCCGCAGCCGCTACTGGTCACAGCTGCGGGCCGACGTACTCGGCCGGGAGGTGACCCTGCCCGCCACCGCCGAGCCGGCGTTCGGCATGGCGGTGCTGGCGGCGGCCGGCGACGGACACCTGGCCAGCACCGCGCGGCGGATGGTACGGGTCGCCGGCGTACTCCCGCCCAGGCCGGAGGCCGCTGCCCGGTTCGCCGAACCGTTCGCCCGGTTCGTCGACGCACTCGTCGACCGGGGCCACCTCGACCAGGAGTTCGCCGACTACGCCAAGGAGCTGTCGTGACCCGTACGACGCTGGTCCTCGCCCGACACGGCCGGACAGCCTGGCACCACCCGAACCGGTACACGGGCCGTAGTGACGTGCCGCTGGATCCGGTCGGTGTGGAGCAGGCACGGGACCTGGCCCGCTGGGCGGCCCGGCAGGAGTTCACCGGTCTGGCCTGCTCACCGCTGCGCCGGGCCCGGGACACGGTCGGACCGACGGCGGCGGCAACCGGCCTGGTGCCGACGGTCGAGCCCCGGTTGCGGGAACTCGACTTCGGCGTCGCGGAGGGCCGTACCCTGGCCGAGCTGCGCGCCGCCGACCCCGAACTGGTGGCCCGGTTCGAGGCCGACCCGGCGGCCGGGCACTTCCCCGACGGGGAGCCGCCACCGGCGGCGGTCGCCCGGGCGCTGGACGCGCTCGCCGGGCTCGCCGCCGCGGATCCGGGCGGCCGGCTGCTGGTGGTCGCGCACAGCACGTTGATCCGGCTGGTCACCTGCGCGGTGCTGGGGGTGCCGCTGGCCGAGTACCGCCGCCGGCTGCCGGTGCTGGACCCGGTCGCCACCACCACGCTGCGGTTTCCGGTGCCGGCCGACGCCGAGCCGGTGGCGCTGCTGGCCTACAACGTGCCGTTGTGCCGAGGATGGGACGGTCCCGACCACGACGACAGCAACCAGAGGACACCATGAGCGATCGAAGCGGCGGGCCGGCATGAACGCCCCCGACCTTCCGGAGCGCAGCCGGCCCGCCCAGCGTCAGGCGGAGATCGCCGAACACGTGCTCCAGCACGGTTCGGTCTCCGCCACCGAACTGGCGGAGATGTTCCACGTCAGCCTGATGACGATCCACCGGGACCTGGACGAACTCGCCCGGCAGGGCGTGGTCCGCAAGTTCCGTGGCGGGGTCAGCGCCCAGCCGTCCAGCGTCTTCGAGTCCAACGTGTCATTCCGGCTGCGGGCCGCCCGCGAGGAGAAACTGGCGCTGGCCCGCCGGGCCCGGGCGTTGATCGAACCGGGCATGGCGGTGATGCTCGACGACTCCACCACCACCCTGGAGGTGGCCCGGCTGTTGGAGGACGACGCCGGACCGCTCACCGTGATCACCAACTTCCTGGAGACGATCAAACTGCTCTCCGGGGTGCCCGGCATCCGCCTGCTGGCGCTGGGCGGCGAGTACTACCCGACGCACGACTCGTTCCTCGGGATGCCGTGTGTGGAGGCGATCGAGGCGCTCCGGGTGGACCTGCTCTTCGCCTCCACCTCGGCGATCTCCGGGGGTTACGCGTACCACCAGGAGCAGGAGATCGTGCTGGTGAAGCGGGCGATGATCCGCTCGGCGCAGCGCAGCGTGCTGATGGTGGACCACACCAAGCTCGGCCGGGCCGCCCTGCACCGGCTGGCGCCGCTGCGCGACTTCGACCTGGTGCTGACGGACGGGCAGGCCCCGGAGGAGACGTTGTCGGAGATGCGGGAGCACGGTGTCCGGTACGAGATCGCGTGAACCGGTGGTGTACGGCGTCGACGTCGGCACCACCGTCACCAAGGCGGTCGCCTTCGACCCGGCCGGTACGGCGCTGGCCCGGGCCGCCCGCCCGACCGTGCTGGACCGGCCCGGCCCCGGTCGGTACGAGCAGGACCCGGACCGGGTCTTCGACTCGGTGCTGGCGGTGCTGCGCGAACTGCGGGAGCGGGTGCCGAACCCGGTGACCGCACTCGGTGTCACCGGGCAGGGCGACGGGCTGTGGCTGCTCGACACCGACGGGCGGCCGGTCCGGCCGGCACTGTCCTGGCTGGATGCCCGGTCGACACCGATCCTGGAGCGGTGGGCGGCGGACGGCCTGCTGGAGACGGTGTACCGACGTACCGGCAACCATCCGTTCCCGGGTGCCTCGGGGCCGCTGCTGGCCTGGCTGGACGCGTACGAGCCGGCGGCGCTGGACCGGGCGGCCACCGCCGCGTACTGCAAGGACATGGTGGTGCAGCGGCTGACCGGGCTGCGCGCCACCGACCCGTCGGACGCCTCCGCGCCGTTCCTCGACCCGCACACCCGGCGGTACGACGAGGAGCTGATCGCCGCCTGCGGGTTGGCCCACCGCCGGCACCTGCTCGCACCGGTCCGACCCGCTCCGCACGACACGCTGACCGGCGCGGCCGCCCGGGCGACCGGGCTGCCCGTCGGGTTGCCGGTGGTCGGCGCGCCGTACGACCTCCCGGCCTCCGCCTGGGGCGCCGGGGTCCACACGGTCGGTGCCGGGCTGCTGATCGTCGGCACCACCCTCGCCTGTCAGGTGCTGCGGGACCGGGTCGACACCAGCGGCGAGCCGGCCGGCCTGACGTTGAGCACCTGGTGGTCCGACCGTTGGCTGCGGGCGCTGCCGGCGATGGTCGGCACGGCCGCCCTGGACTGGGTGCTGCGGCTGGTCGGCGCCACCCTCGCCGACCTGCCGGACCTGCTGGAACGGGGCCGGGCCGACGGACTGACCGTGCTGCCGTTCCTCGCCGAGGCCGGGGAGCGGGCCCCGTTCGTGGCTCCCCGGGCCCGGGCCCGGATCGACGGCCTGCACCTGGGCACCGGGCCGGCGGACCTGGTCCGGGCCACCTGTGAGGCGGTCGCCTACAGCGCGCGGCACTGTCTGACCGCCGCGGGCCTGTCCGGCGAACTCACCGCCTGCGGCGGCGGGGTCGGTTCGACGCGGTGGGCGCAGATCTTCGCCGACGTGGTCGGCCGACCGGTCCGGGTGCTGGCCGGTGAGGAGATCGGCGCCCGGGGCGCGGCCCTGGCGGCGCTGTCGGTGCTCGACGGCACCGGCGTGCGTCCGACGACACCGGTGCCCGACGATCCGACGCCGCCCGGCTGGTGCCCGCCCGGGCGGCGGTACGAGCCCGACCCGACCGTCCGGGACCGGTACGAGACCGGGTACGCCCGTTACCTGGACCACCTCGCACAGGCCCGCCCGAGCTGGACCGAAAGGTGACCCGTGAGCCCCGTCCCCACCCCGCTGTCCGTCCTGATCGCCGGCGACCACTTCGTGACACCTGACCTGGTCGCGGACGCCCTCCGGGCCCGGATCGGCCCGTCGTTCACCGCCCGCACCGTGACGTTGCCCTGGCCGTACACCCCGTTCGGCCCGGTCGCCGAGGTGGACGAGGCGTCCGACGCCGAGGACGAGATGATCGCGGCGCTGTCCGGGGTCGAGGTGGCGGTGACCCAGATGGGACCGTTCACCGCCCGGGTGCTGGCGGCGGCGGACGCGCTGCGGCTGCTCGTGGTGTGCCGGGGCGGCCCGGTCAACGTCAACCTGGCGGCGGCGGCCGAGGCCGGCGTCGAGGTGCGCAGCACACCGGGCCGCAACGCGGTCGCCGCCGCCGAGCACACGGTGGCGCTGCTGCTCGCCGCGCTGCGGCAGATCCCGCAGCGACACGAGGGGCTCCGGGACGGTGCCTGGCGCAGTGACCTGTACGCCCTCGACGAGGTCGGCGCCGAACTGGGCGGCAGTACGGTCGGCCTGGTCGGCTACGGCGCGATCGGGCGGCGGGTCGGCCGGATCCTGCGCGCGTTCGACGCCGAGGTGCTGGTGCACGACCCGTACGCCGATTTGGCCACCCTGGACGGGGCGATCCCGGCCGACCTGCCCGAACTTCTCGACCGGTGCACGGTGCTGAGCCTGCACGCCCGGCTGACCGCGGAGACCGCCGGCATGATCGGGGCGAAGGAGCTGTCCCGGCTGCCCCGGGGTGCGGTCCTGGTGAACACCGCACGGGGCGGGCTGCTCGACTACGACGCGGTGGTGGACGCCCTGGAGTCGGGGCAGCTCGGCGCCGCCGCGCTCGACGTCTTCGACGCCGAGCCGTTGCCGGCCGGCTCGCGGCTGCGTACCGCGCCCCGGGTGGTGCTCACCCCGCACCTGGCCGGCGCCACCCGGCAGACCGCCGAACGGGCGGCCGCGTTGGCCGCCGACGCCGTCGCCGAACACCTCGCGGGTCGGAGCCGGTGACCGGAGCCGAGCCGGGCCGGTGCCGTGCCCACCGTCACGGCCCTACCTTCCAGCCGTGACAGGGCACCGTTCGGTGGATCACCGGATCGCCGAATCGGCCTGCGCTCATGGCCGGAGGGACGACAAAAAGAGGGGCATGCGCCCGGGAGGGTGAGCCAGCACACGTTCCGTCGAGGGCCGACCGTGCGGCCGGTTGGTCCTGCCATCCTGAACGCGGAAACCGGCGGCCGGAGAGGTGGCCGCCAGACTCGCGCGGCCCAGGTAGCTTGCCCCGCACCGGTCGACAGTGTTCCACAGGCCCACTGACCTTGGAGAGCCGTGACCAATCAAGCCGCCGTGGCGCCGAACAAGCTCGACGGCGCTGTCCTCAAGATCGCGGGCGTGGTCGTGCTCGGCGCGATCATGTCCATCCTCGACGTCACCGTCGTCAGCGTCGCGCTGCCGACGTTCCAGACCGAGTTCGACGCGACGTACGCCGAGCTCGCCTGGACCATGACGGGCTACACCCTGGCGTTGGCCACGGTGATCCCGTTGAGCGGGTGGGCCGCCGACCGGTTCGGCACCAAGCGGCTCTACATGCTCGCGCTGCTGCTGTTCACGCTCGGTTCGGCGCTCTGCGCCACCGCCGACTCGATCGGTCAGCTCATCACCTACCGGGTGGTCCAGGGCCTGGGCGGCGGCATGCTGATGCCGCTCGGCATGACGATCATGACCCGGGCGGCCGGCCCGGCCCGGATCGGCCGGCTGATGGCGGTCCTCGGTATCCCGATGCTGCTCGGCCCGATCGGCGGTCCGATCCTCGGCGGCTGGCTGATCGACGCGGCGAGCTGGCACTGGATCTTCCTGATCAACGTGCCGATCGGCGCGGTCGCGCTCGTCTACGCCCTCCGGGCGCTGCCGAAGGACGCTCCCGAGCCGTCCGAGTCGTTCGACTTCGTCGGCATGCTGATGCTGTCGCCGGGTCTGGCGCTCTTCCTCTTCGGCGTCTCGTCCCTGCCGGAGACCGGCACGATCGCCGCCACCCGGGTCTGGGCCACCATGCTCGTCGGCGTAATCCTGCTGGTCAGCTTCGTGCTGTACTCGTTCCGGCAGCGTCACCCGCTGCTCGACCTGCGGCTGTTCCGCAACCGCAACCTGACGGTCGCGTCGATCTCGCTCTTCGTCTTCATTATCGCGTTCATGGGCGCCGGCCTGCTCTTCCCGAGCTACTTCCTGCAGGTGCGGGGCGAGTCGACGCTGCACGCCGGGCTGCTGATGGCGCCCCAGGGCATCGGGGCGATGCTGACCATGCCGATCGCCGGCACCCTGGCGGACAAGATGCCGGTCGGCCGGACCGTGCCGTTCGCGATGGCACTCATCGCGGCCGGCTTCTTCACCTTCACGCAGGTCGGTACGGGCACCTCGTACCTGCTGCTCTGCGGCTCGCTGTTCGTGATGGGTCTCGGCATGGGCGGCACGATGATGCCGATCATGACCTCGGCGCTGCGGACGCTGACCGCCCACGAGACGGCGCGCGGCTCCACCCTGGTGAACATCCTCCAGCAGATCGGCAGCTCCATCGGCGCCGCGATCATGTCGGTGATCCTGACCAGCAAGCTGAACGGCTCGACCGTGATCCCGGGCGTGACGGACCCGAAGACCGGTGAGCCGGTCACCGAGGCCGGCGCGGCGATCGCGCACCAGCACGGCGCCCCGACGCCGCTGGACCCGTCGCTGCTGGAGCGGGGCCTGCGATTCGTGGCGGACTCGTTCGCCAGCACGTTCTGGGTCGGCTTCGTGCTGGTCCTGCTGACGTTCATCCCGATCGCCTTCCTGCCGCGCAAGCGCGAGGTGTCGCATCTGCTGGACGACGCGCGAGGCGACGGCGGCGAGCCGGCACCGACCCCGGTGATGATCCACTAGAGCTCAGCCGGCCGGGAACCACGTCGACTTCGGCCCGGCCACCGCCCGCGTACGCGGGGGGGTGGCCGGGCCGAAACTCGTCCGCCGAACGGCGACAGCTAGCGGCAGACGTCGATGCATGGTAGAAAACTCCCAATCACGCTCGCTGAGTGAAGATTACCTTCATTGGGAGGCTCGGGTGGAAGTGGGCAAGGCTCGGGTGAAAGGGATCATGGCGGGTGTGGTCGTCCTCGCGACCCTGGTCGCCGGTTCGGCCATGGCGGTCACCGTCACGGCGGCCGCCGCCACGTCGGTGCCGGCGGCGGCCCTGACCGCGGCGGCGCCGGCGGCGATCGGCCCACAACCCGGCACCTACCTCGGCCGGGGCTTCGACACCTGTGCCGCGCCGCCGCAGTCGACCATGGACGCCTGGCGGGCCAGCTCGCCGTACCGGGCGGTCGGCATCTACATCAGCGGCGCCAGCCGCTCGTGCGCCCAACCGAACCTGACGGCGGCCTGGGTCAGCAACCAGGTCACCAACGGATGGCGCCTGATCCCCATCGAACTCGACCGGCAGGCCCCGTGCGGCACCCGCACCCCGAAGATGTCCGGCGACCCGGCCACGGCCCGGTCCCAGGGCGCCAGCCGGGCGACGAGCGCGGTGAGCGCCGCCCAGGCACTCGGCATCCCCGCCGGCAGCACGATCTACAACGACATCGAGCACTACCCGTCGAACGCGTCCTGCCGGGCCGCCGTGCTGTCGTACCTGTCCGGCTGGACGGAACGGCTGCACACCCTCGGCTACCTCTCGGGCATGTACTCCAGTGGGTCGTCCGGGGTCACGGACCTGTGCGGGGCGTACCACGACCCCGCCTACACCCGCGTCGACCACCTCTGGTTCGCCTGGTGGAACGACGCGGCGGACGTCGACGCCGGCCCGTACTGCCCGGCCGGCTACTACGCCAACCACCAGCGGCTGCACCAGTACGCCGGTGACGTCTACGAGACCTGGGGCGGGGTGCGGATGCGCATCGACCGCAACTACCTCGACGTCGCCACCGACACCGGGGAGGAGCCGCCCCCGACCTGGAGCGCCACCGTCGACAACAGCACCACCGGCCGGTTCACCGCCAGTACGAGCTGGGGCACCTCGGCCTACTCCGACCAGCGGCACGGTGCCGACTACCGGTTCGCCGACCCGGTCGCCTCCAGCGACGTCGCCTGGTACCGGGTCACCATCCCGGAGACCGCCAGCTACCAGGTCTCGGTCTGGTACCCGGCCGACGCCGGCTACAACGACTCCACGCCGTACCTCGTCGCCACCACCAGCGGCAACCAGACGGTGCGGGTGAACCAGCGGGTCAACGGCGGACGCTGGGTCCCGCTCGGCGTCTTCACCCTGCCCGCCGGTGACGGCGACCGGGTGGGCGTGAGCCGGTGGACCAGCGGCACCGGTTACGTCATAGCCGACGCGGTACGGATCACCCGGGCGTGATTCCCCGCCCGGTCGGTGCCGGCCCGGTCGCCCCGGGCCGGCAACCGTGGCCGGGTCAGCGAGCGGCCAGGACCCGGTCCCAGCCGGCGAGTTCCGTGGGCTTCCGGTCGGTCACCCCGACGTAGTCGGCGGACGGTCGGATGATCTTCCCGAGCCGCTTCTGTTCCAGCACGTGCGCACTCCAGCCGGCGGTCCGGGCACAGGTGAACAACGGGGTGAAGAGTTCCGCCGGCACGCCGGCGAAGTCCAGCACGACCGCGGCCCAGAACTCGACGTTGGTTTCGAGCACCCGGTCCGGCTTGCGCTCCCGCAACTCGGCCAGGGCCGCCTCCTCCAGCGCCCGGGCCGCCTCGTAGCGGGGCGCGCCGAGCTCCCGGGCCGCCGTCCGCAGCACCCGCGCCCGGGGGTCCTCGGCCCGGTAGATCGGATGTCCGAAGCCCATCAGGCGGCGTCCGCTGTCCAGCACCTGCCGGACGTAGCCGAGGGCGTCGCCGGACCGCTCCACCGCCTCGACCATGCCGAGCGCGCGGGACGGGGCGCCGCCGTGCAGCGGACCCGACATCGACGCGACCGCGGCGGAGAGGCAGGCGGCGACGTCCGCGCCGGTGCTGGCGACGACCCGGCCGGTGAACGTCGACGCGTTCATGCCGTGCTCCGCCGCGCAGATCCAGTACCGGTCGATCGCCTCGACCTGACGCGGGTCCGGCTCGCCCTGCCACCGGATCATGAAACGCTCGGTGACGTTCCGGCCCTCGTCTATCACCCGCTGCGGTACCGCCGGCAACCGCGCTCCGCGCGCAGCCTGGGCAACGAACGACAGCATCATGACCGAGGTACGCGCCAGGTCCTCCCGGGCCTGCGCGTCGTCGATGTCGATCAGCGGCCGCAGCCCCCAGTACGGCGACATCATGGCTGTCGCCGCCTGCACGTCCACCCTGATGTCGCCGGAGTGCACGGGTACCGGGAACGGTTCGGCGGCGGGCAGGCCGCGCGCGAAGTCGCCGTCGACCAGCAGCCCCCACACGTCGGCGAAGGTGGCCTGACCGATCAACTCCTCGACGTCGACGCCGCGGTAGCGCAGGGAACCACCGTCTCGGTCGGGCTCGGCGATCTCGGTGTCGAAGGCCACGACACCGGCGAGTCCGGGATTCACGTTCAGCATGGAGCCAATGTCCGGCGGCAGGATCAACACTGTCAACGTTGATTCAGTCAATATGGGAGCATGGCCACATGACGGAGGACCGGCGACTGACCACCGAGGAGGTCGCCCGCCGACTGGGCGTCAAGAAAGAGACGGTGTACGCCTACGTCAGCCGTGGGCTGCTGAGCAGCCACCGCAACGGCGACGGCAAGGAGAGCCTCTTCGCCGAGTCGGACGTGCTGGCCTTCGCGGCGGGACGACGCCGGTCCCGGGCCGTCCCCGACGCCCCCGCGATCTCCACCGGGATCACCCTGATCGCCGGGGACACCCTCTTCTACCGGGGCCATGACGTGCGTGTCCTGGCCCGGACGGAGTCGTACGAAGCCGTGGCCACGCTGTTGTGGACCGGGGAGTTGCGGCACGTTCCGGTGCCACCCGACGACGAACTGCGGCTGCTCGCCACGGCGGTGACCGGGCCGTTGCCGCCGAGCGCCCGCCTGACCGACCGACTGCGCCTGATCGTGGCGGCCGCCGCCGCGGCGGACCGGCTGCGGTTCGACACCACCGATGCCGCGGTCGTCGCGACCGGCCGCACGATGCTCGGCACGATGGTCGCGGCGTTGCCGGTGCGGGCGCCGGGGATCGACCGGGCGCCGGAGTTCCCGCTCGCCACCGCGCTCTGGCGGCGGCTCAGCACCGTCGAGCCCGCTCCGGCCGGGATCGCCGCGCTCAACGCCGCCCTCGTCCTCCTGGCCGACCACGACATCGCCGCCTCGACGCTCGCGGCGCGGGTGGCGGCGTCGACCCGGGCACATCCGTACGCCGTCGTCGGCGCCGGCCTGGCCGCGATGGACGGGCCACTGCACGGCGGCGCCAGCGGCCTGGTCCACGGCATGCTGGCCGAGGCGGTGCGTTCCGGCGATCCGATCGGCACGATCTCCGACCGGCTGCGCGGCGACGGCTGGGTCCCCGGCTTCGGACATCCGCTCTATCCGGCGGGCGACCCACGGGCGGCCACCCTGCTGGAACTCCTCCGGGCCGTCCCGGACGACGGAACGTCGACCAGGGAGGTCATCGCGGAGGTGACCACGACGGTGGCCCGCCGGTCCGGCAACGCGCCCAACATGGACTTCGCGATCGCCGCGTTCGCTCTGGTCAACCAGATGGACGCGGAGGCGGGGGAGGCGATGTTCGCGGTCGCCCGGACGGCCGGCTGGCTCGCCCACGCGCTGGAGGAGTACGGGGACCAGCCCAGCCGCTTCCGCCCCAGTGGCCGGTACGCCGGCCGGCTGCCGAGGGACACCCGGTCCGGCGGGTAGCCCGGCCCAGCCGATCCGCCCGCGCGGCGGTTGACCGCAGCGGGGGCTGGCCGGTCCGGGATGTCGGTGCCGCATCGCGATCCGCTCTTAACGCCCGATGGCCGTTTCTTAACATTGCTGTGTCGCAACCTGTCGGTCTCCGGCCCGCGTATCACCCCCGTTGCCCTGGACAGACCGCCGCGCTCTCGCCGCTTTCCCCTGCTCTGCGCCCGGCCGGAGCACTTGCCCCACCCGGATGGATCGTGTTAACTACCGGCTGTCTGTGTTAACTGTGCTCGTGATAGCAACGGTCCTGGGCGTTAAGAACGCGGGGCCGTCGCCGTTCGCACAAGGAGGCGGCATGTTCCTGACCATCGCGCACCGCGGCGATCCGCTCGCCCACCGCGAGAACACCATGCCGGCCTTCCGGTCGGCGGTGGACAAGGGAGCGAACACCCTCGAGTTCGACCTGCGGCTCACCCGGGACGGGCGGATCGCCCTGCTGCACGACGCCCGCCTCGACCGGCTCTGGGGCGTACCGGCGGCGATCGCCGACCTGACCCTCGACGAGGTCCGGGCGGCCGGCACCGACGACCAACGGGTGCCCACTCTGGACGAACTGCTCGTCGCCTTCCCGGAGACCACGTTGCTGGTCGACCTGAAGACCGACGACGTGGTCGAACCGGCGGTGCGGGAACTGCGCCGGCACGGCGACGCCTTCGACCGGGCCATCTTCGTCGCGGCCCGGCAGGGCGGCCGGGAGGCACTGGTCCGGCTGCGTACCGCCGAGCCCGGGGCGCGGATCGGGCTGGACTGGACCGAGCCGGTCCCGCCGCCGCAGGACCTGCTCGACGCCATGCGCCCGCAGTACTTCGGTCCCCGTTGGCGGGTCGCCGACGCGTGCGGGGTGCCGGCGATGCGGGAGCGCGGCTACCGGGTCTGGGTCGGTCCGCTCGCCGCCGAGGCGGACCTGGCCGCCGCGTACGCCTACGGCGTGGACGGCATCGTCAGCGACGACATCACCGCCCTGCTCCGGCTGGCCTCACCCGTCGCGGCCGGTGAGTGAGCCGACGGGCACCAGGGCGGTGACCGGGGTGCCAGCCAGGGGGACGGCGGTTACGGGCGGCGGGACCGCCTACGCGACCGTGGCGCCGGGCGCCGGCTCCGCCGGTCCGGACGTGGCCGGGACGACGCCGGTCACCACCGCCCGGACCGGACGCGGCAGCCGGCACCGTCGACGACTGCGGGAGTACGCCCTCTTTCTCGCCTTCGTGACGCCGAACTTCCTGCTGCTCGGTGTCTTCTCGTACTGGCCGGTGGTCTACAACGCCTACCTGAGCCTGACCGAGTGGGACATGATCGCGCCGGTGAAGCGGTTCGTCGGGTTGGACAACTACGTCAACCTGTTCACCGGCGGTGAGTTTCCCGCGGTGCTCCGCACCACGGCGTACTTCATGGTCGGGGTGGTCGGCGGCAGCCTGCTGCTCGGCCTGGCCGTGGCGGTCCTGCTCAACCAGCGGCTACGCGGCCGAGGGCTGGTCCGGACCATGGTCTTCGCCCCGCACGTGCTCTCCGGCGCGGCGGTCGGGTTGGCCTGGTTGTTCATCTTCGACCCCAACTACGGGCTGTCCCGGTTCCTGTTCGAGCTGGTCGGCGTGGACTCACCGGCCTGGCTCACCGACTCCGACCGCGCCCTGCCCGCCGTGATGGTCGTCTACCTGTGGAAGAACATCGGCTTCTGCGCGATCGTCTACCTCGCCGGCCTGCAGAACCTGCCGAAGTACCTGTACGAGTCGGCGGCGCTGGACGGCGCCGGCCCGTGGCGGGTGTTCCGCCGGATCACCCTGCCGCTGCTGTCACCGGTGACGTTCTTCCTGACGGTGACCACGATCATCTCGTCGTTCCAGGCGTTCGACGTGATCGCGGTGATGACCGACGGTGGCCCGGGCGGGGCGACCACGATCCTCTCCTGGTACGTCTACGACAAGGGGTTCAGCGACTTCCAGGCCGGTCCGGCCGCCTCCGGCGCGATGGTGATGTTCGCAATCCTGCTCGTGGTCACCCTGCTGCAGACCCGCTACGTCGAACGGAAGGTGCACTACCGGTGACCACTCGGCTGCGCCGGTTCGGCCTCCACCTCCTGCTCGCCCTGCTCGGGGTGATCATGGTAGGGCCGCTGTACTGGCTGTTCACCTCGTCGTTGAAGCAGTCCGCCGACATCTACACCTTCCCACCGGTCTGGTGGCCCGGCAGCCTGCAGTGGGGCAACTACCCCGAGGCGTGGCGGGCCGCGCCGTTCGCGGATTTTTTCGTCAACTCGGCGGTCACCACCGGGGCCGGCACCCTGCTGGAGGTGGCGAACGCGGTCCTCACCGCGTACGCCTTCGTGTACCTGCGTTTCCCCGGCAAGCGGGTGCTGTTCGCGGTGCTGCTCAGCGCGCTGATGGTGCCCGGGCACGTCACCCTGCTGGCCAACTACCTGACCGTGGCCGACCTCGGCTGGATCAACACCTACCAGGGCATCGTCATCCCCGGCGCGGCCAGCGCGTTCGGCGCGTTCCTGCTCCGCCAGCACATGCTGACCATCCCCACCGAGATCATCGAGGCGGCCCGTGCCGACGGTGCCGGCCACCTGCGGATCCTCTACCGGGTCGTCCTGCCGCTGTCCCGGCCGATGCTGATCACCGTGACCATCGTGTCGCTGGTCGGCAAGTGGAACGACTTCATCTGGCCGCTCATCGTCACCAACACCGAGACGATGCGGACCCTGCCGGTCGGGCTGCTGATGCTCAAACAGGCCGACGGCTACGTCAACTGGGGCGCGGTCATGGCCGCCACCGTCTTTGTCGTCCTGCCCGTACTCGCCGTCTTCTTCGTCGCCCAGCGACACATCGTCGCCGGCCTCACCCAGGGCGCCGTCAAGGGCTGACATCCCGATCATTTCGAGCCCGGAGGAAACCATGTCCCTTCCCCTGTCCCGCCGTCGGCTGCTCGGCCTGGCCGGTGGTGCCGCACTCGCGCTGACCCCGCTCGGCTGCGGCGGTGGCGGCGGCAGCGGTCAGTACAGCCAGCCGAAGGGCGACGTCCCGCAGCAGTACAGCAAGCGCCAGCGGGTGGTGATCTGGTACCCGTACACCGGGGTGACCGGTGAGGCGT
Organism: Plantactinospora sonchi; assembly: GCF_036422035.1. NCBI lineage: Bacteria > Bacillati > Actinomycetota > Actinomycetes > Micromonosporales > Micromonosporaceae > Plantactinospora > Plantactinospora sonchi. Next base: position 82,612 of record NZ_JAZGQK010000034.1, read on the forward strand.
TCACCCGGCTGGTCGGCAGGTTCAACGAGTCCCAGCAGGACATCTACCTGGAGGCGCAGTTCCAGGGCACGTACGACGAGGTGGCCCAGAAGCTCGCCGCCGGTCTGCAGGCCCGGCAGATCCCGGAACTGTGCGTCTTCTCCGAGGTGTCCTGGCACCGGTTCCACCTGAACCAGACCCTGGAACCGATGACCGGCTACTTCACCAACGGCTTCTCCCCCACCGAGTACGTCGACTCGCTGATCAGCGAGGGCACGGTCCGCAACGAGGTGTGGTGGGTGCCGTTCGGCCGCAGCACGCCGCTGTTCTACTACAACCGGGACATGTTCGCGAAGGCCGGGCTGCCGGACCGGGGGCCGAAGACCTGGGACGAGCTCCGCGAATGGGCGCCGGAGCTGCAGAAACTGACCGTCGGGGGCCGAGCGCCACGACTGCACGCGTACCCCCGGGTGGACGGCGACTGGATGTTCCAGGGCGCGGTGTGGCAGTGGGGCGGAAACTATTCCAGGGGGATGGAGGTCGCGATCGACACCGGCGGCGCGGTCGAGGCCGGCGAGTGGCAGCGGCGGCTGATCCACCAGGACAAGCTCGCCTACATGGCGGAGAGCCCACGGGTCGACTTCACCAACCAGCTGATCGCGACGCTGCAGGAGTCCACCGGGGTGATGACGACGCTGACCAAGGAGGCGAAGTTCTCCTTCGGCGCCGCGTTCCTGCCCGAGCAGAAGGCGTTCGGCTGCCCGACCGGCGGCGGCGGGCTGGCGATGCTGGCCGGCGCGCCGAAGGAACGCAAGGAGGCGGCGTTCGAGTTCGTCCGGTTCGCCGCCCGACCGGAGAACGTCGCGCAGTGGTCCATCGACACCGGATACCTGCCGTCCACCAAGGCGGCGCAGCAGACCCCGGAGATGCAGAAGCTCTTCGCCGAGCGGCCCGGCTACCGGGTCGCGGTCGAACAGTTGCCCAAGACCCAGGCACAGGACCAGGTACGACTGCTGGTGCCGAACGCCAACAAGGCGATCTACGGCGGGTTGCAGAAGATCTACGCCGACAACCAGCCGGCCCAGCAGGTCTTCACGGCGGTCGCCGAGGAACTGCGCAGGAACGCCGAGAGCGTCAAGGACGCCGTCGCCCGGTACAGCTGACGGGCGTACCGGTCGTTGCCCCGGAGCCGCCGGTGAGCGGGCCGGTAGGCTGCCCGCTCATGGACGCCTCGGACTGGGACCCGCGCCACGCCGACTCCGAACCGCTCCGCAGCGCGGAACCCGACCGGTGGGTCGCCGCCGGGTTGCCCGAGGCGGACGTCCACCAGGGACCCGGCCGGAGCGCTCCGCTGCGGGTCACCCGCGTCGCCCGCGTCGACCGGGTGCGCCGCACGGTCGCCCGGGCTGCCCGCGAGGCGGTCGACCCGCTGGTCCGGGCCCACCGGCCGGTTCGGTGACCCCGATCCGGAGGGTCGACGGCGTGGCGGCCTGGGCGGTACGCGACCAGCTGACCGAGACGTACGCGGCGGTGTTCTGCGCGCCGCCGTGGAACGAGTCGCCGGCCCGGGCCGCCCGGTTCGCCGAACTGCTGACGGGCTGGGTGGAGCAGCCCGGCTTCGCCGCCGTCCTGGCCGGCGGACCACCGGCCGGCGAGGCCGCACCGGACACCGGCGACCGGCTCGCCGGTTTCGCGCTCGGCCTGACCACCCCGGCCCCGTTTCCCGTCGATCGTGCCTACCGGCAGGTTCGCCGGCTCCTGGGCCCGGCCGCCGAGGCGCTCTCCGGTTGGCTTGAGGTCGCCGAGCTGGCCGTACGCCCGGAGGCACGGCGGTCCGGCCTCGGTCGCCGACTGCTCGGCGCGTTGGTGACGGACCGGCCGGCCTGGCTGCTCACCGTCCCCGACGTGCCCGGCACCACGGCGTTCTACGACGCCGCCGGTTGGCTACGGCACGCCACCGGCTACGGGATCACCGTCTACACCACCCACCCGCTGCCGGAGCGGCACGCCTGACCTGGCCGGGACCAGGGCCCTGTCCACGCTCTTCCCGCTCCGCGGTCCCGCGACGAGCCGCTTCCGACTCCCCCGGTGGGTGAATTGGGCTTGCCCCGGCGTGCCGACGGTACGAGTCTTGACCGGTGGACCTGGCCTGCGATGAGTCCGGCTCGGAGGGCGAACGGCTCGTCGGCGGCGTCACCGACGTGTTCGCGCACGCCAGCGTACGGCTGACGAGTGACGCCGCGACGGAATGCGTCCAGGAGCTGCGTCGGCGGATCCGCTCCCCGGCAACCGAGTACAAGGCCAACCACCTGCTCCGGGAGAAGAACCGCTCGACCCTCGTCTGGCTGCTCGGAGCGACGGGTCCGATCCTCGGGCGGGCCCGGGTGCACCTCACCGACAAGGAGTTCTTCGTCGTACGCAAGGTTGCCGACCTGCTGGTCGACGACGGCGGTTACGCCGCCAGTCTCGGCCTGTGCCAGGGAACGGAAGCGCGGGCGGTCGCGGAGACTCTCTACCGCGAGGGCCGGAGTGGCCTCCCACGGGCCCGGTGGCAGGGCTTCCTGACCGCCTTCAACTATCTGCTGCGGCCGAGGAACCGCCAGGGTGTGTGGCTGTCGGTCGACGACTTCCAGCGGGTGGTCGACGACCTCCACGGCGAGCCGACGGGACCGCTCGGTGCGGTCCTGGCCCGGCTGCGCCCGGCCCGACCCCGGATCGAGGCGCTGCTGACGACCCTGCTGGACAATCCGGAGGCGGTACCGGCGCTCAATCCGATCATCCCGGCCATCGTCTCGGCGGTGTCCCACTGGGGTGCCGACGGCCGGCCGGTCTCGATCGTCCACGACAGACAGAGCGCGCTCACCGGAGTGCACGTCCGGCAGCTCCAGGAGGTGCTCGGTGGGCCGGACCCGACGCTGGTCGGCCCGGTCCCCCGGGGTCGGCTGGCCGCGTTGACGTTTGTCGAGTCACACCTGGATCCCCGGGTCCAGGTCGCCGACTTCCTCGCCGGGACGGCGCGCAAAATCGCCGAGAACGCGCTGCACGGTCACGGTGATCCCGAACTCGTCACGCTGCTGCGGGCGTACGTCGACCCGTACTCGATCTGGGCGGACGAGCGGAGCTGGTCGGGGCTGGCACCGGCACCACGTACGGTGGACGGAGCGTACCGCTGACCGTGGTCACGTCCCCTCGGCGGCGCAGTTGTTGCTCTTGCGGGTGACCGTGTACTCCCGGTCGTCGAGGGTGATGCCGGACGGTTCCCCGTCGAAGTGGGCCTCCACCTTCTCCCAGCCCCGACGCTGCTCGTAGTGCAGGTGCGGCGCACCCGAGTTGCCGGTGCTGCCGACCTTTCCGATCTGCTCGCCCTGCTCGACCCGCTGGCCAACCCGGACCAGCGGCGGTTCGAGCAGGTGCAGGTACTGCGTCTCCCACCGGCCACCGTGGTCGATTTTCACCCAGTAGCCACCGCCCCGGCCGCGCGGACCGTCCGGGTTGTCAGGGGTACGGCCACCCAGCGAGCCGTTGATCCCGGCCACGGTGACCTCGCCGGCGTAGGACGCGAGCACAGGCCGGCCCCACGCCTCGCCCTTGGTCGGAAACAGGTCGACGTCGTAGTCGTCGTGACCCGGATAGGTGCCGAGCTGCCAGGTCTCGCCGCAGGCGACGGGCATCTGGAAGAGTGGGCGCGGTCCCGCCGGCCGGAGCAGTTGCACCAGCACCACGGTGACACCGAGGACCACGAGGACGACGACGGCCGCGATGAGCGCGAGTATCACCCGTGCCCCGCGACTACGCACACGGCGGCGGGTACGGATTCTGGTCGAGTGGCCGGTCGTCACCGTCCCGAGCATGGCAGACGCCGGCAACGCGTCGGCTCCCGGGCACCTGCCCCGTCGACTCCTCCCGCCTCGGTAGTGCTGACGGAGAACCGGCTACTCCCGTCGCGAACCGGCAGCCGGGTCGCTGGCAGGGTGCCGCCTACTCCCGTCGGGACACGCCTTCGGAACGCATCCCGGTCTGTTCCTCGAGTGGGCTGCCCCGCAGGTCGTCGAGCCCACTGTCGTCCGGGAACGGGTTGCGCCCCGGTGCCGGCTCGGAGGGGGCGCCACCGGGACCGGCCTCCGGAATCCTGCTCGGTTCGACCGATCCGAAGCCGTGCCGGCCGGCGGCCGGTGACCACGGCAGCGGAGCGTCCGGTGCCTCCTCGTCGACCTCCGGTGTACCGACCTGGTCCGGGCCGGCCCGCCGCTCGCCACGGCGGGCGGGCGGCAGTCCGGCCTGCTCGCTCCCCTCGTCCAGCGGGGAGTCCTCGCCAGCGCCCCAGGGCGCGTCCCGATCCTGCGTCCCGCCGGTGGTCCCCCACGGTTGGACCGACTGGGGACCACGCTCCTGACCGACTCCGGTCCCGTCGTCGTCCGTCGGACGTCCGCTCGCCCCCATCGCCCCACCTCCGTGCCGAGTCGTCCGCGCCGCGCCACCGGCGGCCCGGGTCATCGGACGTCCGTTCGTGATCCGTCCGGTCGGTATCCGTTTCCCCACCACTCGGCGGACATGCCGGCCACCGGCCGACGATCGGCCAAAGCTCGAGAAGGCGCCGATGGCAGGGACAGCACCGCCGCAGCGACCCACCGTGGCCAGGACAGCCAGGAACGCCACCGGCCACCGGCCACCGGCCGAAGCTCGAAAAGGCGCCGATGACAGGGACAGCACCGCCGCAGCGACCGACCGTGGCCAGGACATGACGGACGCCAGGCACGAACCGGTACTGGGGATCCGGAGGCACCCGGAGGGGACGAGAGCGGTCACCCGCCGGATCAGGGTGGTGACCGGCCAGCCCGCACCGATCCGGGACGGTCCGGCGACCCCGGCTCAGGCGCGCATCACGGCCGCGATGGGGATCCGGGCGGCCCGGATGGCCGGGATCAGTCCACCGAGCAGTCCGGCGACCAGACCCGCGATGACGCCGGCCACCCCGGCCTGCCACGGAAACACGACATCCTGCAACGCGCCCACCCGGTCGCCGAGCACCGCACCGGCCGTGCTCAGGGCGAGCGCCGACACCCCGATGGCCGCCGCCGCGGTCAGGAGACCGGTCAGCAGCGTCTCGGCGAGGACGATGCCGGCCAGCAGGAGCCGTGACGTGCCGACCGCGCGACGCAGTGCGAACTCCTCGACCCGTTCACCGACGGTGGCGAGCCCGACGTTGAGGATGCCGGCCACCCCGATCAGCAGGACCAGCGCCGCCATGCCGAGGAAGACCCAGCGGATCAGAGCCAGCTCGCCGGCGATGTCCTGGCGGGCCTGGATGGTGTGGAACTGGACCTGGTCAGCCGGCGTACCACGCGCCGCCAGCCGCAACTGCAGCAGCCGTTCCAGGTCACCCGCGCTCGGTGCCAGCAGCACCTGGAGCCCGGGCCCGTAGGCCGGGTCGCCCGCCGGGCTCGGCATCCAGTTCGCCACCTCGTCGGCCCTGGTGTACGCCACCGGCTGAGAGTTGCCGTCGTCAATCACCCCGACGACGCGTGGTGTCGGGTTGGTGGCCGCACCGGTGAGCCGGAGTTCGGCGGGTACCTCGTGTCGGGCGAACCCCTTGGCCGCCTCCCGGTTGAGCACCAGCCCGGGGGCGAGCGAGGGCACAGAGGAGAAGTCCAACCATTCCCCGGAGATCAACCGGAACGGTTTGAACTGACGGATGTCGCCGGTCAGCGTGTTCAGGGTCAACTCGATCGCCTGGCCGGGCACGGGTGCTTCGGGGGTGTCACCACCGGCAGACTCGGCCACCCGGCAGTTGCCGTACGGGTCGCAGTACACCGGTGCGCCCATCCCCGGGTACGAGCCGCCACCGGGCTGGTCGAAGGGTGACCCGCCGGGGTTGATCGGCATGACGCCCGGCTCGCCGACGATCGCCTGGTAGGTGGCGACAGCCACCGCGTCCGGTCGGCCGGTCAGCGTGTCGTGCACGATCGGCAGGGTGTCCCCGTTGCCCGGCAGGTACGCCTCCCTGGTCCCGTCCTTGCCGACCTGTAGTTCCAGGTTGGCCAGCCGGGCCCGTTCGAGGGTCTCGGCACCGGCCTGGACGACCACCACCGCCAGTACGCCCAGGAACAGGCTCACCATGGACAGGAAGGTGCGCATCTTGCGGGCCCGGATGCCCTGGATCCCGATGATCAGCGCCGACCGGAAGCGCCCGGAGAGTCGGATCACCCCGCCGCCTCGGTCGCCGGGGCGAGCACCCCGTCCTGCAGCCGCAACACCCGTTGCATCTTGTCCGCGTGGTCCTGGTCGTGGGTGACCAGGATGAGACCACAGCCCCGGTCGGTGGCCGCCCGCATCACCTCGATCACCAGGTTGCCGGTCTCGGTGTCCAGCGCGCCGGTCGGCTCATCGGCCAGCAGCAGCCGAGGTTCCCGTACCAGGGCGCGGGCGACCGCCACCCGCTGCTGCTCACCGCCGGAGAGTCGGGCCGGCCGGTGTCTGGCGAGGTGCGCGATGCCGACCTGGTCGAGGGCCGCCATCGTCCGGGCCCGCCGTTTGCGCCGGGGCAGCCAGCCCTGCCCGTTGACCAGTGCCATCGCGACGTTCTGCGCTGCGGTGAGGTGCTTGAGCAGGAAGAACCGTTGAAAGACGAAACCGAATTCGGCGCTGCGCAGGGCTGCCGCGCGGCGCTCGGGGATTCGGCTGATGTCCCGACCGCCCAACAGGTAGCGCCCACTGTCCGGCCGGTCGAAGAGACCGATCAGGCTCAGCAGGGTGCTCTTGCCCGAGCCGGAGCGGCCGAGGATGGCGAGGCTCTCGCCCGGGTCGACCGTCAGGTCCACACCGTCGAGGATGGTGCGGGGAGCCCGCTGGCCCCGGAGCGTCTTCGTGATGCCGGTGAGTTCCAGCAGCGCCGTCATTTCCCACCCTTCGGGTCGCCGGGGCCACCCGGCTCGCCGGGCGGCGCCGCCGGCAGGTCGGGGCCCGGCACCGCGACGTTCTCGTCGCCGGTGAGCCCCGACTTGATCTGCACGACCTTGCCGTCACTGAGTCCCAGCACGACGTCCCGGGTCTCCCGGGTGCCGTCCGGCCCGACCACGTCCACCTTCCCGCTGCCCTGCCCCCCGGCCACCGCCTCGACCGGAAGTACCAGCGCGTCGCTGGCCCGCGCGGTCACCACCTGGAGGGTGGCGCTGGCCCCGTTGATCAGCTTCACCTTGGCGGGGGCGGTGCAGACCAGGCGCATGCCGGTCGGCTCCGACGGCTCCACCCGCTCCCTCGGATCGAGCGGCGGCACGACCACCGGCGGCGCGGACGGGTCGGCCGCCGGGGGCTCGACAACCGGTGGTTCCGGGAGGGTGCCGGCGGGCAGCGCCGCGATGGTGCCGAGGACCTTGCAGGCGAACGGCCCCGGGCCGTTCGTGATCTGGGCCTGCACCGTCGCGACGGCATCCGAGATCTGGTACGCCTGTGCGCCGTCGATGTCGGCGACGAGCCCGTATCCGATCCGTTTCGCCGAGACCACCGGCATCCCGGCGGTCACCGTGGACCGGTCGTCCACCAGCCGGCCGGCGAAGACCGCGCCGGACGGCACGTCGACCCGGTGTGCCTGCCCCGACTTCCAGATGTTCGCCACCCTCGTCGGCCTGGTCGAGGTGCTCTGCGGCGGATCGACGTCGAAATACCGAATCTGACCGCTGACCGGAGCCGCCACGCCGAACACCGGGTTCATCGTCACGGTGCCGGCCAGGCTCAGCCGGTTGTCGAGATCCTGGCGGGTCGGTTTCACCGTGGTCATCGTCGTACCGCGGGCGGCGAGGCCCGGTGGTTCGGGTGTCGGCGCCGCTTCCTGGCAACCGGCCAGCGGCAGCAGCACCAGCAGCGCAGCCGTGCCCAGTAGTGATCGTCTTCCCACCGCTACTCCCCACCGTCGTCGCCCGGACGGACAACCGGCCGGACGGCGGACGCCGACACCCGGTTCTCCGTATCCCGCTGGTCCCGCTCCGACGAGGTCCGCACAGGTCCGCGTCAGCGTGTGATCGTCCGCACGGGTCACTGCGGTATCAAATCAGAGCGTCGGGCCGATCATGTGCCCCGTTCGGCAATCCGCGACCTGTCCGTCCCGCGCTCGTCGGCCCTCCTCGTCCTGAAATCGCGTGGGCCGACCGTTGGACCTCATGGTGGTAACGGCCGGAATCCGGCGGCCAAGGCGGAACATGCGTCGCCACCATATGGATTGCTCGTGGTGAGGAATCGTCGGCGCTGGACCAGCATGAGGCCGTCGCCGGTCGGTACCACCATCGATGCTCGCGGTGGACCGGTGTCGACCAACACCTTGCCCTGAATCAACGCCTCCACGAGGGCAACGATGTCTGTCTCGACCTCGGTCGCAAACCACCGGTGCCGCGGCAACGAAATCCTGTAGAGGTCGGTGTCCACCTCATAACCAACGATGACGGAGCCGTCGCACCCCAGAAGGTCGAAGGACAGTCCAAGGAACCTCACCGAATCGACAACGATCTCCAAGTGGTACGCCGGGCGCTTCACGGTGTAGATCGTCGCGGCGGCCTGGGCGGACGTTTCGACAGTGACTCCGCTACCACGAAGCAGGTCGACCGCATCGGCGATGCGAGCGCCGACCGGCCGGCTCTCCTCGGTCACGACCTTATGCTTGCACGCCCGCCTCATCGCCGCCGGCACGCTGCGGGCGTCGGGCATCGGCCATCCGTGCGGACGGACCTCACTCCGCCGACCGCCGCGGTGGACCGGTCGGTGGGCCCTCCACACCGGGCCGAGCTGACGGCACCCGCTCAGTCGAAGTGCCGGATCCGGGGCCAGAGTTCGGCCCACGGTCGGCTCCGCTCCCGACAGACCACGATCGGCGTCTCCTGCTCCTCGTTGTCGACGTCGACTTCGTTGTCGAGCCGGCCGACCAGGGTGCAGCCGCCGAAGAAGCGGTCGAGTTCGGCTGCCTCGCCCACCCCCACGCCGAGCAGCACCGTCGCCGACTCCGGCGGCGGCCCGTAGAAGCCGAGCTCGTTGTGGCCGCTGTAGATCGGCGGCAGCCGGTCGGCACCGAACCGGGTGAGTGCGCCCGCCTCGCCGTAGTTGGCGGTCAGCACCACCGTCCGGGTCCGCTCGGCGGCGGTGAGTCCGTCGTACGCCTGGACCACCTGGTCGACGTAGCGGGGCCAGCCGACGGAGTCCGCGGCGGTGACGTTGATTCCCGGGATCGGGGTGCCGCCCAGCGTGCCGACCGGCAGCAGCGGCAGTGCGATCAACGCGCTCACCGCCGCGTTGAGTACGGCCGCCGTGGCGACCAGCCCGGTCCGCGTCCGGCCCCGGCCCCGTCCGCACCACTCGACGGTGACCACACATCCGGCCGCGAAGAGCACCACCAGCAGCCCGTAGCTGTAGTACGGCTGACCGCCGGTGACCAGGACGATCCCGCAGAGCGCCAGGTAGGCGACCGCGAGCGCCCGTACCGGACGCCACCGGGGACGGCGCAGCAGCCCGATCAGACCGGCGATCCAGACGGCGGCCAGCGGTGGACCGATGAGGATGATCTGGAACGGCACGAAAGTGGTCCGCGACTCGGCGCCCCGGTCGTCGGCGATCGCGCCGGCCATCTCGGCCTGGGGCATTTCGTGCCCAAGCTGGTAGACCAGGTTGGGCACGCCGATGAGCAGGGCGATGCCCACCCCGGCCCAGAGGTGGCGGTCACGCAGCACCCGACGCGGCCCGACCGTGAGCAGCCCGATCCCGAGGCCGGCGAGGAGGAGTACCACGAGCAGTTTGTTGTAGAGGCCGACGCCGAGCACCGCCCCGGCGAGCAGCCACCAACGTGGCTGGTCGCGCAGCAGTGCCCGGGTGACGCAGAGCAGCAGCGCGAGCCACACCACCAGGTCGACCGTGGCGGTGAGCAGGACGTGACCGAAGATCAGCGTGGCCGCGCCGGTGCCGACGCCGAACGCGGCCAGGGTCTGCGCCGTTGCCCGGCCACCCAGTTCGCGGGTGAGCAACGCGACGAGCAGCACCACACCCACCACGCAGAGCGTCGCCGGCACCCGCAGCCCCCAGAGCGAGCCGCCGGAGACCGCGTCGGCGAGCCGGGCGAGCGCCGGGGTCAGCGGCGGTTGGTCCCGGTAGCCCCAGGCCGGCCGGAGCATCAGGAAGTAGAGCTCGTCCCGGTGGTAGCCGTAGCCGCCGTTGGTCACCAGCAGCAGCGTGGCGACCACGGCGGCCACCGCACCCACCGGTCGCCAGGCGACCGGTGGCAGCGACGGCGGAGCGTCATTGTCGGCCGGTGAGGCGTCGCGAGTGGCCTCCGGTCGGGAGGGCTGGTCGTCCCGGATGGTCCGTCGGCTCAGCATCACGAAGCTCCCTTTCCGGAGCGTCGGCCGCCCCCGGTGATCGGGTCGGCGGTTCGGTCGGGCGGTCGTCGGGTCCGTCGGTGCGTCAGCGGGCCCGGTCGGGCCGCGGGTGCGTTCTCGGAGCGGCGGGCCGGTCGGACCGTCACCCGTTCAGCGGTCTGGTCGGTCAGCGGTAGTCGCAGACTCCGGTCGGGAAGATCTGCTCCAGACGGCGCCGTTCCGTCTCGGAGGGCCGCCACGAGCCGTAGACACCACGGGCGATCGCCGTCCGCACCGGCTGCCGGTCGCAGGCGTAGACACCACCGGCGAGCGGTCCCCCGGCGACCGTCCGGGACGTGCCGTAGAGGGGGAAGTACCGGGTACAGGGACCGGCGGGACGGTTGTCGAGGACGCCGTCCCAGACGTGGTCGCCACGCGCGATCTCCACCCCGTCGGTACGGAAGCAGCGGTCCACGGCGAGCGCCGGCCGGTTGCCGACCACTCCCCGCCACGGCTGGCTACGCAGGTTCGACATCCACTCGTCGATCACCGCCAACGCCTCCGGCGTCTGGTCGGACGCCTCCGCCGGACGCGCGTCGGTGAACCAGATGACCTGGTTGCCGGCCCGGCCGTCATGGTCACGCATCCGTTGCCGGGACGCGAACGACTGGTGTGCGTTGTGCATGTCGAGTTGTTCCTCGAGATAGTGCCGCCAGTCGATGATCGGAAGGTCGATGTCGCCGGTGAAGACGATCCCCGAGTCGTACGCGGCCCGCATCGCCCGCCGGTCCCCGGTCGTACGCGGAGCCGGGGTCGACCCGCCGTCGGAGGAGAGCCGCATGTTCCGGGACGACCACGGGTCGAACTGGGCCGGGTCGGCACACGCCGTCGACACGAACGGACAGCCCTCCGGCACCATCTCCGACTGGGGTCGCCACGAACCGACCCGGGCGTTCAGGTCGAGGAACTCGGCCGGGGTGATCTTCCCGGAGGTCAGCGCCGACAGGCCGTACTGGACACCGACGTTGTCCCAGGTCGAGCGGGCGTAACCGGAGGCGTCCGTGCCGTAGATGTTCACCAGGTCGGCCCAGTGGGTCCACTGCACCGTCTCCGTGACGCCGGGCGGATCCATCTGTTCCCAGAGCGGGTCCCCGGGGAACCATCGCGGATTGAGCGCCAGCGGGGTGAGACCACGCCAGCCCTCGACACACTCGGTGGAACCCGGCGCCCCACCCCGGTACGGGTTCGGCACCGTCGCGCTGGCGTTCATACCGATCAGCCAGGTCCGGTTCTCCCAGTCCCGCCACTTGGGGTTGGCCGCGTCGGTGACATCCATGTAGTACTCGAGCAGCTCACAGTCGCCGACATGGGTGGTCTGGGTCGCCATGTCCGGGTACGAGTACTGCGGGATCGCCGCGTCGATGACCCGGGTGCCGTGGTTCTGCCCGTAGATGTACTGCTGGATGCCGCCGCCGGAGCCACCCACCCCGACGGTGTAGAGCGGGACACCGTACTCCTCGACGAAGTGCTCCTTGAGCATCAGCGCGGTTTCGCCGCCGAGCACGAGGTTGTAGTGCGTCGCGGTGCGGGTGCCGGTGGAGTAGAGGACGGCGTAGCCCCGGGCGAGACCGTCGTGGTAGAGGTGACCGCCGGGCAGCCGGCCCTGGTCGTGACCGATCGCCACCCCACCGTCGAAGCGGTAGATCACCCGACGGTTCCAGCCCTCCTCGAGGAGGGTGATCGCATAGACGAACCGGTTGATGGTGCCCCGCTCCCGGCGTACCACGTAGTCGACGGTCCGGCCGTCCAGGGTCGTGGTGGTGGTGAGGTCGACGGGTCGGGAGCCGTCGGAGGGCATCGGCTTGAAGCTGCCGTCCGTGGCCCGGTAGAGCCGGTCGACGACGGTACGCCCGGCGCAGTCGCGGCTCCAGCCGACCACGCCGCCGTCCGGGCCGCGCACCCGCATGCCCTGGCCGTCCTGGTTGTCCACGACGGGCTGGCCGAGGCCGTTCTGCTCGGTCCGGCACAGGAACGGGTACTGCCGCGGGCCGGAGAAGATCGGGCCGGAGTCGGGATGGTTGCGGATGACAAGCGTGCCGGCACCGGTACCCCGCGCGGTCGCCCGCAGTACGTTCGAGCCGTCCCGCAGCCCGTCGACCACACCCCGCAGCTCGCGCCCGTCGGCCCGGAGTGATCCGGTGACGTCGGCACCGTTGCGGGTGACCCGGACCGAGCCCGGGTCGATCCGGCCGCCGACCGAGACCCGGATCAACGCGTCACCACCACTGACCTGGTCCGCCCGGCTGGACAGCACCTCGATCCCGAGTCGCTGGCCGGATCCGCCACCGGCGCCGGCCGCAGCCGGTACGGCGACACCGAAGCTGAGCAACGTGGTCAGCGCGAGAACAGCCGAGGCGGCGACGGTACGGGGGCCCCGGCCACGACGGACCACATTGGGCCGCGACTCCGATGTGGACACTCGCACCAACGCGCTGAGGCCGGGTCGGCGGACCCTCCCCGGACAGCGTCGAGTGAGGGAGCTGAGCGGAGCCATCCTTCTCCTCCCCGGATGGTGGTGAGTCACGACGATGTCATGCGGATCGTTCGCTTGTCGAGATCGACATACATGGCCGGCCGGTGTTGACCGGGTTGCCCCGGTCGACCGGGGATCGGCCCAGGTTGAGCCGGTTCCCGGTGGTCTGCGGCAGTGCCCTCCGGCGGCGACGGCGATCCCCGTTCGCCGCCGGAGGCACTGCCTCGGCGCGCTCCCCCCTCCGGATTCCGCCGGGTGTCCCGTCTCCACTCCCTGACCTATCGGCTGACCAGCACCGCCACCGCCTCCGTGGTGTCGGGATGCCGCCGGAGCAACGCGCCGGCCAGCGCGGCACCGGCACCGTCGTCCACCGCCCCGGAACCCCCGGCGGCACTCGACACCCCGTCGACCCGCGCCGGGTCGCCGTCCGACGGCCCGACCACACGCCAGCCGGCATCCGCGCAGCCGAGCAGGGACGCGACGGCGTCGCAGGTCACCGGATGATCGGCCAGCAGTGTGCGGAGGGGCGCAACCGGCGGCGGTACCGTCTCCGCCACTCCGATCGTCCCGGGCCCCGGGTCCGCCGCGCCCGACGCCCAGGGCGGTGACCAGGTGTCGAGAGCGGCAAGGGTGCCCGGGAACGTCCGGCCCGCCTCGCGTACCAACACCGGCACCAGGTCCGGGGCGTCCCTGCGCAACGTCGTGATCAGAGTCGGCAGCCAGGGCAGCAGCACCGGATCAGGCAGCCGGGCGAAGGCGTCGGAGATCGTCTCGACCACGAAGGTGGCCAGCGTCGGCACCGGTTCCAGCGCCTGCACGAATCCACTCAGGTACTGCGGGAACGCCGGGACGACCAGCGGGTTGGCGAGCAGCTCGGCGCACCTGGACCGCAGTTCGGCACGCGACAGCAGCCCGAGCTGGAACCGGGCTGCCCAGAGCAGTGCCACCTTGGCCGGCGTTTCGGGATGGGACTGTCGTACCGCCAGCTCCAGCTGCGCCCGGTCGCAGCCGAGCGCCAACGCCAGACTCTCCATCGTGAACAGGAACCCGAGCATCGCCGCCACCTGCCGGACCCCGCTCTCCTCCGCCACGAACGCGGTCGGCAGCAGCGTGCAGTAGTGCGCGTACCCGGCGGTCACGAACGTCTCACACCAGGCCGGCAACTCCGCCCCGCTGGCCCGGTGGTACGCGAGCAGCCGCCGGATCCGGCGGAGCACCTCCGGAGCGTCGTCGACGGTACGTTCGGCGGCCAGCAGCTCCACCGCCCGGGTACCGAGTTCGTCGACCAGCCGACGCCCGCCGAGGAACAGGATCGCGTCCTCGACCGCAGCCAGCGCGACCGCCGCCGTGGCGTCCGGCGCCCACACCGCACGACGCAGCCGCTGTTCCAGCACCTGCTCGACGGTGACTCCCTCGTACCCCAGCTCGATGATCGCGCGTTGGTCCCGGCCGAGCGCCAGATCCCAGCTCTCCTGGATCGACCGTTCGCCGAGCCGCCGCTCACCCATGATGGGCCGCACGACCCCGGGCGGCAGCAGCCGACGCAGCACCCACAACAAATCCGAGCAGGGCACCAGTTCGGGCTGCGCGGTCAGGTCGAGCAGCGTCCGCTGCACGGTGCGCTTGTCCAGGGCGACACCGAGCGGCGCGAGCCGGTCGAAGACGTCCCGGGCCAACGGCGGAAGGGCGTCGTAGCCGACCTGACCGATCCGGTCGCCGCCCAGCAGGATCTCGCAGAGCCGGCGTACGTCCCGCCGCCCCGGCACCACGTCCTTCTCGATACAGGTGACCGCGGCGTCGGCGAAGTCGTACGGCGTGGGCCGGGCCCGCCCCCGCATGCCGGCCAGCAGGATCGAGGTCTCGAAGACGGCGATCGCGTCGGCCGTGCTGGCCAGGTAGCCGTTGCGGCGGGCCAGCCGCACGATCTCGACACACCAGCCGAGCAGTTCCGCCTCGTCCAGACCGTCCAGGACCGGTGGCCGCGACAGGAACCCGGTCAGCCGGTCAGCCACCGGCGGCGCCGGCGCCGCCGACACCGGTCGCGGGGCGACCCTGGGTTTCGTCCGCTTCCGGCCCGCCTGCTGCCCCACCAACCGGTACGGCGTGACACCGCCCCGGGTCACCGCCTTGGCCCACGTCGCCTGGGCGATCGACACCGCACCGGAGGCGAGGCCGAACTGCGCCTCGATCGCCGAGTGGCTGGACGGGATCAGCCCGTACCGCCAGCGGGTCTCCGTCCTCGGGCTGATCTCCCAGTCCGGGGTGCCCGGCGCCGACCCGAACTCGGCCACCGGGCTGGCAGCGTGGAAGGCGCCGCAGACGTAGAGACAGCGCGACCGGTCGATCCCGGAGGCGGCGAGGTGCTGACGCACCCGGGTCCACATGTACCGCTCGCGATCGGCGTCCCGGTCGGTGTCGTCGCCGTCGGGTCGCAGCCGCCGGAACAGGCTGCCGACCATGACCATCACCTGCCGGTAGGTGTCGTAGTCGGCACCGGCCAGCGGCTGCTCGACGTACTGATCCCACCACTCCGACCAGTGCCGCACCTTGCCGTGGTGCAGCAGGTACGACCGCAGTTCGGCGAAGCGCGGCCGCAGGTCGCCGATACCGATGCCGACCGCCTCCCCGTGCAACGCCGCCGTCTCGCCCGGCGGGTCGGCGTCCTCGTCGGGCTCGCCGGACCCGGTGCCGTCACCGGACGGGGCGCCCGGCTCGGCGGGCTGCCACTGGAAGACGTGGTCCGCCGACCGGTCGACCAGGACGATCTCGACGCCCGGGGTGTCCAGCGCGTACGCGATCGCCTGGTACTCGGCCGACGCCTCGGTGATCGGCGCGACGACGCTGAGCGGGCCCCAGGCCGGCGGAAAGCCCTCGAGTTCGGAGGCGAACGCCTGCAACGCGACCGGAAGCCGGCAGTTGCGCAACTCGTCCAACAGCGGTCGGAGGTCCTCACACAACTCGAGATAGATCACCTCGGGTTGCTTCTCCCGCAGCCGCCGCGCCATCGCCAGCGCCGAGGCCGGCGAGTGGTGGCACACCGGGAAGACCTCCAGTTCCTCACCGAGCGCCCGGTCGACGTCGTCGACCATGCCGGTGAGGATGTCGGCGAACGTCCCCGGCCCGTCGGAGAACGCGGCGGCGGCGTCCCGCAACTGGTCACGCAGCGGCGTGAAGGTCAACCGGCCCGGGCCGAGGTCGCGGGTGGCACCGCCGTCGGTCGCCGGGACACCTGTCGACACGTCCGTGGCGACACCGTCGGTCGACACCCCGCCGCCGGTCGTGGTGCCCGTCATCGCGGTGTCGCTCATGACAGGGTCGCGATCGCCTGCCGGCCACCCTCGAGGAACTCCGGCCACGGGCCACCGTCGGACTTGCTGCGTGGTTCCACCACACCGTGCCAGTACTTGTTCAGGATCGCCAGGTCCTCCGGAGTGCGCCGGGCGAGCGAACCGACCAGCGAACCGGCCAGCGTCGCCGCCCGCAGCGTCCGGTCGCCGAAGAAGTGACTGTGCAGAATCGCGTCCTCCAGCACGCCGATCTGTTCGGCGGTGGAGAGCGCCGACTCCAACTTCTCGTCGTCGCTGCCCGCCGAGGCGGCCGCCGCCCGCAGGTCGGCGAAACTCTGCAACAGGATGTCCAACAGCGTGGGTGGGACGTCCAGTTCGATCCGGTGCCGGCGGAGCAGTTCCGTGGTCCGGAACCGGACGATCTCCGCCTCGCTGCGCCTGTTCGTCACCACCGGGATCCGGACGAAGTTGAAGCGCCGCTTCAGCGCCGAGGAGAGGTCGTTCACGCCCCGGTCCCGGCTGTTGGCGGTCGCGATGATCGAGAAACCGGGCTGGGCGAAGACGATGTTGTCGTCGTCGAGTTCCGGAATGGAGACGTACTTCTCGGAGAGGATCGAGATCAGCGCGTCCTGCACGTCGCTGGTCGAGCGGGTCAGCTCCTCGAACCGGCCGATCACGCCCCGTTCCATCGCCGTCATGATCGGCGACGGGATCATCGACTCCCGGGACTGGCCCCGGGCGATGACCATCGAGACGTTCCAGGAGTACTTGATGTGGTCCTCGGTGGTGCCGGCGGTGCCCTGGACCACCAGCGTCGAGTTACGGCAGATCGCGGCGGCGAGCAGCTCGGCGAGCCAGCTCTTGCCGGTGCCCGGGTCGCCGATCAGCAGCAGCCCACGGTCTGACGCGAGGGTCACGATGCTGCGCTCGACGAAGCTGCGGTCACCGAACCACTTCTGGGAGATCTGCCGGTCGAGCCCGTCGGCCCGTTCGGAGCCGAGCACGAACAACCGCACCATCCGCGGACTCAGCCGCCAGGAGAACGGCTTCGGCCCGTCGTCGACCGACTCCAGCCAGTCGAGTTCCTCGGCGTACTTCACCTCGGCGGGGGCACGCAGCATGTCGTTGGTCATCAGAAGGCTCTCCTAGCTGAGGAAACTCTTGAGTTCGAAGACGAGTTTGCGGATGTGGCCGGAGATCACCGGCGTACCCAGGTCCTTGAACCGCTGCCGGAACCACGGGTTCACACTCTGCTGGCCGCCGCTGCTCACCGAGCCGACCGGAATGACCCGGACCCCGGAACGGTGCGCGGCCTCCAGGCCGTCGAAGACACCCTGCGGGTTCGACTCGTAGTAGTCCGAGATCCAGACGATGACCGTGTTCTTCGGCTCCGCGACCTTCGGCCGGACCAGGTTCAGCGCCGCCGTGCCGTCCGTCCCGCCACCCAACCGGGTACGCAGCAGCACCTCGAACGGGTCGTGCACCCATGGGGTCAGGTCCAGCGCCCGGGTGTCGTACGCGACCAGGTGCACGTCGACCTTCGGCAGGCCGGCGAAGATCGAGGCGAGGATGGTGCAGTTCACCATCGCGTCGACCATCGACCCCGACTGGTCGACCACCACGATCAACCGGGCCGGTGTGGTACGCCGGGCGGTGTGCCGGTAGTAGAGCCGGTCCACGTAGAGCCGCTGGTCCTCCGGGCTCCAGTTGGTCAGGTTCTTCCAGATGGTGCGGTCGAGGTCGAGATTGCGGAACACCCGCTTCGGCGGCACCGAACGGTCGAGCGCGCCGACACTCGTCTTCTCGACCTGGGTACGCAGCACCTCGGCCACCTCGTCGACGAACCGCCGGATCAGCGCCTTGGCGTTGGCCAACGCCACCCCCGACAGGTTGGCCTTGTCCCGCAGCAACTGCTCGATCAGCGACATGCTCGGCGTCAGCTGCCGGGCCAGCGCCGGATCGGCGAGCACCTCGCGCAGCCGCATCCGCCCGACGAGGTCACCCTCCAGCCCGGCCAGCACACCACCCAGCTCACTCGCGGCGGGGCGGCCCCGCAGCTCCCCCGGCTCCATGCCGAGCGCCTGCTCGAACCAGCCGGCGTCGGCCTGCCAGCGGGCCAACTGGGTGGCGGTGACGTTGCCCGAGCCGGTCGCGAAGACGTTCAGCAGCAGTTTTGACACCAGGGCGGCTCGACGGACCTCCGTGCTGCCGACCCGCTCCACCGCCGCGACCTCGGCCGGCGGCGCCGAGCTCTCGTCGCCGGCCGACGTCACCATCAGCCCTCGAAACTCGTCGGCGAGCTCGGGAAAACGCTGCACGACGGTGTCCGCCGACACGGTCGGGTCGAGCAGCGCCGCCGGTAGACCCAGGTCGTCGACGATCGCCACGCTCGCGGACTCCAACCTCGGCTGCTCGTCCGGGTCGAAGAGGCGGGCGAGCAGCCGCCAGTAGAGCACCTGCCGGCGGTTGGCGTCGCCGCCCTGCCCGGCCACACCGTCGGAGCCGTTCCGACGCGTAACGTCGCCGCCGCCGCCGGTCGCGCGCCGGCCGCTGTGGTCCCCGGCGGTCCCGGCGCCGGTCTGATCGTTCCGCTCGCTCATCGCCGCAGCAACCTGCCGGCCCGCTCACGCAGCACGGCGACGGCGTCACCGGCCCTGGCCTCGGCCTTGGCCACCTTCGGGTCCGTGGGGCCGAGCGCCCAGTCCCCAGTGTGCGCCTGCGTGATCCCCCGCTTGCCACTGACCTGCACCGCGAACGGTTGCAGCAACCAGCGGCCGTCCTCCCAGCGGACCAGTCCGAGGCAGGCGGACGAGGCGCGCACCAGCTCCGGGGTGAGCGGACCACAGGTCGGCAGCCGGGCGACATCGAGCGGCAGCCCGGCGCCGCCCAGGTCGAGGACCAGTTCACCGTCGTCCCGCACGCTGATCTGATAACCCTCCAGCAGCACGGGTTCGGCGATCCGGACCGGATGCCGCTCCAGCGGCGGCACCGGCGGGGCCAGCGCCTCGGCGAGCCGCAGTCGCGCCGTCGCGAACGGATCGACGGGTTCGCCCGGACGGGCCTGCTCGTCCCGCCAGACCAGATCACCGCCGGGCAGCAGCGGCAGGTCCGTGACCTCCAGAACACGACGCTCGGCGAGCGCGCCGAGCAGCACGGGGCAGCTCCGCAGCAGCAACCGCCACACCGCCGGCCCGACGATCGTGTCCACCTTCGCGGCGGACACACTCGTCCGGACCAGTCGCGGCGGGTCCGCGCCGACCGGTTCGAACACACCGTGGACCTGCATCTGCACCGCCGTACCGTGTTCGTGCACGTCCACGCCGAGAACCAGGAGACGACCCGACACGGCGACGGCGGGCCCGCCGTCGGGGCGGCCGGCGGCGTGGGTGAGCAGCAGGGCGCGCGACCAGAGGTCCGCCCAGCGCCGCACCGGCACCCGGCCCGTCGTCCCCACCGGGCACGAGGCCCCCAGCTCGGCCGCCAGCCCGTCGAGCAGCACCGCGAGCCGGCGTAGGCCCGGCGCCTTCAGCAACGTCTCGACGGTCCGGGCCGCCAAGGCGACAACGTCGTGGTCCACCCCGTGCCACCCCGCGATGGCCAGCTCCCGCAGCCAGGCCCGGGAACCGGCGAGCAGGTTGTCCGGCACCGGCCCCGGCACCGATCCGTCCGGGGCGCCCGCAGCCGGTGCCCAACCGTCCCGCGACCGGCCGAGTGCACTGTCCAACCGGCTCGACAGCGCATCGTGGACCGCGCCGAGCAGGGCCGTCCGGGCGCCGGCCAGTCCGGTCAGGTGCTCGTCGGCGATCGAACCGGCGTTGACCTTCTCCACCGCCTCCCGGACCCGGTCGGCGAGCGGGGTCGACGCCACCGCGCCGGCCAGCGCGGACAGGGCCGTCCGCTGCTCCCCGGTCAGCCGGGCGAAGCCGGGCACAAGCGCGTCGTCGAACCCGGCCACCAGGTCGAGGGTTTCCGGAACACCGGGCTCGACACCGTCGAGCAGCGCGGCAAGGTGTGTCGCGTGCATCAGCGGGCCGCTCCCGTCGCCGGAAACCAGTGCAGCTCGGGGATGGGCTCGGTGCTCTCCGGCAGCTCCAGGTAGGCCAGGTGCCGCAGGAAACGGCTGAACACCACCGCCGCCGGCACCGACTCGTGACTGCCCCGCAGCCGGGCCACCAGCTCGGCCCCGGACGACACCCCGGTCCCCGGGTCGACCCGCAGGTAGCGGGTCACCCGGTCGAGGCCGTACTGCAGCACGGCCTCGTCGGCCAGCGCGTGCAGGTGCTTGCAGGGCGTACCGCGCAGCCCGCCGCAGGGCCGGTTGTTGTTGGTGCTGCAGTTGTAGGCGTGTGATCCGGCGGAGATCGACGAGACGTACACCCGCTCGACGTCCGACCCGCTCGACACGACGCCCTGCAGCCGTCCCTCCGCCAGTTCGACGAACGGCACCTTCGCCAGTTTGCGGGGCTGCACGGGCGGCAACACCCGCACCGCGCTCCGCCGTTCCCACCCGAGTCTGACCGCGTCCACGATCTCGTCCTCCCGTCCGATGCCGGGAGAACATAGAACGCGCGGACGACATTTTCGGGGCCACACCGCGCGTACCGGCGAACCGGTACCACCACCAGGGCACGCACCGGCGGCAGAGCTGATCGTCCACTTGCGCCGGTCCTGAGACAACCCGGGTACCGCAGGATCCGGCGGTGCCCGTCTGCCGTCGAGCCGCCCGTCGGTGGTGTTGGCCCGGGGCCGCCTGGCCACAGTCGGTTCGACGAGGTGCCGGGGTGGACCGCAGTGGTGCGTCCCACCCCGGCTACGGCATCCTAGGAAGATAGCCTGCGGGGCTGACCGGCTCCGAAGCCGGTCAGCCCGCGCTACGGGCCATCGTCCGTACCCCGACCGTCAGTCCGAGCACGGCGGTGACCAGGGCCGCGACCCATCCCCACAGGACGGTCGTGGACCCGAGCTGGCCGGCGAAGAGTGCGCGCTCCGCGTCGACCAGGTACGCGAGCGGATTGAACCGGGCCGCCGTCCGCATCCAGTCGGGACCGGTCTCCAGCGGCAGCAACATCCCGGACAGCAGCATGAGCGGGAAGATCAGGGTCTGCTGGACGCCCCAGAACATCCAGTCCTGCTTGCGTACCGCGATCGCCAACGCGTAACTGAGCGCACCGAGCCCGACCCCGAAGAGCGCGAGCAGGGCCAGCCCGACCAGGGCGCCCACCGGATACAGCCGGAAGCCGAACGGCAGCATCACCACAACGATGATCAGCGCCTGCCCGGCCAGCGGCACCATCTCCTTGAGCGCCCGCCCGATCAGCAACGACGACCGGGACAGCGGGGTGACCAACATTCTTTCGTGCGCACCGGTCTGGAACTCGAACAGCAGGTTGGCCCCGGTGGCCGAGGTGCCGAACAGCGCGGTCATGACCAGGATCGCCGGGACGAACCACTGCCAGACCCCGCCCTGCCCGAGGGCCACGCCGGCCTGGGCACCGAGCGAGCCGACCAGCAGCGGACCGAACAGGGCGAGGAAGACGATCGGCTGCACCATGCCGAAGATCACCGAGAACGGGTCGTGCAGCAACGGGCGCAACTCCCGGACCAGCACGATGCCGATGTCCCGGAGCGGACCGAGTCGGCCGGGGCGGACCGACACCGGAGCGGGCGACAGGTCGGAGACGCCAACCGTGGTCATGCGGCCACCTTCCGGTCCTGCGGGTCCGCGGCACCGCCGGGCTCCCCCTCGCGGAGGCTGCGGCCGGTGAGAGCGAGGAAAACGTCGTCCAGGGTCGGCTGGTGCAGCAACGCGGTGCCGACCCGTACGTCGGCCGCCACCGCGGCGCGCAGCAGCTCGGGGAGCGCGGCGGGCCCGTTCCCGACGTGTGCCGCCACCCGGCCACCGTCGACCACCACGTCCCGGGCGCCCGGCAGTCGTTCGAGAAGCCCGGCGAGCCGGGCGGCGTCCGCACCTTCGACGGTCAGCACGATCCGGTCACCCGCGAGTTTCGCCTTCAACGCGGCGGCCGAGTCGTCGGCGATGATCTCGCCGTGGTCGACGATGACGACCCGCTCCGCCATCGAGTCGGCCTCGTCCATGTAGTGCGTGGTCAGCACGATCGTCATGTCGGCGGCCGCGCGCATCCGCAGCACGTGGTCCCACAGGTTGGCCCGGTTCTGCGGATCCAGCCCGGTGGAGGGCTCGTCGAGGAAGAGCAGCGGAGGACGGTGCACGAGTCCCATCGCCACGTCCAGCCGACGCCGCTGGCCGCCGGAGAGGTCGGAGACCTTGCGGGTGGCGAGGTCGCCGAGGTCGAGCGCATCGAGCAGCTCGTCGGCCCGACGACGCGCGTCCCGACGGTCCAGGCCGTAGATCCGGCCCTGGGTGGTCAGCTCGTCACGGACCCGCTGGGCGTGGCCGGCGCCGTTGCCCTGGCCGACGTACCCGATCCGCCGGCGGACCTGGCCGGGCTCGCGTACCACGTCGTGTCCGGCGACCGTGGCGGTGCCGGAGGTCGGTGTGATCAGCGTCGTCAGCATCCGCATCGTGGTCGTCTTGCCGGCACCGTTCGGACCGAGTACGGCAACCAGCTCACCCGCATCGACGTGCAGGCCGATGCCCCGCACGGCGTGCACGGTCTGGCCGCGTCCCAGCACAAAATCCCTGGTCAAGGCGTGAGTGTGAATCATTCGTCCACCTCGCGCCGAACGTTTGTCCCTGAGGTCATGTCAACACGGTAGGGAGATCAGCGGTCACTTCCTGACCGGAATTCCGGGCAAGATGGCGGCATGGCGAACACCAGCTCGCGCACGCTGCAGCTGCTCTCCCTGCTGCAGACCCACCGCTACTGGCCGGGCGGCGAACTGGCGCACCGGCTCGGCGTCTCGGTCCGTACCCTGCGGCGCGACGTCGACCGACTCCGGGAGCTGGGCTATCCGGTACAGGCACACCGTGGCGTGGACGGCGGCTACCAGTTGTCCCCGGGCGCCGTGCTGCCGCCGCTGGTCGTCGACGACGAGGAGGCGGTCGCCCTCGCGGTCGGGTTGCAGGCCGCCGCCCAGGGCGCGGTGGCCGGGATCGCGGAGGCGTCGATCCGGGCGTTCGCCAAGGTGGTGCAGGTGATGCCGGCGCGACTGCGACACCGGGTCGACGCGCTGCGCGCGGTGACCGTACCGGCGGTCTGGGGCGGCGGCGGACCGACCGTCGAGGCGGCCGTCCTCACCACCGTCGCCCAGACCTGTCGGGACACCGAGCGGCTCCGGTTCGGCTACACCGCCCGGGGCGGTGAGCGGACCGATCGGTACGTGGAGCCGCACCGGCTGGTCTCGCTCGGCCGGCGCTGGTACCTGGTCGGCTACGACCTCGACCGGCAGGACTGGCGCAGCTTCCGACTCGACCGGCTCGCCGACCCGCGCGGCACCGGTGCCCGGTTCCGTCCCCGGGCGCTGCCGGCCGAGGACGCCGCCGCGTTCGTCCGGGCCGGCATCGAGAACATCCCGGGGCCGTACCAGGTCGAGGTGCTGGTGCACGCCCCGGCGGCCCGGGTCCGGACCGAGTTCGACCGGTGGGGCACCGTCGAGGAGGTCGATCCGGACCGGTGCCGACTGCGGATGTCCACCGACAACCTGGACTGGCCGGTCATGATGCTCGGTGCGCTGGGCGCGGAGTTCGAGGTCGTCTCCCCGCCCGCGCTCGCCAGCCAGATCCGGGAGTGGGCCGAACGCTTCCACCGCGCCACCGCAGTCGAGCATCCCGCTCCGGGCGACACCACTGGTCAGGATCCGACCGCGCCGGATTGACGAGTGGGACGACGGTACGCGACGCTTGACCCGACCAGTTGTGGATCATGCGTACGGCGGGCGCCGGGAACCGGGACGATGAGGCAGACCATCACGCTGACCGTCAACGGCGAGCGGCACCAGCTCGCCACTGATCCTGACGCCACCCTGCTGCACCTGCTCCGGGACGACCTCGGCCTGCGGGGCAGCCGGTTCGGCTGCGGCCTCGGCCAGTGCGGGGCGTGTGTCGTGCTGCTGGACGGCCGTCCGGTGTCCGCCTGCGACACGCCGGCCCGGTCGGCTGCCGACCGGACGGTGACCACCGTCGAGGGGCTCGCCGACGGCGACACACCACATCCGGTCCAGCGGGCGTTCCTGACGGAGCAGGCCGCGCAGTGCGGCTACTGCCTCTCCGGGATCCTGGTCCGGGCCGCCGCGCTGCTCGCCGAACATCCGCAGCCGGACGAGGCGACCGTGGCCGCCGCGCTCGACCGGCACCTCTGTCGCTGCGGAGCGCAGCCCCGGATGGTCCGGGCCGTCGTCCGCGCCGGCCGGGACATCGATCCGACCGGTCGACCGGACGGCGACACCGATGCCTGACCCGAAACGGGCCCACCACACGGCCGGGCCGGCGGCGCACCAGGCCGGAGCCGAGCCGGCGGGACACCAGGCCGGAGCCGAGCCGGCGGGACACCAGGCCGGAGCCGAGCCGGTGGACGACCGGACGGCGGTTCCGCCGTCCGCCGTACCGCTGCCACCCGGGCTGCTCGCCAATCCCCGGCTCGACCGCTGGGTGGAGATCCACCGGGACGGCGGCGTCACGCTGCGGATCGGCAAGGTCGAACTCGGGCAGGGCATCCTCACCGCGCTCGCCCAGATCGCCGCCGACGAGCTCGACGTCGACCTCGCCGCGGTCCGGGTGGCCGCGGCGAACACCGCCGACGGGCCGGACGAGGGGTTGACCGCGGGCAGCCGGTCGGTGGCCGACTCCGGTGCCGCCGTCGCCCAGGTCTGCGCCGAGGTCCGGGCCCGGTTCCTCGCCGAGGCCGTACGCGCGCTGGCGCTGGACCCGCAGACCGTCCGGGTGGCCGGCGGGGTGATCACCGACGCGGCCGGGGACCGGTGGACCAGCTACGCCGAACTGGCCGACCGGGTCAGCCTCGACCGGGACGCGAACGGTTCGGCCCGGCCGAAGGCGGTCGGCGCGGCGCGACTGGTCGGGACCAGCGTCCCCCGCCTGGACCTGCCCGACAAGGTCACCGGCCGTCCCCGGTTCATCCAGGACCTGGTCCTGCCGGACCAGCTCGTCGGCCGGGTGGTCCGACCGCCGTCACCGGGGGCGACCCTGAGCACCGTCGACACCGCTGCGGTCCGCGTACTGCCGGGTGTTGTCGCCGTCCTCCGGGACGGTGACTTCCTCGGTGTGGTCGCCGAGGACGAGCCGAGCGCCGAGCGGGCCGCCCGGGGGTTGACCGACGCCGCGCGCTGGCACGAGGAGCCGACCCTGCCGGACGAGGACGACCTGCCCCGTTTCCTGCGGAGCAGCCCGGTGGAGTCGTTCGTGGCGGCCGAGTCGACGCCGACCGCACCGGCCGACCGCGTCGTGCGGCGGCTCCGGGCCAGCTACAGCCGCCCGTACCTGGCGCACGCGTCGGTGGCACCGAGCTGCGGGGTGGCCCGCTGGGAGGAGGGGACGCTCCGGGTCTGGAGCCACAGTCAGGGCATCCACCGGCTCCGGGACGCCGTCGCGGCGGCGCTCGACCTCGATCCGGAGCGGATCGTCGTACAGCACGTGGAGAGCGCCGGGAGTTACGGGCACAACGCCGCCGACGACGCGGCTTTCGACGCGGTGCTGCTGGCCCGGGCCGTGCCGGGCCGACCGGTACGGGTGTGCTGGAGCCGACGGGACGAGCTGTCCTGGGCACCGTTCGGTCCGGCGATGGTGGCCGACGTCGAGGCCGGCGTGGACGCCGACGGGACGGTGGTCTCCTGGTCCTACGACGTGTGGAGCCAGGGACACGTGGCCCGTCCCGGTTACGCCGGCAGCCCGGGCCTGCTCGGTGCGGCGCACCGGGACCGGTCCCGACCGGTACCTCCGGCGGCCGACCCACCTCCGGAGGCAGGCGGCGGGATCACCCGCAACGCCCGACCCGGCTACACCTTCCCCGGCGTACGGGTACACGGCCACCGGGTGCTCCGGACGCCGCTGCGGTCGTCGTCGCTGCGCTCGTTGGGCGCGTTCACCAACGTCTTCGCGATCGAGTCCTTCATGGACGAACTCGCCCTGTCCGCCGGCGTGGACCCGGTGGAGTACCGGCTGGCCCAGCTCGCCGACCCCCGGGCCCGGGCGGTGGTGACCGCCGCCGCCCGCTCCGGCCGCTGGGCACGGCGCGGTACGGAGGAGGGCGTCGGATACGGCCTGGGTTTCGCCCGGTACAAGGACCGGGGCGCGTACTGTGCGGTGGTCGCGGAGGTGGTGGCCGTACACGAGGTCCGGATCCGACGGTTGGCGGTGGTCGTGGACGTGGGTCGGGTGGTCAACCCGGACGGTGTCCGCAACCAGATCGAGGGCGGAGCCGTCCAGGCGGCCAGCTGGACGCTGCGGGAACGGGTCCGGTTCGACCGTTGGCGGGTCACCAGCACCGACTGGGAGAGTTATCCGATCCTGCGCTTCACCGAGGTGCCCGAAGTGGACGTGGAACTGCTGGACCGACCCGACGAGCCCTCGGTCGGCGCCGGCGAGGCGGCCCAGGGTCCGACGGCGGCGGCCATCGCCAACGCGGTCGCCGACGCACTGTCGGTACGGGTCCGCGACCTGCCCATCACCACCGAGCGGATCCGGGCCGAACTCGAGGGTTGACAAGTCCCCCGGGCACCCGGCGGCGACCGCGTCGGTGGACGTCGAGGGGCCGCCGTCCGGTCCGGCACCCGGTCGGCGCCGTACAGGTCCGGCCGACACGCGTCTCGGCCTCGCACCAGGTGTGCGATCCGGACCGATCGACGTCGATAGGGTTCGGTCATGCCCGGCTCATCCGACGCTGACGACCCGACCGGCCTCAACGACGTGGAGCGCCGCCTGCGGGCCATACGCGACAATCCCGAGAAGTCGACGACCCTGCGCGCGCTGGCACAGTACCAACTCGAACGCATCGCGGCGCTTCGCGCCAGCGGAGGGCTGTCCGATGTGGAACAGGCACCGGCGGTGGCGGTGGAACGCCTGGGGCCGTTCCGGTTCTCCGCCATTCCCGGCACCACCATCGTCGGCATCGAGATCGACCGGGGTGGTTCGGTTCCGCTGGTCGCGGTCGTCTCCGCCGACGAGATCCGGCTGCTGATGCCGCTGTTCGAGCGGGTCCGGGCGCACCTCGACCGGGACGAGCCGATCCGGGTCGACGTCCGGGAGGCGTTCCTCGAACTGATCGGACACGACCCGTTCCGCGACCAGGTCTGACGGACGTCAGTCCCGGGAGGGATAGCCGACGTCGGACACGACCCGTTCCGCGACCAGGTCTGACCGACCCCAGCCCCGGGACGGGGAGGCGACTCAGGTGCGACCGACTGGGACGGCGGACCCGGCCAGGTCGTCCGGTCGCGGCTCCTCCGGTTCCGCCTGTTCCGCCGGAGGGTCGAGTGGGTGCGCCAACTCGTCGCGCGGCATCCGGGCCAGCACGATCGCCAGTACGGCGATGGCCGCGGGCAGCAGGCCGGCGATCGCGAACGTCGTACCGAGCCCGACGGCGGCGCTGACCGGACCGGCGATGGCCATCGAAAGCGGCATGAAGACGAGGGAGACGAAGAAGTCGAGGCTGGAGACCCGACCCAGCATGTGCGGCGGGACGCGTCGTTGCAGCAGGGTGCCCCAGATGACCATCGGCGCGGAGAAGCAGATCCCGACGAGGAAGACGCCGACGGCGATCAGCCAGATGTCGGTCGCGATGCCGACGAGCACCAGCGGCAGACAGCCGAACCCCCAGAACAGGTTCATGATGGTCAGGTAGCGCCGGGGCATCCGCAGCGAG
Source organism: Plantactinospora sonchi (assembly GCF_036422035.1). Classification (NCBI taxonomy): domain Bacteria; kingdom Bacillati; phylum Actinomycetota; class Actinomycetes; order Micromonosporales; family Micromonosporaceae; genus Plantactinospora; species Plantactinospora sonchi. The sequence goes on from NZ_JAZGQK010000034.1 coordinate 110,534, forward strand.
GCCATCCCGAGCGAACCGATCGCGCCGCCGACCCCGAACGCCGCCATCACCAGGGCGTGGTCGCCGGGACCGCCACCGGCGCTGTCCTTGATCACGAACGGGATCAGCACCTCGATCGGGCCCATGATCAGCAGGATCAGCACGGAGGCGAAGAGCAGCGTGGCGAGCAACCACGGGGTGCGGGCCATGTAGACGAAGCCGTCCCGCAGGTCGACCAGGGTGGACCGGACCGGATGGGTCGGCGCTCCGACGCGGTCGTGCCGCAGCGGCATCGGCCGCATGGCGAGCAGGAACACGACCCCGGCCGCCTCCAGCACGGTCACCACGACCAGTGCGGCGGCCGGCGACGAGGCGGCGATCATCGCACTCGCCACCGCGGGACCGGCAGCCTGCATGATGGTCGGCCGCAGCATCCCCTCGACCCCGTTGGCGGCCATCAACTCCTCGGGGCGCAGGATCGACGGCAGCAGGGCCGAGTACGCCGGGTAGGTGAAGCCGTTTCCGACCCCGATCAGCAGCGCGACCGCCGCCAGGTGCCACAGGGTCAGCCAGTCCGCCACCGCCAGCAACGTGACCAGGCCGACGCCTCCGGTCCGGGTGGCGGCGACGGCGATCAGGATCTGACGCTGCGGGACCCGGTCCGCCAGCACCCCGCCGAGCAGCGTGCTGACGAGCATGCCGCCGGCCATCGAGGCGGAGACGAAGGAGAGTTCACCCGGCCCGCCGTCCATGGCGATGACCTGCCAGACGATGGCGATCATCCAGACGCCGGCGGCGAACAACGACATCGTCAACGAGCCGGCCAGCAGCCGGTACTGCCCGCTGCGGAACGGTCGGAGCGGGCCACGCAGCCAGCCGTCCGCGCGCTCCCCCGTGGTGCTGCCCATGTCCGTTCCCCTCAGCCCGCGACCGTGGCGATGATGTCATACGCCGGCGGCACGACAGGGGAATTCGCCGTCGCCACGGCACGGCTCCCGGTTCACCACAGGCGGACGAACCCACGTCGGCCACCTCGTCGACGTGATTGTGCCGGCCGGCACCGACATTTCCGCCCCGAGTCGGGCGGACGGCCGGTCAGCGAACCGTGAACCGGCTGACGTAACGCCGCTGCCAGGGCGTCTCCACCGCGTGCCGGTCGTAGTGCTGGCGGACGTACGCCACCGCGTCGCCGGGCGGCACACCGTCGAGGATCGCGATGCAGGCCAGTGCGGTGCCGGTCCGGCCGCGACCTCCGCCGCAGGCGATCTCGACCCGTTCCTCGGCTGACCGTTCCCAGCTCTCGCGCAGCAGTTCCACCGCCTGTGCCCGGTCGGCGGGCAGCCGGAAGTCGGGCCAGCGCAGCCACCGGCTCTCCCAGTCGGTCCGCGGAGGTGTCCGGCCGAGCAGGTAGAGACCGAAGGTCGGCAGTTGCCCGTCCGGGAGCGGCCGACGCAGACCCCGCCCCCGGACCAGCCGGCCGGAGGGCAGCCGCAGGACACCGAGGGCGTCCGGTTCCCAGGTGGCGGTCATCCGGGCATACTACGGTGCCGCGCCGTGGCGGCTGGACCAGCCGGACGGGCTGTGGCTGGATGGGGCGATGACCCACGGCTTCGACGACGTCACCCGGGAGCGGATGGCCCGGATCGCGGCGAACTGGGACGAACGCACCCCCATCCACGCCGCCAGCCGCTTCTACGACGTCGGCGGCCGCGACCCGGCGGACTGGTTCGCCGATCACGAGTGGGAGGACCTCGGCGACCTCGCCGGACGCGACGTACTCCACCTGCAGTGCCACCTCGGCACCGAGACCGCGGCCTTCGCCCGGCGCGGGGCCCGTACCGTCGGTCTCGACCTGTCCGGCGCGGCGGTCGACACGGCCCGGCGGATCGCCGCCGACGCCGGGCTGGAGATCGAGTACGTCCGGGCGAACGTCTACGACGCCCGGGCGGCCCTGGCCGGCCGGCGCTTCGACGTGGTCTACACCGGCAAGGGCGCCCTCTGTTACCTGCCCGACCTGGACCGCTGGGCCCAGGTGATCGCCGGCCTGCTCCGCCCCGGCGGCCGGGTGTACGTCGTCGAGTTCCATCCGGTGCTGACCTCGCTCGGCCTGGTCCCCGCCGGACCGGACGAGCGTGACCTGCTGCTGCGCAACGACTACCTCGGGGGCCGGGGTGCGATCGAACTCGACGCGACGTACACCTACACCGACGGGCCGGCGCTGCGGGAGGCGACCGTCAGTTACGAGTGGGCACACGGGCTCGGCGAGGTGGTCACCGCGCTGGCCGGTGCGGGGATCGGCGTCCGGCGGCTCCGGGAGAGCGACGAGATCCCGTGGCCCCGCTGGCCGCAGATGACCCGGACGGAGCGGGGCTGGTGGCGGCTGCCGGAGAGCGCGCCCCGGATCCCGCTCCTCTACGCCGTGCTCGGCACCCGGTGACCGAGCCGTCATCGGTGGCCGAGCGTCAGCCGGTGACCGAGCCGTCCGCCGACGCCCGGAGGGTCGGGGCCCACGCCGCCCGGCGACACCCGGGCCACCGGTGACCGAGCCGTCGACCGGCATCCACGTACGTGTCGTCCCCCGGACACGCGGCGTACGAGGTGGATCACGTAGATTTCCGGCCGTCTATCCATTTCGGACGTGGGAGCACACATGCCCGACAACAAGCGGACCGCCGGGAGAACCCTGGCGACGGTCCTGACGGCGGCACTGGTGACCCTGGGGATCAGCGTGCCCACCCCGGCGGGCGCGGCGGTCAGCCGGGCCCAACTGGCCCTGCGCTGGGCACCGATCCACTACCAGGACGTCGACGCCACCGGGGCACACGCCCTCGGCGGCCGATCCGACTACCTCACCAAGGTCGACTTCGACGGTGACCTGAACGGCCGGAACAACTGGGACAACGCCGCCCGCAGCGACGTCTCGTTCGCCGCGCACGCCTACTACTCGGTGCTGGAGACCAGCACCCACTGGTACATCACGTACCTGTTCTTCCACCCCCGGGACTGGATCGACCACCCGTTCTTCGAGACCGAGCACGAGAACGACGGCGAGGGCCTGATGCTCGCCATCGAGCGGGACGGTTCCGAGTACGGCACACTGCGGGGCGCGGTCACCGTGGCGCACAGCGACTTCTACTCGTACGTCCCCGGTGGCAGCAGCTGGTCCAGCGGGCGGGAGAACCTCGACGGCACGCTGGAGATGCACGGTTCACCGCACGACGCCTTCCTGCACCCGGTCACCGCGCAGGAGCGGGGCGGCCACGGACTCAAGGCGTACCCGCAGTACAACATCGACGGCGACGGCATCGTGTACTACCCGTCGACGGTCGCCGAGACGCCGAGCGGCGGCAACGACCGGGACGTGCGGTACGCGCTGGTCGACATGTTCGCCAGTGGCGGCCTGTGGGCGCAGCGGGACAACCCGAGCCTCTTCGCGGGGCTCGGCACCTTCGCCGGCGACAACTCCGGCGACTGCGGCGTCGGCACCTACGCCTGCTCGTCCAACTCAGCGAACGCGCCGTGGGGTTGGGACGACGGTAACGACCTGCCCGGCCGGGGTGAGATCGCCACCGACCCGGCGAAGCTCTCCGCCGAGTACTTCTCCGTGCCCGGCAACCTGTCCCGGGCGTACACCTACAACCCGTACGCGAACGAGGCGGCGGCGTTGAGGGAGGCGGCCCGGACGGCACCGCCGGTCGTCGACTGAGCCCACCGAGCACAGGACCACGACGACGGCCCGGTCTCCCCACCTGAGTTCCGGCGGGGAGACCGGGCCGTCGTACGGTTCGCGCCGCCGCGGATCAGGCCGCGGTCACGTACTTCTCGAGGTCGTCGAGGATCTTCCCGGCGGCGGTGACACCGATGCCGAGCATCCAGGTCTCGTCGGCGACCGGGTACGCCCTGCCGGCCTTGACCGCCGAGAGGTTCTTCCACAGGCTGCCGCCGGTCACCTTGCTCTGCTCCGCCTCGGCCTTGGCGCCGAACGCGGTCACGAAGATGATGTCGCCGTCCACCTCGGAGATCCGCTCCGGGCTGACCGCGTCGAACCGCTTGTCCTCCTTGTTCGCCAGCAGCTGCCGCTCCGGCCGGCCCAGCCCGACGTCACCGAGCACGATGCCGCAGAACGACTCCGGGCCGTACACCCGGATCTCGGTCGGCCGGAACCGGACCACGGAGATCTTCCGCTGCCCCGGGTTGCCGAGCTTGGTGCCGAGGTCCTTGGCCCGCTTCTCGTACCCGGCGAGCAGGTCCTTCGCCTCCGGTGCCTTGCCGAGCGCGTCCCCGTCGAGCAGGAAGTTCTCCTTCCAGGTGATGCCGACCCGCTCGGTGAAGACCGTCGGCGCGATGGCCGAGAGCTCGTCGTAGAACTTCTCCTGGCGAAACTTGCTGCCCAGGATCAGGTCCGGGTGCAGGGCGCTGATCGCCTCCAGGTCAGGCTCGGTGAGCAGGCCGACCGGCTTGATCGTGGCGATCTTGTCGGCCCCGAAGTAGGTGGGGAACGCCTCGCTGTCGCTGGCCTTCGCCGCACCGACCGGGGTCACGCCGAGGGACAGCGCCGTGTCGATCTTGTCGGTGTCCAGCACCACCACCCGCTCCGGATGCGCCGGCACCTGCGTGGTGCCCATCGCGTGGGTGATGGTCCGGGTCTCACCTCCGGCGGCTCCCCCGCTGACCGGGTCGCTGCTGCAACCGGTCAGGCCGGCACCGAGGGCGGCGACGGCGACAAGGGTGATGACTCTGCGGCGCATGGGGAACCTTTCATGAGGGAGGGTGTGCGCAGTGTCGGGACGACCAGCGGCGCCCCGGTCACCGGGCAGGGCACGACCACACAGTCGAGCCCGAAGACGTCGTGGACCAGGTCCACGGTGAGGATCTCGCGGGGCGGCCCGGCGGCGACCACCGTGCCGGACCGCATCGCGATCAGGTGGTCCGCGTACCGGGCCGCCTGGTTGAGGTCGTGCAGGACGGCGACCACCGTCCGGCCGCGCTCCACCCGCAGCCGGTGCAGCAGGTCGAGGACCTCCACCTGGTGGGCCAGGTCGAGGAAGGTGGTCGGCTCGTCGAGCAGCAGCGCCTCGGTGTCCTGGGCCAGCGTCATCGCGATCCAGACCCGCTGCCGCTGCCCGCCGGAGAGGGTGTCCACGGCCCGGTCGGCCAACGACTCGACGTCGGCCAGCACCATCGCCTCACGGACCGCCGCCTCGTCGGTGTCCGACCACTGCCGCCACCACCGCTGGTACGGCTGCCGGCCCCGACCGACCAGGTCGGCGACGGTGACGCCCTCGGGCACGAGCGGGCTCTGCGGCAACACGCCGAGCCGGCGGGCCACCGCCCGGGTCGGCAGGTCCCGGATCGCCTCGCCGTCCAGCAGCACGGTGCCCCGGCGCGGGGTGAGCAACCGGGCCATGGTCCGCAGCAGGGTCGACTTGCCGCAGGCGTTCGGCCCGACGATGACGGTGAACGCGTCGGCGGGAAGGTCCACGTCGAGTCCGTCGATGACCGTTCGGTCGTCGTACCCGGCGGCGAGATCACGGGTGGAGAGCATCAGGAGACCTTCCGTCGACCACGCAGCAGCAGGTAGATCAGGTAGGGCCCGCCGAGCGCGGCGGTCAGCACACCGGCGGGGAGCTGGGTCGGGGCGAAGAGCCGGCGCCCGGCCAGGTCGGCGAGGACCACCAGGAGTGCGCCGACCAGCGCGGCGCAGAGCAGCGGCGGCCGTTCCGCCCGGACCAGCCGTCGGGCCACCTGCGGGGCGACCAGCGCGACGAAGTCCACCGCGCCGACCTGGGCGGTGACCATCGCGGCGGCGAGCACCCCGGTGGTGGCCAACCCCACCCGCCGGGCCACCGGACGCAGCCCGACTCCCCGGGCGGTGTCGTCGTCGAGCGCGCTGCCGTTCAGTGCCCAACCGGCCCAGAGCAGCACCGGCAGCAGCACCAGCAGGGTCAGCCCCAGGTACGCCGCCTCCCGCCAGCCCTTGCCGGCCAGGGTGCCGACCAGCCAGAGCTGGGCCCGGATCCCGTCGACCGGATCGGCGGAGAGCATCACCACCTCGGTCAGCGCCCGCAGCGCCACCGCGACCGCCACCCCGGCCAGCACGAAGCGGTGCGCCGCCAAGCCGTGTCGCATGCCCAGCAGCAACACCACGACCGCGGCCGCCAGTCCGCCGGCGAGGGCGGCCGGGGCGATCAGCGAGGCGGCGGCACCACCGGTCAACGCCACCGTGGCGGCGAGCCCGGCGCCCTGGGTGATCCCGACGACGTCCGGACTGGCCAGCGGGTTACGGGCGACGGTCTGGATCAGCGTGCCGGCGATGCCGAAGACCGCACCGACCGCCGCCGCGAGCACCACCCGGGGCAGCCGCAGATCGAGGACGACCAGGTCGTACGGGGTGCCGGCGCCGGTGAGCGACCGGAGTACGTCACCCGGGGCGACGTACGGGGTGCCGAGCGAGAGGCTGAGCACCCCGACGGCGGCGAGCAGCACGACCAGGATCCCGCCGACCACGATCGGCCGGTGTCGGACGACCAGCCGGACAGGACCGAGCCGGACCAGCGTCCGCCCGACGGGCAGCGCGCTACCCGGACCGGCGGTCAGGGAGCCGCCCTGGGCGCTCACGCGGTCACGACCTTGGCGCGGCGGACCAGGACGACCAGCAGCGGTGCGCCGAGCAGCGCGGTGACGATCCCGGCCGGCACCTCCCCGGGCGGTACGACCAACCGGCCGACGATGTCGGCGGCGAGCAGGAGTATCGGACCGAGCAGCGCGGACACCGCCAGGGTCCACCGGTGGTCGGCGCCGACCAGGGCCCGGGCCAGGTGCGGTACGGCGAGTCCGATGAAGGCGATCGGCCCGGCGGCCGCGACGGCCGCGCCGATCAGCAGGACCGCGCCCACGCCACCGGCGAGCCGGACCAGCCCCACCCGGTGACCGAGTCCCCGGGCCACGTCGTCGCCGAGCGCGAGCGCGTCCAGGCCCCGGGCGGCGAACGCGGCGAGCAGCACGCCGACGAGGACAAACGGTGCGACCTGGGCGGCGACCGCGGCGTCCCGGCCGGTCAGCCCGCCGACCACCCAGAACCGGTAGTCCTCGAAGGTCCGGGCGTCGACGGTGAGCAGGGCGATCGCGATCGCGCCGAGGCTGGCGTCGAGCGCGACGCCGACCAGGGCCAGGGTCACCGGACTGGCGCCCTCCCGGGCCCGGTTGGCGATGCCGAAGACGAGCAGGCCGGCGAGCAGGGCGCCGACGACCCCGAACCAGACGTAGCCGGCGAGGGTGCCGACGCCGAAGACCGAGATCGCGACCACCACGCCCAGTGACGCCCCGGCGCTGACGCCGAGGATCCGCGGCTCGGCGAGCGGGTTGCGGGTCAGTGCCTGCAGCAGTACCCCGGCGAGGGCGAGCGCGGGCCCGACGGTGAGGCCGAGCAGCGTACGCGGCACCCGCAGTTCCCGGACGATGATGCTGGCCTCGCCGCCGTCCGGCGCGACCAGGGCGTGCCACACCTGGCCGGGGCTCAGTGGTCGACTACCGAGCGCGAGACTCGCCAGTACCACCACCAGCAGCAGCACGGCCGCGGCGGAGGTGACCACGACGCGGCGGCCGCCCCTGCGGCCGGACCGGGTCCCGGGCTCGGTCGCCCGGTCCGCAACGATCGTCACGACGTTTCCTCGTACCCCTCGAATTAGGTTCGGCTAACCTTACGATCTCCAGGTCGTCGGCCCCTATCCGGCATGACTCATCTCACCGCCGCATCCCGTCGCGACCACCCGAAACGCGGTACGGCAGGCGACCGTCGCCGGCCGCTCGACCCTCCGGTACCGGAGCCTTTTGTCGGTCTTCCGTCGTCGCCGGTCCCTACCGTCCCAATCGCGTGTTGGGTACGGTTACCGCTGCCGTCGTGATCCGCGGAGGGAGCCGTTCGATGCCGGAGCCGGACGTGCCCGAGTCCGTGGTGGTCCAGGTCGTCGACGTCGATCAGGGGCGCGAGATCACCTGGGGCAGCAGTGTCGTGGAGAAGCTGCGCGACCGGGTGGGCGACATCCAGAACGCCATCGTCGCCGCCGCGCAGGCGATCGACCTGAACCCCGACCGCCTGCCGTCCCGGCAGAACTGGCAGGTCGACGAGGTGTCCGCGACGTTCGGCGTCACGCTCACCACGGAGGCCGGCGTGATCCTGTCCCGCGCCGGCACGGAGGCCACCTTCGAGGTCACCGTCACGCTGCGCCGGAAATGATCGACGGACGGATCGTCTCCGGCGGCGGCAAGGACCTGGGCAGCGGGTTCTGCCTGACCGACCGCATCGTCGCCACGGCGGCGCACGTCGTGCGGGACCGTGCCGCCACCGATCTGGCCTTCGTCACCTCCTCCGGGATACGGGTGCCGGTGGAGGAGGTCGACCGCGACCCGACCATCGACTGTGCGCTGCTGCGGGTCGCCGAGTCGCTGGCCGTGCTGCCGCCGCTCGCACACGCCACGCTGCGCGCCGAGTGGCGGGTCACCGCCCGTCCGCAGGGCGCCGCGGTCCAGCTCACCGGCGCGGTCTCGGCAACGGACCACCTGGTGGTCAACGCCGGCGGGCACGAGATGACGGTGTTGCAACTCCAGGTCGTCGAGGAGCTGCGGGACTACGCCGGCTACTCCGGCAGCGCGGTCACCGTCGACAACGCGGTCGTCGGGCTGCTCGTCGAACAGGTCCCCGAGCGGGCCAGCTACTCCGGGATGCGCCGGCTGGCCGCGAACGTGCTGTACGCCGTACCGGTGGACCGGCTGGTGGCGCGGTTCCGGCTCGGCCTCAGCGTCTCCCGGCCGGCCCCGGTCTCCCCCGTACAGCAACTCCTCGACACCGCCTTCTTCGACCTGGACCGGCTCAAGACGGCGATCCTGGAGGCGAAGGCCGCCGCCGACGGTCGGCTGCTCGCCTTCGGCGTCGAGTGCGACGAGATGCTGGTCGTGGCGAACCTCTGCGCCTGGCTGCCGCCGTACGTCGGGGAGATCGCCCAGAAGGGGGTGCTGACGCTGCGGCCGGAGACGTTCTCCCTCGACACCACCGTCAACTACGTCACCCGCTACCGGTCCGACCTGGAACGGGTGAACGTGGTCTGCCCGGTGCTGGTGGACGGTGTGCCGGGCCACCTGGTCGCCGAGTTCTGGGCGCGGGTCCGGGCCGCCTACGCACGCGCGCCCCGCTGGCTGGTGCTGTTCTTCGTGGGCACCCCGGCCGGCGGTTACCCGGCCACCGTCACCGTCCTGCCCCGGCCGTCCTTCGGTGAGCGTGACGTGGCGACCTGGGCGTCGCACGTCACCGCGTTCCGCCGCTGGCCGTCGTCGTTGGCCGACGCGTGGAGCAGGGCGATCTGTGCCCAGGCCACGGTGGACGACACCCTCGACACCCGTATCACGTACGAGGTCCTGGAGCACTTCATCGAACGGGTCCGACGGGAACCGGCGCAGCTCCGCGGCTACCTCGAGGACCTGGAGGCGGAAGGATGCTGACCAGACACACCGTCGACACGTCGGTCCGGTTCGACCGGCTGGCCGAGCTGCCGGAGCAGCGTCTGATCGAGGCCGCCGACGTCGACCCCCTGCTGCCCCGGAATCCGTCGACCGTGCTGGTCCGGCGCGAGCCCTACATCGCCGACGAGAAGCTGGAGGACGCGGTCAACCTCGCCATCGCGCTGGGCAGGCCGCTGCTGCTGCAGGGTGACCCGGGCGTCGGCAAGACCCGGCTGGCGTACGCGGTCGCGTACGCCCTCGGTCTTCCGCTGGAGCAGGCGTACGTCAAGTCGACCAGTCGGGCCCAGGACCTGCTCTACACCTACGACGCGGTCCGGCGGCTGTACGACGCCCAGACCGGCCGGCGGTCGCGGGGTGGCGGTGCCGAGGACGTCGCCCGGTACGTCCGGCTGGGCCCGTTGGGTCGGGCGATCGCCCGGGCCGGTCACGGGCGGCGTTCCGTCCTGCTCCTCGACGAGATCGACAAGGCCGACATCGACTTCCCGAACGACCTGCTGCGCGAACTCGACCAGTTGCGTTTCGACGTCCCCGAGGTACCGGGGCTGCACCACGCCGTACCGCCGGACCGGCCGGACCTCCGACCGATCGTCTTCGTCACCAACAACGAGGAGAAGGCGTTGCCGGCGGCGTTCCTGCGGCGCTGTGTCTTCCACTACCTGGAGTTTCCCGCCACCATCACGGAACTCGGCCGGATCCTGGCGGCACACGGGATCCCGCAGAGCCCGTTGCGGTTCAAGGCGCTCACCACCCTGCTCCAGCTGCGCGAGCTCGACCTGGCGAAGAAACCCGGGCTGAGTGAGCTGCTGGACTGGGTCGGCTACCTGCAGGCGACCGGCGCCTCCGCCGAGTCTGTCGGCGAGCTGCCGTACCCGGGGGCGTTGCTCAAGCATCACGGCGACCGGACCCGGGTGGCGGATTGGCTGACCGGCCGGTGACCGGGCCGGACGGACCGGTGACCGGGCCGGCCGGAAGCGTGCCGGACGCGGAGCCGGGCCCGGCGATGCCACCGTTCGTCCACGAGCTCGTCGTCCAGCTCCGGCGGCGCGGCATCCCGCTCGGGATCGACGACTGCGTCGCGCTGCGACAGGCGCTCGCCGCCGGTTTCGGCTGGTCGTCGAGTTCCGCGCTGCTGCGGCTCTGCGTCTCGTTGTGGGCGAAGTCGGCCACCGAGGAGACCCTCATCCGGGCCGCCTTCTCCCGGGTCGAGCTTCCGGAGTGGACGGTCGACACCGTGCCGTCCGACCCGCCGGTGCCGGTCCAGGAGGACGTCGGGACGGTGCTGCCGGCGCCGACCGACCAGCCGGGAGCGGCGCCGACGCCGGAGTCGCCCACCCCGGCTCCCCGGCTCACCCCGCAGCAGGTACGCCACGCCCTCCCCCCGCTGGGCACCGGCCGGTCCGACCGGTCACTCGTGCTCTCCGCGCACTACCCGGTGACCGAACGACAGGTCGCGCAGATCTGGCGTGGTCTGCGCCGCCCGACCCGGCACGGCCCGGCGGTCGAACTCGACGTGCCGGCGACCCTGGACCGGTTCGCCCGCACCGGGCTGCCCACTCCCCCGGTGCTGGTCCCGCCGCGACGCAACTCCACCCGACTGCTGCTGCTGGTCGACCGCCAGGGCTCGATGACCCCGTTCCACGACTACGTCGACCACGTGCGGAGGTCCATCGCGAGCGCGGGACGGCTCGACTCGCTGCTCGTCGGCTACTTCCACAACACCGCCGGCCGCAGCCCGGACCAGCACCTGCTCGCGGAGCTGCCGGATCCGTTCGCCCCCGCCATCGACCCGGTCGTCCGGCTCGTCGCACCGCTGGCCGAGGGCCGGGTGTACGACGATCCGGAGCTGACCAGGCCCCGGCGGTTGACCGAACTGCTCGCCACCGCGACCCGCGACGCCGACGCGGTGGTGATCGGTGACGCCGGCGCGGCACGTGGCGGGTTCAGCAGCAGCCGACTGCTGGACACCGTGGCCTTCGCCAGGACGTTGTCGCTGTCGGTCCGTACCGTGGCCTGGCTCAACCCGGTGCCGCCCGCCCGGTGGCAACGCACCACGGCCGAGCAGGTGGCCCGGCATCTGCCGATGTTCCCGTTGACCCGGGAGGGCATGTACCGGGCGGTCGACGTGCTGCGGGGCCGCCCCGCGAAGCTGGAGCGGGCGCTGTGACGGACTGGATGCGCGCCCGGCCGATCGCCACCCGGTTGGCGGCGGCCCGACAGCACCTGCCGCCCGGGGCCCTCGAACTCGCCTGCCACGCGGCGTTGCCGGTCGCCCTGGACACCGGTTTCCTCAACCTGCTGCGGGTGAACTTCTTCCTCGACCCGCCGATCGTGCTGCCGTACGAGGCCGAGGCGGCACTCCTGCTCTCGCCGCTGTGCCGGGAATTGGGCGAGGGACTCTACGAGATCGACCCGCTGATGCGCAGGGCGCTGCTGGCCAGCCTGGTGTCCCGGTTCGGCGCCGAACGGGTGACCCGGGTGGCACTGTTGCTGGAGCGGTACACCGACCAGACACCGGCCTGGCACGCACTGCCCGAACTGGACCACGCCCAGCGGCTGACCGCGCTCAGCCACCTCGACCCGCGCGGCGCCGTCGAGTGGCTCGACCGGGCCCGGGCCGTCGCCGGCGCCGGGCCGAGCCCGTTGGGCCGGGAGTGGTTCGTCGCAATGCGGGCGCGGTTACGGGATCAGCCGTCGCCTGAGGACAGTCTCGACACCTGGCAGCGGAAGGCCCTCGCCGAGGTGGCGGCCCGGACCGACGACGTCGAGGCGGTCCGTCGCCTCGGTGAACTGGCCCTGCTCCCAGGCAGCGATCTGACCGCGATCTCGAAGGCCCTGGTCGGGGCGACGCGCCGCGCCGGGCCGGCCGGCCGTACCGCCCAGGAGGTTCTCGACTCGCTGGTCCACCTGGTCGAGCCGCCGGCGCGGGACGACGATGGCGACGGAAACGACGACGTCGACCCCAGCCTGACTCCCGTCGCCTCGCTGACCGACCTGCTCGGGCTTGACCATCCCGACGACTTCGACCCGCGCCGCTCCTGGCGACGCGGAACCAGCCGGGACCAACTGCTCAAGGTGCCGATCGGCGTCGACGAGCACGGTGGCCCGGTGGAACTCGACCTCAAGGAACCCGCACTCGACGGAATGGGTCCGCACGGGCTCTGTGTCGGTGCCACCGGCTCCGGCAAGTCCGAACTGCTGCGCACCGTGGTGCTCGCGCTGGCGATGACCCACCCGCCCGACCTGGTGGCGTTCCTGCTGGTCGACTACCGGGGCGGCGCCACCTTCGCCGGCCTGGACGGCCTGCCGCACACCGCGGCGGTGGTCTCGAACCTCGGCGACGAGAGCGGCCTGGTGGACCGGCTCCAGCACACGCTACGGGGCGAACTGATCCGCCGGCAGGAGTTGTTGCGGGACGCCGGCCGGCTGGCCAGCATCACCGACTACCACCGGGGCTGGGACGCCGAACGGGGAGTGCCTCCGTTGCCGTACCTGCTGGTGGTCGTCGACGAGTTCGACGAGCTGATCACCGCCGAGCCGTCCTTCGCGGAGTCGCTCAGGAGCATCGGCCGGGTGGGCCGGTCGCTCGGCGTTCACCTGCTGCTCGCCTCCCAGCGAATCCAGGAGGGCCGGCTACACGGGCTGGAGGTGTACCTGTCGTACCGGCTGGGGCTGCGCGCCCTCACCGAGCAGGACAGCCGGGCCGTGCTCGGGGTGCCGGACGCGTACCACCTGCCGCCGCTGCCGGGCATCGGGTACCTGAAGGTCGACACCACGGTCTTCCAGCGGTTCACCGCGGCGTACGTCTCCGGCCCGTACCGGCACCGACACCCGCGACCGCCGAGCTGGGACGAGCTGCTGGCGGAGGAGACCGCTCCGGAGCAGGAGGGGATGTCGCTGCTCGACATGCTGGTCTCCCGGATGGCCGGTCTCGGCGAGACGTACCAGATCTGGCTTCCTCCGCTGCCCCGGGCGCTGCCACTCGCCGCGGTGACAGGCCCGCTGGCGGTCGAACCGGGGCGCGGTCTCACCGTCGCTGACGCCGAGCGGCGCGGCACGCTGCGGGTGCCGGTCGGGCTGGTGGACCGTCCCGCCGAGCACAGCCAGGCGCCGTTTCTCGTGGACCTCGCGGTCGACGGCGGGCATCTCGGCGTGTTCGGCGCCCCGGGTACCGGCAAGGCGCGGCTGCTGCGCACCCTGGTCACCGGCGCCGCGCTCACCCACACTCCGCGGGAACTCGCCTTCTACTGCGTCGACCTCGGTAGCAGCGGTCTGCTGAACGTGCTGGCCGGACTGCCGCACGTCGGCGCGGTGGCCGGCAGGTCGGAGCCGGACCGGGTACGTCGCGTGGTGCGGTACGTCAGCACACTGCTTGAACAGCGGCGACAACTCCTCGCCGGCAGGGGCGTCAACTCGGTCGACGAGCTGCGCCGGCTGCACCGGCGGGGAGGGCTGCCCGAGTTGCCGGCCGCCGACATCGTCCTGATCGTCTACGACCATCCGACGTTGCGGCGGGACCACGAGGATCTCGCCGATGTCGTGCAGGACGTCGCGCTGCAGGGGCCGGGGTACGGCGTACATCTGGTGGTGACCGCCGGACGCTGGGCCGACCTGCGGGCGCCGCTGCAGGCGGCGATCGGCTCGAAGATCGAATTCCGGCTCCGTGACCCGGCCGAGTCGGCGATCGACCGGCGGGCGGCGCAGAACCTGCCGTACGACACCCCGGGGCGGTGCCTGACCGCAGCGGGGTTGACGGCGCAGGTCGCCCTGCCCCAGCTCAACGAGGGCACCGGCATCCACACCTCGGAATCCGGCCTGGGCGAGTTGGTCGACCGGGTGGCCTCGGCCTGGCCCGGTCCCCGGGTGCCGGTCGTCCGGATGCTGCCGGGCAGGGTGGACTACGCGGAATTGGCGAACACCCCGACCGGCGGTGGGATCCGTCTCGGGTTGGCGGAGACCGATCTGGGCCCGGTACTGCTCGACCTGTTCGGCGCCGAGCAGCACCTGTTGACCTTCGGCGACCAGGGTAGTGGCAAGACCTCGCTGCTCCGGCTCGTCGCCCGGGACCTGACCGCGCAGTACACCCACGATCAGGTGGTCTTCGTCGTGGTCGACCCACGCCGAACCCTGCGGGACGTGGTGCCGGAGCCCTACCTCGGCGGGTATGCGAACACCGAGGCGCTGGCAGAGCCACTGGCGCGGGCTGTCGTCACCGAGCTACGCAAGCGGCTGCCGCCGGATGACGTCACCGTTGACCAGCTACGCGACCGCTCGTGGTGGCAGGGTCCGGAGCTCGTCGTCCTCTGTGACGACTACGACCTGCTCGGCGGTGCCGGCGCGAGCCCGCTCACCCCGCTGCTGACCTTCCTGCCCCAGTCCCGCGACCTCGGACTGCATCTCGTGGTGACCCGGCACAGCGCGGGTGCCGGCCGCGCGGTCTACGAGCCGGTGCTGACCCGGATGCGGGAACTCGGCTGCACCGGCCTGCTCCTGTCCGGCGACCGGCGGGAGGGCGCGCTCTGGCCGCAGACCTACCTCGGCGAACAACCCCCCGGCCGGGGTCGGCTGGTCCGGCGCGGCCAGCCGCCCACCCTCGTCCAGTTGGCCTATGTCGAGGAACAACCCGGGTGACCCGCCGGCCGTGACGGCCGACGGGGTCGTCTTCGCCGACCGTCAGGCCGCGGCGAGGAGACCGGCGTCGACCGTCAGGCCGCGGTGCCGACTATTTTCCGGCGAGGGTGCGGGCGTCGGCGGCGATGACCCGGGCCGCCTCGGCCGGGATCAGCTTCCCGGCCTCCCGGTCGGCGTACTTCGCCAGGTCGGCGTACTTTCCGTCGCCCAGTTTCTTCGTCATCCAGGCGACCGCCTTCCGGTCGACACCCGAGGTCAGCACGAGGTAGCCGAGGCCGGCCTGGCTCGCGGTGACGGTGAAGGTACCGGTCGTCGACGCGGTGCCGGTCGGGCCGGTCGCGGTGGCGACCAGGGTGTGCGGGCCGGCACCCAGCGTGGCCAGGTTGAGCTTCTCCCCCACCGTGACCGGTTTGCCGTCCAGGGTGAGGGTGACGGTGTCCGCCTCGGTGGCGGCGACAGCCAGCACCGGCGACTGGGCCCGGTCGAGGTGGGCGGCCGGGGCGGGCGAGGTGATCGTGACCGTGGTGGCGCCGGGCTGCGGCCGCTGCAGCAGTGCGGCGTTCCAGCCGGCCAGCTCCGCCGGGCGGTTGGTGATGATCGCGTCCGCGCCGGCCTGCTCCAGTCGCTGCCACTGGCCGGCCGAGTCCATCGTCCAGGCCATCACGGCGACCCCGGCCCGGTGCAGGTCGGCGATCACCGACGGGCGGGCGAGCAACGCGTTGCCGTCCGGGTTGTACGCGGTGAGCCCCAGCTCCTTCGCCAGCGCCACCGGATCGGCGTCGAGGGTGCTGCGCAACAGGCCGAGCGGCAGTTCGGGAGCCAGTTCGCGGCTGTGGCGAAGGGCGTCCACCTCGAAGCTCTGCACGAAGACCCGGTCGGTCATCCGCTCGTCACGAATCACCTGGACGATCTTCGCCACCTCGTCCTTCGTGTGCCGGCCCTTGATCTCCAGCAGCAGGTTCCCGCCCCGGGTACGCAGGTCGGCCAACTGCTCGGCGAGGGTGGGGATCCGCGCGCCGGCGTACTGCGGGGCGAACCACGAGCCGGCGTCGAGCGCCTTGAGCTGGGCCGAGGTCAGGTCGCGGAGGTTGCCGGTCCCGTTGGTGGTCCGGTCGACCGTGCCGTCGTGCAGGATGAACGGCACGCCGTCCCGGCTCGGCTGCACGTCGTTCTCGATCCAGTCGGCGCCGGCCCGGCGGGCGATCTCCTGCGCGACGAGGGTGTTCTCCGGCGCGGCCGAGGAGGCGCCGCGGTGTGCGATGACGGTGAACGGGCTGCCCGCCGGGCGCAGGTAGCCGTTCGGGGGCAGTTCGGTGACCTTGACGTCGTCGAAGGACACGGCCGCGCCGTTGACGAAGAGTCCGAGTCCCCCTCCGGTCGAGCGCTGCAGGCTGCTGGTGCGCAGCCGTTCGGTCCCGTCGAAGAACCACCGGGCCTGGTTGCCGTGCACCTCGACGGCGACCCGGACGTCCCGCCCGGTGTTCGCCGCGTACGGCGCCGAGCCGGTGTTGGTCACGTTCCAGGCGTTGGCCGTGGTGCGCTGGGCGAACTCCAGGCCGTTGCTGGCGGTGCTGCCGCTGCGCATGGTGGCGATCCACCACGGCGTCGAGCCGTCGGCCGGGACGTCCAGACCGAGCGCCGCCCAGCGGGCCGCCGACTGGGCCGACTCGAACCGCACGGTGGCCTCGAACCGGAAGTCGGTGAGGTGCCCACCGAAGGTGACCTTGTTGTTCGCGCTGGAGCTGGCCGACGTGCCGAGCAGCCGTCCGTTCTCGACCTTCCACGTGCCGTCGACGACCCGCCAGCCGGCGGGCAGCGTTCCGGCCGAGAAGTCCTCCGCGATCACCACGTCGGTGGGCTCGGCGACCGCCGGGGGCGGGGAGGCGACAACCAGCGCGGCGCCCGGTACCGCGAGCGCGGCCAGCGCGGCGGCGACCCGGGTGCGGCTGCCGAACCGCGCGGCCAGGTGGCCGCGAGTTGCTCGTGCAGGTGAGACAGTCATGCGCCGGACGGTAGGGCAGACCCGGGACGCCATGATCAACGCGACATGACCGCGGGTGGAACGGCTGCTTACCTACCGTCGGACGGTCCCGGACCGGCGGTTCCGGTGGCACCCGAGTGCCGATGGCGCGACGACGACCATCGCGAAGAGGTGGCCGACGCACCGCGGCGCGGGTCCGGCGGGCGGACGTGCTGGTCGTCACGACGGCAGCCGATTCCGGACTCCGGTGGCCGGGACCGGGAACTCGGGCGCTCGTCGACGAACTGGCCGGCGACCCGCTCGCGGGTTTAACCGCCGGGACCCCGGGCACACGCTGGTCGCCGGCCCTGGTGGTCGTGCGGCAGAGCCAGGCTGGGAAGAACCCGTCGGAGACAGCGATGCGCCACTGTTCGACCGGTATCCGCGACAGCGGTGTCGAGGCGACGGTGACCGTCCGTCGCCCGGTCGGGGACGTCTTCGGCTTCTACCGCGACCTCAAGAACCTGCCCCGTTTCCTGGGCGACGTCGTGGCGGTCGACGAGGTCGGCCCGGGCAGGTACCGGTGGACGGTGGTGGGGCCGTTCGGCATCCGGCTCCGCTCCACGATGAGGCTGACCGAGGCGCGCACCGACGAGCTGATCCGCTACGAGACGACGGCCGTACCCGCGCTGCGGACCCACTGGACGATCCGCTTCGGTCCCGGACCGGAGCCGGGGTGGACGACGGTGCACGAGGTGCTGCGGACCCCGTTCGGCGGGCTCGGCCGTGGCGTGCTGACCCTGATCGGGAAGCCGCCCGCCGAAGAGGTGGCCGCGAATCTGCGCCGGCTGAAGCAGGTCCTGGAGACCGGAGAGGTCACCGACACCGACCATGCCGTCGCGGGGAAGTTCGATCGGCGACCCCCACGACGGTGACCTCCGCGACGGTGACCGGCGTTCGGACCGCAACGGTCACCTGCCACACAGGGTGGACGGCCGGTGCCGCCGATCCACCACCACCTCCGACCGGCCGGCCTCAGCCGGGTACGACGAGGCGCGGCAGGACCTCCGCACCGAGCCGCCCGATCACCTCCCGGGTACGGTCGGGATGCCCGACGGCTTCGACCACGAGCATCAGGTGCCGGACGCCGGTCACGGCGAGGGTCTCCGTCAGGCGGTGTACGCAGCGTTCGGGCGGTCCGATCGGATGGATCGCGAGCAGGTGCGCCAGATAGGCGTCGAGGTCGCGGTGTGCGGGCGGGGTACCGTCGACGCGGACGTACTCACGGGTCCGGGCAAGCCACCCCGGCAACGTCGCCCGCAGTTCCTTCTCGGCCTCGGCGACACTGTCGGCGACGTGAACCACGTGGGCGGAGACGTGCCTCTCGGCGCCGGTGTCCTGGCCGGCCACCGCCGCCGCCCGCGCGTACCGGCGTACGGTGTCGGCCTTGGCCGCGTCGTCGGCGTGCATTCCCAGCAGCATCGGCAGCCCCCGGACGGCGGCGAGTTCCACCGTCGGTGGCGAGGTGGCGGCCACCCACACCGGCATCGGCCGGGTGGGCCGGGGCACCATCGGCACCGGACGGAACCGGAAACGCGGCCCGTCCGCGGCGATGGACGGCCGGCCGGAGAGCGCGTCGAGGAGCAGGTCCAACGACTCGGGGAAACCGTTGGCGTACCGGTCCAGTCCGGTGCCGAAGACCTCGAGGTCGACCCAGGGGCCGCCGCGGGCCACCCCGAGGTCGAGTCGCCCGCCGGAGACCGCGTCGAGCGTCGCGGCCTCCTCGGCGAGGGCGACCGGGTGGCGGTTGGCCAGGATCGCCGCCGCCGTACCGACCCGCAACCGGCTGGTCCGCCCGAGCAGGAACCCGGCGAGGGTCACCGCGGACGGGCAGACGCCGTACGTCATGAAGTGGTGCTCGGCGAGCCACACACCGCCGAACCCGGCGGCTTCGGCGGCGACGGCGTACTCCACCGCGTGGGTGAGGGTGGCCGTGTGGTCGGCGCCGGGAAACTGGCCGGCGAGCAGGAACAGGTCGACGCGCGGGCGGACCGGGCCGGTCCCGGCCCGGTCCCGTGGTGCGGTCGGTACGTCGGAGGACATCGGCGCTCCTTCGTGGTCGTCGGAACCGGTAGGTCCTGCCTGTCCCGTCCGGGTCAGGTGCCCCACCCGATACAACCGAACGCGGTCCGGGTGCGGACACCGGTGCGCGGCCTGTGTGACCCTCGGGTGACCGTGGTCCCCCGCTGGCGGTCCGGGCCGGGGACGGGCACGGGCGGACGGAAGAGACGGATGAGGGTCCTGGTGGTGGAGGACCACGTGCGGCTCGCCGATTCGGTGGCGCGGGTTCTCCGGCGCGAGGGCATGGCGGTCGACGTGGCGTACGACGGGACGGCGGCGCTCGACCGCACCGTCGAGGTCGACTACGACGTCATGGTCCTCGACCGGGACCTGCCGGGGCGGCCCGTGGACCTTTCCACACTGTGGGCCGACGGACGACGGCGCCGCCCTGGGGGCGGCGCCGTCGGAGATCAGCGATGGGAGTCGTCGGCGGATCGCCTCAGAAGTTGACCGTGACACCGGCCGTCTTGCAGGCGGCGGTGATGTCCGCACCGGCCTTCTCGAAGGCGGGGTTGGCGGCGGCGGTCACCGGGTCGGCGGCCGAGGCGGCCTTGGACGTCTCGGCGCCGAACGCCTTCAGAGCGGCGGCGACCTTGCTGTCGGCCTCGGCCGCGGCGACCAGGGCGGTCACCTCCTCGCTCATGTCGGTCAGGATCCCCTTGAACGCGGCCGGCTCCGGTTCCTCGCCGGACGTCATGGCCCCGATGAACGCCTCCTTCAGCTTGTCCCCGGCCTTCTTGACGGACTCGCAGAGTTCCTTGTCGCTCTGCCCACCCGCCGCGGCGGGCGAGGACGGTGCGGCGGAGGCCACCGAAGACGGAGTGGCGGAGGCCGAGGGCGTGGAACCCGCGGTGGGCTCCGGGTCTTCCCCGGCACAGGCGGAAAGGGTTATGAGGGAGACACAGATCAATGCCGTAGCGGTAGCACGAAAACGCTTCACGAGCGGGGACGTTATCCGACGACCGGGATCTGGATCAATTTTGCGCCGGAGGTGGGCAAATCCGGCGGACGCGGTCGCTGGACGACCCGGCACCGTGGCCAGGCGGTCGGCCGTCGCCGCCTGCCCACGTAGGGGCCCGGGCGGGCGTGGCCGCCACAAACGGCGGGTATAGGGGACGCCATGAGGCAGGGATCGGCGGAGTCGTACTGGATGGACTCGACGGAGCCGACGTCGTTCGCCCACCTGGCGGACGATGTCGAGGTCGACGTCGCGGTGGTCGGTGGCGGCATCGCCGGCCTGTGCACGGCATGGGAGCTGGCCAGGGCCGGGCTGTCGGTGGCGGTGCTCGAGGCCGACCGGATCGCGGCCGGGGTGACCGGATACACCACGGCGAAGCTGACCGCCCAGCACGGTCTCATCTACGCCCACCTGCGGTCGAAATTCGACGAGCAGGCCGCACGCTGGTACGCGCACTCCCAACTCGACGCGATCGACCACGTCGCCGGCACCGTGGCCGAGCTGGGTATCGACTGTGACCTGGAACGGCTGCCCGCCTTCAGCTATCTGCCCGAGGGGAAGCGGGACCAGATCGAAGCCGAGGTGCAGGCGGCACGCCTGGCGGGCCTGCCCGCGTCGCTGGTCACCGAGACCGGCCTGCCCTATCCGGTCGGGGCGGCGATCCGCGTCGAGCAGCAGGCCCAGTTCCATCCCCGCCGCTACCTGCTCGCCCTGGCCGCCGACCTGGTCCGCCGGGGAGGACGCGTCTTCGAACGTACCCGGATCGTCGACCTCGACGAGGGCGGACCGTGCCGGTTGACGAGCGAGGCCGGTGCCACGGTGACCGCACGGGACGTGGTGGTCGCGACCCACTATCCGATCTTCGACCGGGCGGGACTGTTCACCCGGCTCGTGCCGCACCGCGAACTGGTGGTCGCCGCGGTCATCGAGGCCCACCAGGACCCGGGCGGCATGTACGTCACTCCCGAGGAGAACACCCGCTCGGTCCGGACCGCGCCCTACGACAACGGGCGACGACTGCTCATCGTGACCGGCGAGTCGTACCAGCCCGGCACTCCCGGCGTGACCGACCGTCTGGACCGGCTCGCCACCTGGACCCGGGACCGGTTCCCGGTCGACTCGCTGGCCTACCACTGGGCGGCTCAGGACAACACCAGCACCGACCGGGTGCCCTACATCGGCCGACTGCATCCCGGCACCCGCCACGTCTACGTGGCGACCGGCTTCAACGCCTGGGGCATGACCAACGGGGTGCTGGCCGGGCGTCTGCTGGCCGCCCTCATCACCGGCGAGAACCCGCCGTGGAGCAGGCTGTACGACCCCCGGCGCCTGCACCCCACCGTCGAGGCGGTCCCGTTCGTGAAGGCCGCGGTCGAGGTGGCCCGCAGGTTTGTCGGCGACCGGATCCGGCCGGCCAGCCACGCCGACTCCCCCGACCAACTGGCGCCCGGAGACGGCGCGGTGATCCGGATAGCCGGAGAGCGCCGCGCGGTCTACCGCGACGGCTCCGGTCGGCTGCACGCGGTTTCCGCGACCTGTACCCACCTGGGTTGTCTGGTGGCATTCAACGACGAGGAGAAGACCTGGGACTGCCCCTGCCACGGCTCGCGCTTCGACACCCGGGGTGGCGTACTGCACGGACCGGCCACCGAGCCGTTGCGTCAACACCCCATTCCGCCCGGGGAGGGTTCCGAGCCGACCGGCTGACCGTGGCGGCCTGAGCCGGGGTGGGCGCCGGACCGGTCGTCGTCAGGCCGCGACCACGTGGTCAGGATGTCGTGAGGATGACGAGTTGCCGGGTTGCCCGGGTCATCGCGACATAACGGTCGACCGCTCCTTCGACACCTTCGCCGAACGCCTCCGGGTCGACGAGGACGACCAGGTCGAACTCGAGCCCCTTCGACAGCTCCGGGGTCAGGGACCGGACGCGGGACGTCGCCGGGAACGTGGGATCGCCGATGACACAGGCGGTCCCGTCGGGATGCGCGGCGAGCCAGGTGTCGAGAACCGAGCCCAGATCGGCGGCGGAGCCGTGTACGACGGGTACGTCGCCGCTGCGGATGGAGGTCGGCACGTTCGCATCCGGGAGCACGGCCCGGATGACCGGCTCGGCCTCCGCCATGACCTCTGCCGGCGTCCGGTAGTTGACGTTCAGGAAGGCCAGCTTGACGTTGTCCAGTCCGACCCGCTGGAGCCGCTCCTGCCACGACTCCGGGAACCCGCGCCTGGCCTGCGCACGGTCTCCGACGATGGTGAAACTCCGGGACGGGCAGCGGAGCAACAACATCTGCCACTCCGCGTCGGTCAGTTCCTGGGCCTCGTCGACGACGATGTGCGCGAACGGGCCGGCGAGCCGGTCCGGGTCGACGCCGGGCAGTACCGCGTCGTCGACCAGGGCGTCCCGCATGTCCTGTCCGCGCAGCATGGTCAGCACGCCTTCACCGTCGTCGTAGGCATCGGCCTCGATCAGGTCGTCGACGACCGTCGCCATGCGTGCGCGTTCGGCGGCGACAGAGACGTCGTGCCGACGCCTACGCGCTGACGCCTCCGGGTCGCCGAGTCGCTGCCGTGCCGCGTCCAGCAGCGGCAGATCGGACACCGTCCAGGCCCGCGCGTCCGCGCGCTGCAACGTCCGAATCTCGTCGGGGCTCAGCCAGGGAGCACATTTGCGCAGGTAGGCGGGTACCGACCAGAGGTCTCCGACGAGGTCGGCCGCCTCGAGCAGGGGCCACGCGCGGTGGAAGGCGGCGCGTAGCTCCCGGTTCCGCAGCACCGACCTGCGAACCAGGTCCGCCGGTTCGTCGCCGTCGTGCCTGTCCGTCAGGATCGTGACCAGTTTTTCCCAGATCTCGTCGCGGGCCTCGTTGTGCGGGGTACCAGGGTCCGGCGCTTCGAACGCCTCGGCCCAGTCGTCGGCGCTCAACCAGATGTCGGACGAGTCGGTCGTGACCGTCATGCCCTTGGTGGGTGGCTCCTCGTAGAACCTGACGGCCGTCTCGATCGCCGTCACCAGCTGCGCGGAAGCCTTCAGCCGGGCCACGTCCGGGTCCTTCTCCGGCGCCGCCGCGGCTCCTTCGGCGACGAGGTCGCGCAGGGTGCAGACCTGCACGTCCTCCTCTCCGAGGCTGGGGAGGACGTCGCCGACGTAGGCCAGGTACGGCTGGTGCGGACCGACGAACAGCACACCGCCCCGGCGGTGACCGAGGCGAGGGTCGGCGTAGCGGAGGTAGGCGGTGCGGTGCAGGGCGACGACGGTCTTGCCCGTTCCCGGACCACCGTCGACGACCAGGACGCCCCGGGATCCCGCCCGGATGATGGCGTCCTGGTCAGCCTGGATGGTGCCGAGTACGTCCCGCATCCGGCTCGACCGGTGGCTGCCCAGGCTGGCGATGAAGGCGGACTGGTCGTCGAGCGCGGCGTGTCCTTCGAAGCCGTCCGAGGTGAACACCTCGTCCCAGTAGTCGGTGATCCGGCCACCGGTCCAGCGGTACCTGCGGCGGCTTCGCAGACCCATCGGATTGGCGTGGGTCGCGCCGAAGAACGGTTCGGCCGCGGGGGAACGCCAGTCGAGCAACAGCCGACGGCCTTCGCCGTCGGTGAGGCCACGTCGTCCGATGTACACGGGCTCGGAGTCGTCCGCGCCGACCATGCGTCCGAGGCACAGGTCCAGACCGAAGCGACGCAGTGCGCGCAGGCGTACGGTCAGCCGTCGGACCTCGGTGTCCCGGTCCAGCGCCTGCCGGCCTTTGCCGCCGGGCGCCCTGCGCTCAGCATCGAGGCGGTCGGACAGGTCGGCCCGCGACTGCCGGAGGGTCTCCGCCATGTCCGCGAAGTGCCGCTCGTCGCGGGCGATCAGCGCCGGATCGGCCTTGGCGGAGAGATGGTCGGGAAGGTCGAACGCGCGGAAGGTCACAGGGTTCACGTCACCGGTTCCGATCTGGGGTCGCTGGCAACCTCGCGGGTGGCAAGGTGTCTGGATGGCGGTGTGGCGAGCGCGGCGACCAGGACGGGCAACGCGCCGCGCGACGCGGGCCGTGGCCGGCGCCGGTTCGGGTCGCCCGGGTTGGTGGGCTCCCGGCTCCTGGATTTCGGATCGACGATTCCGCTGGTTCGCAATCAGCGCGCGACCCGTACGTCGACAACAACGCACACATTGCGTGACTTCCATTTCTGCTGGTTTCGGCCTCGGCCGGTGATTCTGCGGCACCACCCGGGTCTTGCCGCAAGCCCCCGGGTGCGATATAAGTTAGAAAGGGAAAGGAGCGTGCAGTTTCCTTTCCCTTTTTCGTCCGTCAGCTTCGTCAGCCGCCACAGATGAGCGGGCGCCGCAGATGAGCGGGCGCCACAGATGAGCGGGCGCCGCAGATGAGCGGGCGGCACAGATGAGCGGGCGGCACAGATGAGCGGGCGCCGCGGATGGACAGGCTCACTCGGCGGTGTGTCGCGGGCCCGGGAGGCTTTCGCGCGGACCCACGCCCCCGGTTGGGAGCCGGTCGTCGTGGGGCTCCACAGACGACAATCCCGTCCCGCCGATGACGTGCCGCGATCACGCCGCGCGGAAGGCGGCAGGGCCGGCGGATGCCCGGCCCTGCCGTACCGGTCAATCTTCGCCGCGGTAGGCGCGCAACTCGCGGTGCGACCGGTGGCGACTCCGCCGGCGTTCCTCACGACGCGCGTGGTAGCCGGTGCAGCTCCGGCAGCCGTCGTGGAGCAGGTCGGCGAAATGGTCCGTGACCCGCCAGTAACAGCTTCTCGTGGGATGGCCGGCCGCCGTCGCCGTACTGTCGGCGTCGACCTGTTCGGGCAACGTGCACGACCCGAACCGATGATCATGGCTGGGTCGGCAGGTCACCATCGGTCGATCGGCAATCTTCACCCACCACGGCCGGGTCTTGTCGGTCCTGCTCATCCGGTCACCTTTCGGCTCCGTGACGCCCCGGGGTGGGGCTGTCATGAGCAGGGGTGCACCGGGACCACCTCCGACGTCGACACTGCCGCGCGCAGCCCTGGCAGCGTATCGACCGTCGGCAAGGAGCGACGCCGAGGCGCGCCACTGATGCCTGTTCCCGCCATCCACGACCGACCGGCACTAGGCTCGGCCGCATGTCACGCCCGACACCCGAGACGCGTCGACCCCGCACGTTGGTGTGGGCTCCCGCCGGGGTGATGAGCCGCATCCAGCAACAGGTTCAACCGCGGGTCAGCCTGCCGAGAAGGATCGCGCTGGCAGCGACGACCGCCTTTCTCTTCACCTGGCCGCCGGCCTTCGTCGTGTTCGCGGTCACGACCGTCGCCGTACCGTCGACGACCAACGGGGCCAGCGTCGGCACGGCTGCCGTCTGGGCCCTGCAGTTCGCCCTGCTCATCGCGATCACGGCGGCGGTCACCACACTGGCACGGCGCGACAGCGGGGTCGACACGACGACCGGTGGCAGCCACCCGTCGACCCGGCGTACCGCACTGCGTGTGGTGATGCACGTGCTGCTCACCGGCGCCTGTGCGGCACTGGTGCTGGCGCCGCAGGGCCTCTCGGTCAGCCAGCTCGCCGTGTTGACCGTCGCGCTCGTCGTCGTACTGCACCTGCTGCCCGTGATCGTGGCCAGGCTCCTGCAACGAGCGGGTAGGAGCCGCCGGTCCCGGTGACGCGTCTGGCGTGTCGGTCGACGATCCGGGTACCCGTTCCTCCACGACCTGCCGCCGCGACGGACCTGTCGTACGCGCGACCGGCTGCCCGCCGTCGCGACGTCGGCTCAGCCGGCCTGACGACCGATCGCGAGCACCCCGCTCCCGGTGTGCGGGACCTCTCTCCCGCCCGCCTCCGCGACCCGACGCACCTCGGCGTCGACAGATCGCCATGACGGGGTCCGCTGCGCCACGTTCCGGATGCCTGCCCGGGTCAGCCGGAGTGCCAGGGCGTCCCGCCAGGCGGCCAGCCGGGCGATCGCGGCGGCCCGCTCCCCCACCGACTCCTGGCACTGGGCGAGTTCGCGCCCGTACGACCGGAGCAGCTCGGGCAGGCGGATCTGGCCGGGGCCGGCGACGGGCAGCAGGCCCGCGTCCACCAACTGGTGCAGCTCCTCGTCCACCACCGCCACGGGTCGGTCCAGCAGCGCCGCGACGGCCTCCAGACCCGGGAGTGGGCCGGGTGCCACCGCGAGGAGCCGGAACGTCCGGGCGGTCGCCGCCGGCAACCGCTCGACGCTGGACCGGAAGGCGGCACGCAGGTCCAGGTCACCGACGCGCAGCTCGTCCAATCGGCGATCCGGGTCGGCGAGGCGACGGCTCAGGTCGGTGAGCGTGTCGTGGGGCCGGGTCGCCAGGCGCAGCCCGACGATGCGGAGCGCCAGTGGAAGATGTCCGCACGCCGACACGACCGCCAGGGCGGCGCGGTCACCGCCGCCCGACCGTTTCGACGGGACGCTCTCGGCGAGCAGGTCCAGCGCTTCCTGGGTACCCAGGGTGGTCAGGTCGAGCCGCCGTGCGCCCTCCAGGGTGACGAGCCGGTTCCGCGAGGTGACCAGCATCCGGCTGCCACCCCGACCGGGCAGCAGGGGACGCACCTGGGCGGCGTCCCGCGCGTCGTCGAGCACGATCAGTACTCGGCGGGCCGCCAGCAGACTGCGCAACAGAGCCGCGGCGCTCTCCTCGTCACCCGGCACCCGACCGTCGGTCACGCCGAGCCCGAGCAGGAACCGGGTGAGTACCTCGCCGGTCGTGGCCGGCCGGGTCGACCCGCCACGCAGGTCGGCGTAGAGCTGCCCGTCCGGGAAGGCCGCCTCCAGCCGCTCCGCCGCCACCAGGGCGAGCGCGGTCTTGCCCATCCCGGCCGGGCCGGCGACGACACAGACCCGCGACGACGGCCGGGCGACGCTGCCCGCCGACGGGACCAGGGCCTCGCCGAGTCGGCGTAACTCGTCGGCCCGTCCGGTGAAGTCGGCCACCGGTGCCGGGGCCTGGCTCGGCACCGGTACGACCACGCGGAACTCGGCCCACGCCGTCACGCGCCGACTGCCCGTCCACTGTTGCCGGAGCAGCCGCTGATGGTACTGACGCAGTTCGGTGCCGGGATCCGCACCGAGCTGGTCGGCCAGGCGGCGGACGATCCCGTTGTACTCGGCGTACGCCTCGCTCTGCCGGCCGGTCGCGCCGAGGGCGAGGATGAACCGGGCGTGCACCTGTTCGTCGAGCGGGCAGCGGGCCGCGATGGGGCGCAGCGCGTTGACCACCGTGGCGTAGTCGCCACGCTCGTCGAGCAGGTCGGCGTAGCGCAGCGCCGCCAGGGTCAACCACGCGGTCAGGGACGCGACGGCGGGATGCCCGGCCAGCATGTCCACGTCGCCGAGCGGATCGTCACGCCACAACGCCAGGGCGTCAGCCAGCCGGGCGACCGCCCGCGCGGGTACCCCCGCCTCCGTGGCCTCCCGGACGAGCCGCTGGAAGCGGAGCAGATCGAGCTGGTCCTCGTCGAGGTCGAGTCGGTAACCGCCGGGCGCGTGCACCAGCGTGCTGGTGGCGGCCCTGCCGGCGGGGACCGGGTCGAGGAGCCGGCGCAGCCGGGCGACATAGGTGTGCAGCAGGTTGACCGCCGACTCCGGCTGCTCGCCCTCCCAGAGCACCTTCAGCAGGTCGGCCCGGCCGACCGTCCGCCCCGGTGACATGGCCAGCCGGGCGAGCAGGGCACGTTGGCGCGCCGAGGTGAGGTCGACCGCCTCGGTGCCACGCTGGATCCGAAGCGGCCCCAGGATGGAGACCACCGGACGCCCGCCGGGCGCCGGCCGGTCCTTCGTGGATGTCCGGTCGGTCCCGCTGGCCGCGGCGCGTCGGAGCGCCGCGGCCGGTCGCGGCCCGAGTTGCAGCGCGGCGCACAGCCGGGACACCGAACGCTCGGTCGGTCGCCACGTACGGCGCTGCTCCAGGTCCCGCACCGCGGTGGTACTCAGCCCCGCCCGGCGGGCCAGCTCCCGCTGGGTCAGGCCCGCCGCCGACCGGTGCCTCCTCAGTAGTTCGGCGAAGGTCGTCCCGGGCCCACTCACCATATCGATCATGTCGTCAACCCCCGTTGTCGCTCCGGTGACAGCGCGGACGCCGTACCCGGAGACCCGACGGAATCGCCGGTGGTGGTGCCCGGAGCGACCCCGGTACGACCGTCGGGGTGGACATCACCCCTCCGCTCCGTCCGCCCCCGGGTCCCGCCCGGGAGCCACCGGTCCGGGACCCGGTTCACCGCCACCCGCCCAGCGCGGGTGCGGTGGCCGGACCGCTGGTTCGGCGACACGCCGTCGCCGGCCGGCCGGCGACGGCGTGCGTCGTACGGATCACCGCGATCCTCCTCATCGCACTGGTCGTGGTGTCCCGGACCAGCTGGCTCATCAAAGCTCGCGGATCTCTTTCCGGCCAGGAGCTTCGACCGGACGTTCTGCCGGACGTTCGGCTACCCTGCTGGCATCACGGGGAGGTCTTTGACGTTGGTGGAGGAGTTCGCCGTGCTGCTCCGGCAGCACCGGCTTTCCCGTCAGCTCACCCAGGAGCAACTCGCCGAACGGGCGGGGATCAGTTCCCGTTCCGTCCGTGAGATGGAACGCGACCGGGGGCGCGGCCCTCGGCCACGGACCGTCGAGCAGTTGGCGACGGCGCTGGAGCTGACCGGGGACGCCCGGACGGAGTTCGTCGACGCCGGTCGGGCGATCTTCTGGGCCAACCGGCCCGGTCGTCACGCGGCGGAAGGTCAGCCGAGCCTGGCCGTGCCAGCCGTCGCCACGCCGCGCCAACTGCCTGCCGCCTTCTCCGATTTCGTCGCCCGCGACGACGAGGCCGCGCTGCTCGGCAGGGTGCTCGATCCGGCGTCCGGAGCCGCGCGGTTGGCCGTGATCTCCGGCCCCGCGGGTGTCGGCAAGACGGCGTTGGCCGTGCACGCCGGGCACCGGCTCGCGCCCCGGTTCCCGGACGGACAGCTGTACGCGACGTTGCGGGACGAGTACGGCCAACCGGTCGACCCGGCCGAGGTGCTCGCGCACTTCCTGAAGGTGCTCGGCACCGACGGCTCGGCACTGCCGCCCGGAGTGGCCGCGCGGGCGGGCCTGTTCCGCACCCGGCTGGCCGGACGACGGGTGCTGATCGTCCTCGACGACGCCGACGGCCACCGCCAGGTCGAGCCGTTCATGGCCCCCGTGGGCACCGCCGTCCTGGTGACCAGCCGCCTTCCCCTGACGGGGCTGCCCGGCGTGACCACTGTCGACCTGCGGCCGCTGTCCACCGCGGCGGCGCTCGACCTGCTCACCCGGATAGCCGGCGCGGACCGGGTACGGTCCGAACCGGTGGCGGCCACCGAGATCGCCACCGTGTGCGGCGGGCTTCCCCTGGCGGTCCGGGTCGCCGGGGCACGACTCGCCGCGCGGCCGCACTGGACGGTCGAAACGCTCAGCAAGCGGCTCTCCGACGAGCGGCGTCGGCTCGACGAACTGCGCCACGGTGATCTCGCCGTACGTCCGGGTCTGCAGCTCGCGTACCACGGCCTGACCCCGGCCGCCGCCCGGGCGTTCACGCTGCTCGGCGCACTGAACGTACCGACCTTTCCCGGCTGGCCGGTCGCCACGCTGTTGGACTGTGCCCCGGACGTCGGCGCCGCCGTCCTCGAGGAACTGCTCGACGCCCGGCTGTTGGACGCCCTCGGCCCGGACCGGGCCGGTCAGCCCCGGTACCGGTTCCATGCGGTGACCCGGCTGTTCGCCCGGGAGCGTCAGCGGGAGGAGACCGGCGATGGCGGGTGGACCGCCGCGCTGGACCGCACCGCGGGCGGTTGGCTGGCCCTCGCCCGGCAGGCACAGGACCGGCTGCACTGCGAACGGTTCCACCTCGACGACCGGAGCCATCCGGCGACCGCCGCCGATCCCCGGGTCACCGCGATCGCCACCGGCCGCCCCGTCGAGTGGTTCGAGGCCGAGCGGGAGGCGCTGGCCGCACTGGTACGGGTGTGCGCCGACGCGGGCCTGGCCCCCGTCACGCGCGCGCTGGCCGGGAGCAGCGCCGACTTCTACGAGCTGCGCGGCTACTACGACGACTGGCACCGGGTGCTGGGGGTGGCACTGGAATGCTGCCGCCGGGCCGGTGACCGAGTCGGTGAGGCGGCGATGCTCCGAGGCGTCGGCAGCAGCCTGGTCGAACTCGACCCGTCGGACGTGGCGTTGTCGACCCTGGAGGCCGCCCGGGACCTGGCCGGAGACCTCGGCGACGAGGTCGGTGTGGCGATGGCCCGCAAGGACTTCGGCTACGTACTCGGACTGACCGGCCGGCTCGGCGAGGCCGAGACCGAGTTGCGCGCCGCCGCCGAGGCGCTGGGACGCGCCGGCAGGCGTCCGGCCGAGGCCCGGGCGCTCACCAGCCTCGGATTCGTGCTGCGCCAGCGGGGTGAACTCGACGAGGCCGTGCGGGTGATCCGTGCCGCGATCGCCATCACCCGGTCGTGTCGTGACCCGTTCAGTCAGGCGTACGCGCTGCGGGGCCTCGCCGGCGCGCTGTTGGCCCGAGGTCGGGACGGCGAGGCGCGCCAGGCCGCCCGGAGGGCCGCCGAACTCTTCGCGCGGATCGGCGACCCGATCGGTACCGCCCAGAGCCTTCGGGCGCTGGGCGAGTCACTCGCCCACGACCCCGGGCGTACGGCGGAGGCCGAGGAGACGTTGTCCACCGCGGCGGCCATCTTCCGGGACCGGGGCTACGACTGGGGTCTGGCGCTGACCGAGCTGAGTCTCGGCGAGGTCGAGGTACGGCGGGGTGCCGAAGGGGCGGTCGACCGTCTTGAACGGTCCCTGCGCTACTGGACCGACGAGCAGGTGCCGGCGCTACGGGCCCGCGCGCTGGTGGCCCTCGCCGCCGCGGCCGAACGGGCCGGTGACCCGACGGCGCGGGTCCTGCTGACCCAGGCTCACCGGCTGTACGAGGAACTGGGCACACCGGAGGCGGCCGCGCTCGCCGAGCGGCTCGGCACCGTCGTACCGGTGGACGTGCCCCGGTAGGCGCGTCCGCCCGGCGTCGCCGAGGTTCGCCGCCCGACGGCCGGTACGGCGCGGCCGCACCGACGTCCCCCCGGGTCCCGCCCGCCACCGGCCCGGTCGGTCGTACCGACCACGACGGGTGGTGGGGGCCTCCGGCGGTACCGGTGAGGTACCGGCAGTCTCCGTCCAGCCGCCTCCGGGAGGCTGTAGGCCACGACCGGTCCACGGGGGGCCGGCTCTCCACCGGAGGCTCGATCGAATGGAACGATTCTTGTGAGCGGCGTCCTGCCGCGAATGCGCCAGGTCGGTGTGACCGTGGCACTGGCCGCGACCGCCCTGGTCGCCGCCGGTCCGGCGGCCGCGTCCGGCACCTCGGCCGACTCGGCCGGGCCGCCTGCGCTGGCCCCACTGAGCGCGGCATACGAGACGGTCGCCTGCGACCCGAACGGTCCCACACCCACCGACGCCGCCCTGGCGACCCAACTCAACTCACAAGTGAACTCCGACATGCGCGGTTACCTGACCGCCTACCGGGTCTCCTGCGCCCGCGAGGTCGTCGAGGCGGTACGGGCCCGCGGCCTCGCCGCGCGCGCCGGGGTCATCGCGATCGCCACCGTCATCGTCGAGACCCACCTGCAGAACATCAGCGAGGAGGTCGACCACGACAGCCTCGGACTGTTCCAGCAACGTGCCTCCTGGGGCACCCGTGCACAGCGGCTCAACCCCGCCTGGGCCACCAACGCGTTCCTGGACAAGATGATCCGTCTCTACCCGAACAACTCCTGGGCCAGCGCGCCGATCGGTGAGGTCTGCCAGGCCGTACAGGTCTCGGCCTACCCGGACAAGTACCAGGTACAGGCGTCGGACGCGCAGATCATCGTCAACGCGCTCTGGAGTCCGCCGGCCGCGGCGTTCGCGCTGGCGGGTGACTGGTTCAGGACCGGCATGTCCACACCCGCACTGGTACGCCGCACCGGCTCGGTCTGGGAATGGCACATCAAACGAACCCAGAGCGGCGGCAACGGCGACCTGACGTTCCGCTACGGCGACGCCCACATGACCCCCGTCGCCGGCGACTGGGACGGCAACGGCTACTGGACACCCGGCGTCGTCGCCAACGAAAACAACTCCCGCCGCTGGTACCTCAAAAACACCCTCGCAGGCGGCGAATCCGACGTCGACTTCCTCTTCGGCGGCAAAGACTACATCCCCGTCACCGGCGACTGGGACGACAACGGCACCACCACCCCAGGAGTCGTCTCCAAAGACAACGGCGCCTGGAAATGGGAACTACGCAACGACAACAGCGCCGGCGGCGTCAACCACACCCTCCGCTACGGCAACGCCAACACCTGGCCGGTCACCGGCGACTGGAACGGCGACGGCACCTGGACCCCCGCCGTCGTCGACGACACCGACGGACCCCGCCACTGGTACCTGAAAAACGACCTCGACCCCACCGACGGCAACTCCGACCTCGACTTCACCTACGGCAGCCACGGCACCTACCCGATCCCCGGCAACTGGAACGGCACCACCACCGCCACCGAACCCGGCATCATCCAGAACTTCGAAAACCGCGTCTGGCGCTGGCACCTCAAGAACACCGTCACCGGCGGCGTCGCCGACAAATACTTCGACTACGGCAACGACGCACCCTACCCCTACCCCTTCTGACCACGCCGACGCGAGTCATCGACATTCCCCGAGAAGGAACCTGATGCGTCTTTCGATACGCGACATCCTGTCAGCACGGAGGCCGGGACCACGGATGCGCCGTGGGTACGCCGTGGCCACCTCGGCGATGCTCGTCGCCGGTGTCGTCGGCGTCGTGGTGACGCCTGCCCCGGCCATCGCCGCCAACCCGATCCCGTCGAGGATCACCGACGCCTCCTGGTCGCTGATGGAGGACCTCCTGGCCCTCCAGTCCGGCTCCCGGTACGCCGGTATCTACGCCGACAAGCCCGGCTACCACAACACCCGTGCCGCCAACAGTTCGGACAACTACTCCGTCCGGGATGCCGAGGACAAGGGAGGCCCGTCGGACAAGGCCGCCGCCTACGACTGGACCTTCCCGGAGGCGTACAGCCTCTCGACCTCCACCGACGGCGACCACGCCCACGCGGACCTGGCCCCACCGCCGGCGAGCATGGTGCCCGCCGCCCCCAACTACACCAACATCGCCCGCTTCTCCAACCGTCTGATGGCCTCCGGCAAGGACCCGAACGATCCGCGGCTGGACGGCTGGCGGGAGTTCTACGGCCAGACCGACACCGACAGCACCGTCGAGGGCTGGGACTTCCGGTACGACCGGGCGGCCGTGACCAACGACGACACGCACCTGTGGCACATCCACCTCAGCGAGGACCGCGACAAGGTGACCAGCTACGACAACAAGGAGGCGCTGCTCAGCGTCCTCCGCGGGGAAACCGTGGCGGAGTGGCGGAACCGCAACAACCCACCGGCGTTCGCGCTGGCGGGTGACTGGTTCAGGACCGGCATGTCCACACCCGCACTGGTACGCCGCACCGGCTCGGTCTGGGAATGGCACATCAAACGAACCCAGAGCGGCGGCAACGGCGACCTGACGTTCCGCTACGGCGACGCCCACATGACCCCCGTCGCCGGCGACTGGGACGGCAACGGCTACTGGACACCCGGCGTCGTCGCCAACGAAAACAACTCCCGCCGCTGGTACCTCAAAAACACCCTCGCAGGCGGCGAATCCGACGTCGACTTCCTCTTCGGCGGCAAAGACTACATCCCCGTCACCGGCGACTGGGACGACAACGGCACCACCACCCCAGGAGTCGTCTCCAAAGACAACGGCGCCTGGAAATGGGAACTACGCAACGACAACAGCGCCGGCGGCGTCAACCACACCCTCCGCTACGGCAACGCCAACACCTGGCCGGTCACCGGCGACTGGAACGGCGACGGCACCTGGACCCCCGCCGTCGTCGACGACACCGACGGACCCCGCCACTGGTACCTGAAAAACGACCTCGACCCCACCGACGGCAACTCCGACCTCGACTTCACCTACGGCAGCCACGGCACCTACCCGATCCCCGGCAACTGGAACGGCACCACCACCGCCACCGAACCCGGCATCATCCAGAACTTCGAAAACCGCGTCTGGCGCTGGCACCTCAAGAACACCGTCACCGGCGGCGTCGCCGACAAATACTTCGACTACGGCAACGACGCACCCTACCCCTACCCCTTCTGAC
>NZ_JAZGQK010000035.1:0-140291 GCF_036422035.1 Plantactinospora sonchi
CCCGCCCCCCCCGCCCCACGACCGCACGGAATGGTCATCCTCGGCGGATCGTGCCGTTCCCCGTCAGGGAACGGTCCCCTGCGGACAGGATGGTCACCGCTTGGCAGCGGAGGACTTGGGGTTGGTCACGGGTAGCCGGATCAGCTCCCAACCGCCCTCCGGGACGTCATCCTCCGTATCGGTCCGCAGGTTCATCGGGTTCCCCATCCCGAGGTAGATCGCTGACCGGTCGGCCACCATCGTGCGGATCCCGTAGTTGAGGTAGTTGCCGAGCCCGGTGGTGTCCACCGGCTTGGCCGCCTTCTTCGGGTTGTCGAACACCCACAGGTCGGCCCCGTAGGATGCCGGGTCGGGCTCGCCGAGCGCGGCCTCGACCGCGCCGCCGACCGTCGGCGGCAGGTCCTTGCCGACATAGCTCCAGTCCATGGTGCCGACATACAACGAGTCGCCGGTCACCACCATCTTCCAGGTGTAGTTGTTGTACTTGTTACCGAATCCGGCTGGGCCGAACTTGGGCTTGTAGCCGGTCGGGCGGAGCTGCCATGCGCCCGCCCCGTCGTTCGCCTCCGGATTGAACGCGGGCAACTCTGAGGCGCCGTACAGCAGTTGGGCCTTCGCCTTGCCCTGGTCGAAGTTGCTGGCCCGGAAGATGCTCGTTGAGCGCTGTGTGTTCTGGACCGCGATGCTGCCCTGCTCGTCACTCGCCGGCCTCTGCCGGAGCGTGTGCGTCTGCGTGGACTTCAGCGGTACGTGCATCGTGCCCCAGTAGAGGTGGCCGCCGTAGGAGGCGAGGCCGCCGAGGCCGTACGACGCGGCCACGACCGGGTCCGGCTCGTACTGGGACACGCTCCACACCTGCCGCCAGGAACTGGCGTCGGCCGTGGTGAGACCGCGCTTTCCGGTGGTGAGCCACTGGCTCATCCACACGCCGGCGATGGTCTGGGCCTGCACACCACGAGCGACGCTGGGCCAGGTCGTGACGAACAGCCGTCCCTTGTGTGCGACAAGGTCCGCGACCTGCGCCGGCAGCTTGCCCACCACGGTGAACTTGAACGGACTGGACGTGTTGCCGGCCCAGCGCAGCACCGCACCGCCGGCCAGACCGTCGGGCCCCAGACCGACGCCGGCGTAGAGAGCACCATCGGCCACGATGATGTGCCGGATCGTGCCGTACTGGGCGACGGTGGTCGACCCCAGGTACCGGCCGGACTTGGCGTCGAAGGCGAACAGGTTGATGCCGACGATGCCCGGTCCCCCGAGCAGCACGACGCCGTTGTGCGAGCCGGCGGCCCGGATCCCCACCGTCGACTCCAGCCGTAGCCGGTCGGCGCTGGACTTCCCCGCGATGGCCCCGGTCTTGTCGGTCAGTTTCCGCGTTGACGTGTCGTAGAGGTAGACCCTCGGCGGACGCCAGTCGCCGGCTGCCGGCGGTAGCAGT
This sequence comes from Plantactinospora sonchi, assembly GCF_036422035.1. Taxonomy (NCBI): domain Bacteria; kingdom Bacillati; phylum Actinomycetota; class Actinomycetes; order Micromonosporales; family Micromonosporaceae; genus Plantactinospora; species Plantactinospora sonchi. The sequence goes on from NZ_JAZGQK010000035.1 coordinate 1,439, forward strand.
GGGCTCTTCGCCCGCTGTGGGCTCTCGCCGAACTCGCACACGTAGTCGTCGTTCTCGATCGGCTCGATCTCCGCGAGACTCAACCCGAGGGTGAGGCAGTGGACGTTCGCGGCCGTCCCGAACCACAGGTGGTTGCCGGATTTGGTCAGACCCCACACGTACGACTGATTCACCTTCGGTTTACCGGGTTCGCATTCCCCTCCGGGCGAGATCGCGCCGATCCCGCGGAAGCACTCGTCCGGGCTGGCCTTCGCCAACAGTTCTGGTTCGCCGGTCGACGATGCCAGTTGTCTGCCGGTCAGCTCTGTCGACGGTCTGCCCGCCGCCGGTGGCGAGGCTCTGCCGGTTTCGCGCGGCGACTGTCTGCCGGCTTCGGGTGGCGCGTCGTCGAGCAGTCGCTCCTGTGCCGCCGGTCCGGCGTTGACGGTGCCGTCTGCCGGCGGCAAGGCGGCGAGCGCCAGCGTGGTCGCCAGTACGGTCGCCGTGGGGAGCAGTGACCGGGTAACGATCCGGGTCCTGTCCATGCGTGATCCTTTCCTGGAATAGCGGTTCGTCGCGTGCCTTGTCGCCACGAACATCGACTTGGGTGGATGACCCGAGAACGGGACCGCCTTACGGGCAGGGCGAAGCGCCCGCTGTCGCGGGGAGCGACGCCCAGGGCGAGGAACGCTGATGCCCTACCCCGAGATCGGGGCGGCGGCGGTGTCTGCCGGCTGTCCCGGACAGCCGCCTCAGGTCAGCTGGAACTGGTACGAAGACGAATGTGGTGCCCCATCGACAGCTCCAGCCCAAGTAGGTGGCAACTAACTACATCGCGACAATAGCTCACGAAACGGGCGTTAGGTGCAGTGAGCGTGGAACTCGGCGGCCGACCGGCCCCGTGGGGTGGGCGACCTGGCGTGACTCGGGGGCGGAGCCGAGCGGTCGCGGACACCGCGTCGTGCCGCTGTTGTCGCAGGTCAGAGGCGGTGAGGCGACGAAACAGGATAGTCCATCCGCAAGATCCATAGTCTGCTTCTAGGCAGATAAAAGCTGACAGTTCTCTAATCTTGGCCTTCGGCCTGCTGCACGTAGAATCGTCCCAAATAGGAGCAGGGTCAGTCGGCGCCCACCGAACGTCACCGACACGGATCGACCGGACCAGAGCTGAAGTAGCGCTCTTCGAGGTCAAACGCGCCCTCGTCCGGCCAGGACCGGTGGATGAGCGCGGCGGATGAGGTGGCGGAGCGCCGGCACGCCTAACCCGATGACGGGAGTTCGATGAGTACTGCGCCCGCCGGGAGTGAGCCGGTCATCGTCATCAATCCCTGCGGCGGAGTCGAGCCTGGTCCGCGGATCGTGGCGGCCGCCGGTGCCGGCGGCGGCATTGGCGTGTTCGATCTCGCCGGAGGTGACCGCCGGACGTTGGACGCGCTGGAACAGGCGGTGTCCTGGTCGGCCGGGCCGATCGGGGTACGGGTTCCGGCGGGTTGCGCCGCCACGCTGACCGAGGTGGAACGCGTTGCGGAGGGCCGCGTCAACCTGGTGGTGCTGCCACCGGACAGTGCCTGGTCGCTGGCTGCGGCCGCGCGGCGGCATCGGGTGCTGGTGGAGGTGACCAGTCGTCGGGAGGCCCGTGCGGCGGCTGCCGCTGGTGCCCACGGGGTGATCGCGCGCGGTTCGGAGGCGGGCGGGCGGGTCAGTGAGCTCACTGCCTTCGTCCTGTTGCAGCAGTTGCTGGCCGACGAGGCGTTGGGCTTGCCGGCGTGGCTGGCTGGTGGCGTCGGGCCCCGTACGGCGGCCGCCTGCGTGCTGGGTGGGGCGGCCGGTGTGGTACTCGACAGCCAGTTGGCGCTGATGCCGGAGTCGGACCTGCCGGAGGACGTACGGGCCGTGATCGGCCGGATGGACGGCACGGCGACGGTGCTGCACGACGGCGTGCGGGGGATACGCCGTGACGGCCGGCCGGACGGCACGGGCGAGGTGCTGCCGGTAGGTCAGGACGGCTGGTTGGCGGCGGTGTTCCGGCAGCGGTGGGGGAGAACCGCCGCGGCGGTACGCGCCATCCGACGGGCGATCGCCGAAGCCACCGGAGACGCCGGGTCGGGTGGGTTGCTGGCGCCGGGTGCACCGCTGGCGCGGGCGCTGGATGTCCGGATACCGGTCGCGCAGGGGCCGATGACACGGGTCAGCGATGTGGCGGGGTTCGCGGCGGCGGTGGCCGGTGACGGCGCCCTGCCGTTCATCGCGCTCGCCCTGGCCAGCGGCGAGCAGTCCCGGCGGATGCTGCGGGAGGCCGCGCAGGCGCTGGGTGGGCGTCCGTGGGGCGTGGGCGTGCTCGGCTTCGTCCCGGAGGAGCTACGGGCGGCGCAACTTGCGGAGGTGCGGGCGGCCCGGCCGCACGTCGTGATCATCGCGGGTGGCCGGCCGGCGCAGGCCAAGGCCCTTGAGGCCGAGGGCATCGGGGCGTTCCTCCATACCCCGTCGCCGGGTCTGTTGCGGCAGTTCCTGCGCGCCGGGGCGCGCCGGTTCGTGTTCGAAGGCGCCGAGTGCGGTGGGCATGTGGGGCCGCGGACGAGCTTTCCGTTGTGGGAGGCGCAGATGCTGGCGTTGGAGGAGTTCCTCGATGGCACGCCGGCCGGGACCGCCGCGCAGGTACAGGTGTTCTTCGCCGGTGGCATCCATGACGCGCGTTCGGCGGCGATGGTGACGGCGTTGGCGGGACCCTTGGCACGGCGCGGTGTGCAGGTGGGCGTGTTGATGGGTACCGCGTACCTGTTCACCCGGGAGGCGGTCGAGTACGGGGCGATCCAGCCGTTGTTCCAGCGAGAGGTGATCGCGGCGACGGGTACGGCGCTACTGGAGACGGCGCCGGGACACGTGACACGCTGTCTGCCCAGCCCGTACGTCGACGACTTCCAGCGGGTGCGGCAGGAGCTGGTCGCGGCGGGGGCGGCCGGCCGGCAGGTGTGGGAACGGCTCGAGATGCTCAACGTCGGCCGCCTGCGGATAGCCAGCAAGGGCCGACGGCGCGACGGAGACGCCCTGATCGCGGTGGACGAGGCGGGTCAGCACGCCGAAGGGCTGTTCATGGCGGGCCAGGTCACGGTGCTGCGGAGCGCGCAGACGACAGTGGCCGCCCTGCATGCCGAGGTGACCGTCGGGGCGCAGCGGTTCCACGCCGAGCGGATCGAGGCGTTGGCGGCGACGCCCGATCCGGGGGCGGAGCGGCCCGACCCGGTGTCGACCACGCCGCTGGATGTCGCCATCGTCGGTATGTCCTGCGTCTTCGCGGACTCGCCGGACCTGGCCAGCTTCTGGCAGACGATCCTCAGCGGCCGGGATGCCGTCACCGAGGTACCCGCCGAGCGGTGGGCGGTGGACACCTACTACGCGTCCGAGGTGGCGCCGGGACAGGCCGGTCGGATCAGCGTGTCGAAGTGGGGTGGTTTCATCGCGCCGGTGCCGTTCGACGCGATCCGGTACGGCATTCCACCGGCGGCCCTGGCCAGCATCGATCCGACCCAACTGCTGGCCCTGGAGGCCGCGCACCGGGCCCTCGTCGACGCCGGGTACCGCTACGACACGCCGGACATCGACCACCGCCGTACCGGGGTGGTGTTCGGCGCCGAGGCGGGCAGCGACATGGGGCACGCGCAGACGCTGCGGACGATGCTGCCCGCCTATCTGGGCGAGGTACCGGCGGCCCTGCGGGACCAGTTGCCCGTGGTCACCGAGGACTCGTTTCCCGGTGTGCTGGCCAACGTGATCGCCGGGCGGATCGCGAACCGACTGGACCTGGGCGGGCCCAACTTCACGGTGGACGCGGCGTGCGCCTCGTCGCTGGCGGCCGTGGACGCGGGCTGCAAGGAACTCGCCGCGGGCACCAGTGACCTGATGATCTGCGGCGGCGCCGACCTGCACAACGGAATCAACGACTACCTGATGTTCACCTCGGCGCACGCGCTGTCCCCGACCGGCCGGTGCCGTTCGTTCGACAGCACCGGAGACGGCATCGCCCTCGGCGAGGGTGTCGCGTGCGTGGTGCTCAAGCGACTCGCTGACGCCGAGCGCGACGGTGACCGCGTCTACGCGGTCATCAAGGGGGTCGGTGCCTCCAGCGACGGACGCGCCCTCGGCCTGACCGCCCCGCGTCCGGAGGGGCAGCGCCGGGCGCTGATGCGGGCGTACGCACGCAGCGGTATCTCCCCGCGACAGGTCGGGCTGGTCGAGGCGCACGGCACCGGCACCGTCGTCGGTGACCGCACCGAGTTGGAGACCCTGACACGGCTGTTCGTCTCCTCCGGTGCGCAGCCGGGCAGTTGTGCGCTCGGCTCGGTGAAGTCCCAGATCGGCCACACCAAGTGCGCGGCCGGGCTCGCGGGTGTGCTCAAGGCGGCGCTCGCGCTGTACACCGGCGTCACACCACCGACCATCAACCTGACCCGCCCCAACCCGGCGTGGGATTCGCGGCGCAACCCGTTCGCCTTCTTCACCTCGGCCCGCCCGTGGAGCGCTCCGGCAGCCGAGCGGATCGCCGGAGTCAGTGCCTTCGGCTTCGGTGGCACCAACTACCACCTGGTGCTCGCCGCGCACCCACACACACCCGAACCGCGCCACGCGCGTCAGGAATGGCCGGCGGAGCTGTTCTGCTTCCGCGGCCCCGACCGGCCCGCCGCGCACCGGGCCGTGCAGAAGCTGGCCGCCACGCTCCGGACCACCGACCGGTACGGCCGGCCGTGGCGACTGCGCGACCTGGCCGCCACCGCGGCCGCCGAAGCCGACCCACGCTCCGGCCCCGTCCAGGTCGCGATCGTCGCCCGCGACGCCGGCGAACTCGACCGGCTGCTGCACCGCGCCCTGGCCGACGAACACGACCCCGGACAGGGGCTGATCCAGCCACCCCAACCGCCCACGGGTGCCGGCACAGCCAGCGGGAAGGTGGCGTTCCTGTTCCCTGGACAGGGCAGCCAGTACCCCGGCGCCCTCAGCGAACTGTTCGTCACCTTCCCCGAACTGCGCCGGTACCTCGAACTCGGCGCGGAGTGGGCGGACCTGTTGTTCCCAGCGGCCGCGTTCGACCCGGACACCGAACGCGTCCAGCGCGAGCGGATCCGCGACACCCGGGTGGCCCAGCCCGGGCTCGGCATCGGCGGACTCGCCGTCGACCACCTGCTCCGCCGACTCAACGTCCAGCCCGACGTCACCGCGGGGCACAGCTACGGAGAACTCGTCGCGCTCTGCGTCGCCGGCGCCTACGACCCGCGAACCCTGCTGGAGCTCAGCCGGCGACGCGCCGACGCGATCCTGACCGCCACCGGCGACGATCCCGGCACCATGGCCGCGGTCATCGCCACCCCGGAACGCCTCGGCGCGGTCCTGGACGGTGCCGGCCTCGCCGACCGGGTCGTGCTGGCCAACCGGAACGCCCCCACCCAGCAGGTGATCTCCGGTCCCACGCCCGCGGTGCGGGCGGCGGTCACCGCGCTGAGGGCCGCCGGCCTGACGGCACGCGAGCTCAACGTCGCCTGCGCCTTCCACAGCCCGCTCGTCACCGCCGCCGTGGAGCACTTCGCGCAAGTGCTCGCCGCCCAACCGGTCACCCCACCGGAGGTGCCGGTGTGGTCGAACCGTACCGCCACCGTCTACCCCACCGACGCGGACCAGGTACGGCACGAACTCGCCGCCCAGGTCGGCGCTCCGGTCCGCTTCGTCGAACAGATCGAAGCCATGTACGCCGACGGCGTCCGCACGTTCGTCGAGGCCGGCCCCGAACAGGTACTCACCGGTCTGGTCCGGGCCATCCTGGCCGACCGGCCGCACCTCGCCGTCGCCTGCGACCGGCGTACCGGCGAGGGACTCCGTGACTTCCTCCTCGCCGTCGCACAGCTGACCTGCGCCGGCGTACCCGTGCAGACCGGCTGGCTGTTCCACGGCCGCGACACCGTCGAGAGCACCGTGACGGCGTCCGACGGCCACCCGTTCTGGACCGTTGACGGGCAACTCGTCCGCGACCGCGATGGCGGCAGCCTCGCCGGTGGCATGACGCCCCCACGACGCATCAAGGAGCCGTCGATGACAGCTACAGTCGCTCCCACCACCGACAACCGTGACAACCATGCCGGGCGGGAGGGCCGTGACAACGGTGCCGGGCGAGCGGGCCACAACGAACCACTCGTCGAGTTCCTCCGGACGAATCGCGAGTTGATCGCCTCCCAGCGCGACGTCATGCTCGCCTACTTCGGCACTACCAGCGGTGCGCCGCCCGCCGGGCGACCGTCGGCGACACATTACGAAGCAGGCTCGCCGGTCGGCGTCGCAGCCGTCGCGGCGGGTCCGCCGGCGCCGGTACCGGCACCGCCGGCCACAGCGGCGGACCGAGCCGTACCGGTCTCGCCCGCGCCGGCCGACTCCCGGGCTCCAGTCGCCTCGACGCTGGCCACGATCGGCCCGCCAGCGTCGGTTCCACCCGGGCCGACACCAGCCACGGCACCTGGGTACGGGCCTTCCGCCATCCCGGGGGCGGGCACCGGTACCAGCGGTGTCGTCGCCGCCGCCCCGCTCGCCACACTTCCGGCGCAGCCGGCGAACCTCGACTTCCAGGGCGCGGTGCTGGCGGTGCTCAGCGAGCGGACCGGTTACCCGGTCGATCTGATCGATCTGGATCTGGATCTGGAGGCCGATCTCAGTATCGACTCGATCAAGCGGGCGGAGGTGGCCGGTGAGGTGGCCGCCCGGCTCACCTTGTCGGTGGAGGGTGACGAGACCGAGCTCGAGGGCCTGGTCCGGGCCCGGACCGTGCGTGCGATGGTCGACTGGCTGACCACCCGGGTGAACCAGGCGATGGCCTCGACGGTGGCGACGGAAACCCTCGCTGTCCCGGTGGCCTCCGCCGGCGCGGCCTCGACGACGAACGGCGCCACCGGGGCGTGGTCGGCGGCCACGCCGGTTGCCCCGGTCGACCCGTCGGCGGGGTCGTCCACGCCCGCCGCACCGACGGCACTGGACTTCCAGGGCGCGGTGCTGGCGGTGCTCAGCGAGCGGACCGGTTACCCGATCGATCTGATCGATCTGGATCTGGATCTGGAGGCCGATCTCAGCATTGATTCGATCAAGCGGGCGGAGGTGGCCGGTGAGGTGGCCGCCCGGCTCGCGTTGTCCGTGGAAGGCGCGGAAGCTGAGCTGGAGGCGCTGGTCCGGGCCCGGACCGTGCGTACCATGGTCGACCTGCTCACCGCCCGGGTGAACGAGGCCGTGGCCGCGACCGTCCCGGCGCTGACCTCGACCGCGGCCGCCCGGCCGACACCGTCCACGGCGTCGACCGGAGCACCGACGCAGGCCGGTCGGACGTCGTCGCCAGCGGTCCCCGCCGGACCCGCACCGCCGCGGCCGGCGACAACTCCGGGTGACGCGGAGCCGGTGGACGTTACGCGTCTCGGTGTCGCACCGACGCGGATGCTCCCCAGGTGGGTTCCGGTCGTGGACGCGCCGGTCCGACCGGCGACGGCGCTCGCGGGTGCCACGCTGCTGGTGACCGGGCCCGGTCCGACAGCCGTACGGGTGGTCGAGTTGCTGCGCCGGAACGGGGCGACCGTGCGCACCGGCACGGTCACCGAGCCCGGCCTGGTCGACGGAGTGGACGGACTGGTCCTGCTCGACGGGTTGGTTGGTGGGCAGCCGACGATGCTGCCCGGGGTGTTCGGATTGATCAAGCAGGTCCTGACCGGCGGGTCGCGTTGGGTGTTGGCGGTCGCCGACCCGGGCGCCGGTGTGGGGGCGGACGGGATGGCCGGTCTGTTCCGCACCATCGCCCGGGAGTATCCGTCGACCACCTCCCGACTGGTGCTGGTGGACGGTGCGGGACCCGCGGAGCGGCTCGCCCAGGAAATCGTCGACGAGTTGCTGGTCGGGGGCGACGCGGCGGTGGTACGGCGCAGCGGAGACAGCCGGTGCGGGTACGACCTGACGCCGTCGAGCCTCGGGGCGCTGGCGGCTGGCGGTGCCGGCCCGGCCGGCGACGGCGTCGCGGAGGCCCGGGCGGCCGGTCTGGACCCTGAGTCGGTGGTGGTGCTGGTCGGCGGCGCACGCGGCATCACCTCCAGGTTCGCCCGGGCCCTCGCGTCGGCCGCCCGGTGTCGTATCGAGTTGGTCGGCCGTACCAACCTGCCGGAGAGCAGGGAGGATCCGTCGTTGGCGGCGGCCACGGATCTGGCGGCGTTGCGGGCGGCGCTCGCGCGGCAGGGCATCGGCTCCGCCGCGACGATCGGCCGCAGGGCCCAGGCGATCCTGACCGGCCGGGAGGTCGAGGCCACCCTGCGGGATCTGGGTGAGCTGGGTGCCAGGGCGCGCTACCACAACCTCGACGTACGGGACCCGCAGGCGACCAGACGGTTGATCACCGAGATCCACGACCGGTACGGCCGCATCGACGGGCTGGTGTACGGCGCCGGGGTGATCGAGGACAAGCTGATCGCCGAGAAGGATCCGGAGTCCTTCGCCCGCGTCTTCCACACCAAGGTGACGGGCGCCCGGGCGGTGCTGGACGCGCTGGACGGGCTGGGCAGCCGCCCGAGATTCGTGGTGCTGTTCGGCAGTATCTCGGCGGTGTACGGCGGCCGGGGCCAGGGCGACTACGCCGCGGCCAACGACGCCCTGGAGACGATCGGCAGCCGTTGGGCGGCCCGTACCGGCAACCGTTGCCTCACCGTCCACTGGGGGCCGTGGGCACCGTCCGAGGGGCACAGCGGAATGGTCAGCGCGGAACTGGGTCGGGAGTTCGCCCGGAACGGCATCGCTCTGATCGACCCCGAGGAAGGCGTGCTGAGCCTGCTGGGCGAGTTGGCCTGGGGCGACCCGGCCGTCACCTCCGTCGTCCACACCGCGTCGGGCTGGTAAGCGGCATGTACGGCGCCCAGATCGCGATCGTGGGGATGGCGGCGCTGCTGCCGGGGGCGGGTGACCTGGACAGCTACTGGCGCAACCTGGTCGAGGGTGTCGACGCGATCAGCGAGGTGCCCCCGCACCGGTGGGATCCGGAGTTCTACGACCCGGCACAGGCGCACCGGCCGGACCGGCTGTACTGCCGGCGCGGCGGCTTCGTCGACGACCTGGCCACCTTCGACCCGCTCAGGTTCGGCATCATGCCGGCGTCCATCGCCGACATCGAACCGGACCAGCTCATCGCGCTGCAGGTGGCCGCCGCCGCCATCGAGGACGCCGGCGGCGCCGACCGGCTGCCCGACGGCGACCGGATCGGCGTGATCATCGGCCGGGGTGGCATCCTCAGCCCCGCCCAGGCCCGCTACGCCCAGCGGGTGCGGATGTCCAGCCAGGTGATCCAGGTGCTCCGGGAACTGATCCCGGGCCTGCCGGAGAGTCAGCTGGACGGGGTGCGGGCGAAGTTCGACGAGCGGCTCGGCGAGCACCGGCCGGAGGGAACCATCGGACTGGTGCCGAACCTGGCCGCCTCTCGGGTGGCCAACCGGCTGAACCTGCGGGGGCCCGCGTACACGGTGGACGCCGCCTGTGCCTCGTCGCTGATCGCGGTGGACCATGCGATCAGCGAGCTGAACAGCGGCCGGCTCGACGCGGTCCTCGCCGGCGGCGTACACCACGTGCACGACATCAGCTTCTGGTCCGTGTTCAGCCAGCTCGGCGCGATCTCGCAGCGCGGCGAGATCCGGCCGTTCGACAGCACGGCGGACGGGCTGCTCATCGGCGAGGGCACCGGAATCGTCGTACTCAAGCGGATGGCCGACGCGCTGCGCGACGACGACCGGATCTACGCGGTGATCCGCGGCATCGGGGTGTCCAGCGACGGGCGCGCCGCGAGCATGGTCAACCCGGCCAGCGCCGGTCAGGTGTTGGCCATCCGGCAGGCCTGGACGGCGGCCGGACTGGACCCGACCGCCCCGGACGCGCTGGGCCTGTTGGAGGCGCACGGCACCGCGACGCCGACCGGCGATGCCGCCGAGATCACCACCATCGCCGAGGCGTTCGGACCGCACCGCAGTGGGCCACGACCGGTGGTCGGCTCGGTGAAGTCGATGATCGGCCACACCATGCCGGCGGCCGGCATCGCCGGTTTGATCAAGGCGGCCCTGGCCGTGCACCGTGGCGTGTTGTTGCCCACGCTGCACTGCGACACGCCACGGCCGGAACTGGCCCGCACCCGGTTCGCGCCGATCACGGCCGCTGAGCCGTGGGAGAGCGACCGGCCGCGTCGCGCCGCCGTCAACGCGTTCGGCTTCGGTGGCATCAACGCCCACGTCATCCTGGAGGAGATCCGGACGGCCCCTCCGGGCGGTACCGGTACGACCAGGCCAGTGACCGCTTCCGGAACGGTGGCCCCGGCGCAGCCGGCTGCCCACGCCAGGGCGGCGGTCACCGTCGAGCAGTCCGACGACGTGCTCTGGCTGGCCGCCCCCGATCCGGCCGCGCTGGCCCGGCTGCTCGACGTCGACGACCAGACCGTGCGCGCCCGTGGCGCCATCCGGGTCCGAGCGGCCGGTCCCGCCGGCTCCCGCCGTCTGGCGCCGGGCGAACGGTGCCGGCTCGGCATCGTCAACCCCGACACCAAACGCCTCGCCACGGCCCGTCGCGCCGTCGCCAAGGGGCAGCCCTGGCGCGGGGCCCGCGACATCTGGTTCAGTCCCGCTCCACTGCTCGCCGGCGAATGCCCCGGCCAGCTAGCCTTCGTGTATCCCGGTCTGGAGGCGGAGTTCGCCCCGCGCACCGAGGACGTCGCGGCGCATTTCAACCTGTCCGGCAGACAGTGGTCCGCCGACGACCTCGGCCGGCACGGCGCCAACGTGATCGAGGTCGGGAAGCTGCTGAACGACGCCCTCCACCGGATCGGAATCACCCCGGACGCGGTCGCCGGTTACAGCATCGGCGAGTGGACCGCCGCGGCCACCACCGGGCAGATCAGCTCGGCGACGATGGACGAATTCCTGGCCGCGTTCAACTCGGCGTCGGCCGAGGTACCCGATCGCGTCTTCGCCGTCATCGGCGCGGCCGCCCAACAGGTCACCCCGCGGCTCGCCCGCACCGCGGGGGTGGTGCTCTCCCACGACAACGCGCCCACCCAGTGCATCGTCAACGGACCCGAGAGCGAGATCGAACCCCTCGTCGAGGAGATGCGCGGGGACGGCATCCTCAGTCAGAAACTGCCGTTCCGCTCAGCCTTCCACACGCCGATGTCCGCCCCCGGGTTGGAGTCGATCGGCGTGGCGCTACGTCGCTGGCAGGTCAACCCCACCCGGGTACCGGTCTGGTCCACCACCCTCCGAGCGCCGTTCCCCACCGAGCCGGCCCAGGTGCTGGAGATCTTCGTACGACACATGCTCGAACCGGTCTGGTTCCGGCAGACCATCCAGGCCATGTACGACGCCGGCTTCCGGGTGTTCCTACAGGTCGGCGCCGGGCAGCTCGCCTCGGTCATCGCCGACAACCTGCGCGGCCGCGACCACCTCGCCATGCCGGTCAACGTCGCCCACCGCAGCGGACTGGACCAACTGCGCCGGGTCGCCACCGCGCTGTGGGTCGAGGGCGCCGCACCGGACCTCGCCGCCCTCGATCCGGTGACCGCACGCCGGGTCCGAGCCACGGCCCCGGTTACCGAGCGACCGGTCAGGCGCGGCCCGATCATGCGGCTCGATCTCGGCGGCCCGCTGGTCCGGCTCGGCGAGGGAGCCGACAAACTGCTCAGCGTATCCGTGTCCGCCGGACCGGCGAGCGTCCCGGCCGGTGCCGGTGAAAGCGTCCCGGCGGGTGCCGGTGAAAGCGTCCCGGATGTTGGCGGCGGGAGCGTCCCGGATGTTGGCGGCGGGAGCGTCGCCGATGTTGCTGGCGGGAGCGTCGCGGCCGGTGCTGGCAGGGCGTGGACCGCGAACGGCCCGAACGGCGCAACCGGCGGACCCGGCCCGGTTGTCGGGGGAGAGGCCACCGTGGCGACGCAGGCCCCGGTGGTCCTGCCGAGATCGCCGGCCCTGGCCACGCTGCACACGCTCGCCGAGCACTCGAGCGCCGCCGCGGAACTCGCCTCGCTACTGGGCGACGCGTCGGACGTCGCGGTCACCGACGGCGGGACCGGGGATCCGGCGCGATCGACGTCGCCACAGGTGCACCGCACGACTCTGCGGGTCGCCCTCGACACCATGCCGTACCTGCGCGACCACTGCTTCTTCGAACAACCCGATGACTGGCCCGACCCGGCAGACCGGTGGCCAGTGGTGCCGGCCACCACCGTCGTACAGCACATGATGGACGCTGCCGAACAGGCCGCCCCGGGTATGCGGGTGGTCGGCGTGCGCGACGCGCGGTTCGGTCGCTGGTTGATCGCCGCGCCGCCGCAGGACGTCCAGATCACTGTCAAGCCGGTCGGACCCGGCCAGCTCTCGGTGATCTTCGGTGGCTACGCCCGCTCGACGGTCGAGGTCGCGCCGGACTACCCGGCCGACCGTCCGGCGGTCTGGCGGCACGACCCGGCCACCGAGCGGCCGCCGCGAATCAGCGCCGAGCAGATGTACGCCGAACGCCTGATGTTCCACGGCCCCCTGTTCCACGGCGTGACCACGGTGCACGCCCTCGGCGACATGCACGTCCGTGGTGTGGTGACCGCCCCGGTCCCGCCCGGCGCGCTGCTCGACAACGCACTGCAGCTGGTCGGCAACTGGCTCATCACGACGCAGCCGTCGCGGACCGTCGCGTTGCCGGTGGAACTCGGACACGTACGGCTCTTCGGGCCGTCGCCAGCGCCCGGTACGGCGTTCGAGTGCGTTGCCCGGGTGCGCTCGATCGACGACGCGCAGCTCGTGGCCGACACCCAGCTCTCCATCGATGGCCGGGTGTGGGCGCAGGTGGATGGCTGTGTCGACCGGCGGTTCGACAGCCACCGTACGGCCCGGCTGGCGGAGCGCTTTCCGGAGCGCCATCCGATGTCGCTGCGGCAGCCGGAAGGCTGGACCATGGTCTTCGACTGCTGGACAGACCTGGTCACCCGCGGCCTGGCCGCCCGCGGCATACTCGGCGCCGCCGGCTACGCCGACTACGAGCGGCAGCCGCCCCGGTCGCGCAAGCAGTGGCTGCTCGGCCGGATCGCGGTCAAGGACGCCGTGCGCTTCCAGTTGTGGGACGACGGCCACACCGACGTCTACCCCATCGAGCTGACCGTCACGAACGACCCGAATGGTCGGCCCCGGGTGTACCCACGGCCCGGCCGCGGGTTCCGCGACTGTGACGTCTCGCTCGCCCACGTCGCCGACCTCGGCGTGGCGATCGCCAGATCCCGCGCGCCCCACACCCCGCCCGACGCCCCCGGCGTCGGCATCGACGTCGCCGAGATCACCGACCACCCGGAGAGCACCGTCACGTTCACGCTCTCCGAAGCGGAACGACGGCTGCTCGACTCGGTCGCCGCCAGCGAAGACCCGCGCCGGTGGTTCACCCGCTTCTGGGTCGCCAAGGAGGCGGCCGCGAAGGCGGAGGGCACGGGCCTGGCCGGCGACCCGCGACGGTTCACGGTGGTGGCCGCCACCCAGGCCACGCTGACCGTCGTGGTCGGGGACCGGGTCTACCAGGTCGCACATCGGGAGGTGTCCAACCCCGAAGACCCGCCCTCCCGGCGGTACGTCGTCGGTTGGACCTGGGGACCCGAGGCCAGCCACTGAACCGGCCCCCCAAAGCGGTATCCGATCAGGAGAAGGGACATCACATGGCTGTGGACCAGGCCAGCATTCTCGCCGACGTCGCCGAGATGCTGCGGGCGATCCGCGACGACGCCGGAGTCGACGGCGAGATCACCATGGCGACCAGGTTCCAGGACGACCTGGAGATGGAGAGTATCGACGTCATCTCCCTCGCCGGCCGCCTCCAGGTCCGGTACGGCGACAGGGTCAATTTCGCCCAGCTCGTCGCCGGCCTCGACCTGGAGTCGGTACGACAACTGCGGGTCGGCCAGCTCGTCGAACACATCGCGGCCGCGCTGAACAGGGCCGACGCCAGCCCCGGCAAGGCGGGTACGCCGGCATGAGTGAGCGTAGCGAGCGAGTCATCAGGTCCGGGGTGGTCGTGCCCCATGGCGGCACGGAGCGAAGCGGGGTGCCGGCATGAGCATCGTGCAGGCCAACGGCCTTTCCGTCCACGTGGAGCAGCTCAGCCCATCCGAGGTGGTGACCGGCATCGCCCCCGGCGCGTACGACACCGCCCCGACCGCCGTGCTGATCCACGGCATGGCCTCGGACACCCTGGCCAGTTGGTACCTCACCCTGGCCCATCCGCTCGCCGCCGCCGGCCTCCGAGTGATCATGTACGACCTGCGTGGGCATGGACACAGCGAACGGCCACCGGCGGGATACACGCTGGACGACTTCGTCGACGACCTGGCGGCACTGTTGGTGTCGCTCGACGTGACCGGTCCGGTGCACCTGCTCGGCAACTCCTTCGGCGGCACGATCGCGTTCGGCTACGCGGCACGTCATCCCGAGCGGGTCGGTGCCATCGCCGGCATCGAGTCCTGCCCGCCCACGACGATGTGGTTCGAGCGGGTGCTGAAGCAGCTCGACAGCGCGGCCGCGTACCTGCCCCGCGAACACGCGCTGGCCGAGATCAGGGCCGAACGCGGGGAGCAGGCCGGCCGCCGGGCAAGGTTGGCTCGGGATGTGCTCGCCGGCACGAGCCTCGTGCGTGACCTGCCGGCCAGCCGCCTGCCACCCGAGGAGCGGATTGCCGCGGTGGGGTGCCCGACGCTGTGGGTGTACGGCGGCGACTCCGCCGTGGTCGAGTTGGCCCCCGAGGTACGACGGCTGCTACCGGAAGCGCGGATTGTCACCGTGCCCAACCAGAGGCACTCCGTCCTGGTCGACCAGCCGGGCGTTGTCCGCGACATCATCCTGTCCTGGCTACGTCGGGACTGTGCTCTCCCGTCCAGCCGCCCGGACGTCGGTGTCTCCCTGCGTGCCGGTCAGGACCAGCCGTCGGCACCGTGATACCAGCCACTGATCCGCACAGTTGAGGAGAACCTCCGATGCAGTCACCGATCCCTGGCAACGCGATCATCATCAGCACCGGTCGGTGCGGGTCGACGCTGTTGTCCGACCTGATCGCCGAGCAGTCCGACACCCTGTCGGTTCAGGAGTTCTTCATGTCGGTGGAGCCCTGGACCGACGCCAACGACGTGGTCAGCGGCGCCGCGTACTGGTCACGGCTGAGCAGTCCCAGACTGGAACTCGCCACTCTCTTCCGGATCGGTCTGGCGCCGGTCGAGGTGTGTTACCCGGAGGACGGCCGGTGGGCCGGCCGCCTCATCGAACTGCCCCGAATCCTCGCGACCACGCTGCCGAAGATCTCATCCGACCCCGACCACCTGTACGACACACTCGCCGAACTGGTTCCCCGGTTTCCCGATCAGCCGGTGGTCCGGCACCACCAGACGTTCCTGGACATGCTCACCACGCTCACCGGCCGGCGACACTGGATCGAGCGTTCCGGCGGCTCCAGCCACGTGGCCCCGTACCTGCTGAAGAACTTCCCCACCGCGAAGATCGTCTACCTGACCCGCAACTGGGCCGACACCGCCCAGTCGATGAGCCGCCACCCGTCCTTCCAGTTCCTCCAGCTCAGAATGGAGTCACTCGGCCGGTACGGGCTCGACCCGTTCCAGGTCGCCGCCGACGAGCCGGTGCCTGAGGAACTGGAGCGTTACCTGCCCAGCCGCCTGACGGCCCAGACGCTACGCGAACGCGGCCAGGACGTGGAGCGTTACTGGGGCCTGTGCGCGTTCCTCGCCAGCGAGGCTGAGCAGGCCATCGCCGATGCCCGGCCGAGGGAACTGCTGACGATGACGTACGAGGATCTCGTCGACGATCCGCTGACGCAACTCGGGCGACTGGGCCGGTTTCTGGCCTTCGACGACTGGGAGACGTGGGCGCACCGGGTGGTCGGGTCGGTCCAGGCACGACCTCGCCGGCAGGAGAAGGCACCGTTCTGAAGCGAGCCGCTGACGCCTCCGGACCCTACCCGCCAACCGCACCACGTCGGCCCTGATCAGCGGCCTGTCACCGGGCGGCGCCGCCGGTTACGCGGTGGCCGCCGCGACGGCCGCTTGCGGGTCCTCGCCGCGCGGCGATCCGCTCACGGTCGGCACCCCTGCCGCCGCCGTGGTCTGCCCGGCGGGCGTCACCGGGGGCGGGGGAGTGTAGCCGAGTTCCACGGAGATCTGGTTCGCGGTCTCCAGCAGCAGCGGAAGGTTGGTCTTCAGTTCGTCGAGGCTCGCGATGACCTCGATCGCGGTGAGCGAGACGGCGGCGACGACCTGGCCGCGGTAGTCCCTGATCGGTGCCGCCACGCACATGACGTAGGCGTCGTGCTCACCGTTGTCGGTGGCCCAGCCGTTCTCGCGGATGCGGGCGAGTTCGGCTTCGAGACGGTCGCGGTCGGCGAAGGTCGTGTCGGTGAACTGCTCGAAGACGACGTGGGACAGGAGCCGATCGCGTTCCTCGCGGGGCAGGTACGTCAGTATGATCTTGCCGACGGCGCTGGCGTAGAGTGACACCGCGCGCCCCACCCGGGACGGCAGCTTCACGGCGTCGAACGCCCGGCTGTCGACCTTGTCGATATAGATGATCTCGTCACCGGTCAGTTGCGCCAGGTGCACGGTGTGCCCGGTTTCGTGTTGCAGGGTACGTAGCTGCGTGGCGGCGAGCTGTCGCAGGTCCATCGAGCCGAGCGCGAGTTCCGACAGTTCGATCAGTCCGCTGCCGAGCACGTAGGTCCCCGCGCCGGTTCGGCGGACGAATCTCGCGGACTCCAGCGTCTGCAGGGTCCGCAGGGCCGTGGACTTGTGGACGCCGAGCACGTCTGCCGCCTCGGTGAGTGTCAGCGGGTGCTCCGCCGATCGACGCAGAAGGTCGATCGCGCGGCGAATCGACTGCGACACAGTCGGTCCTCCTCGTGCGATGGATGCGCTCGTCGGTTACGCGCCCCGGTCGGTCGGTGACTGACTGGCCGAGTCGGCGTTGCGCATCATGCAATGTAGTTGACGCCCACTGCAATCGCCACTTGACGCCGTTGCGCATGGCGCTACGATCGTTGCAATTTTCCAAGGCGACCTTGACTCGTAACAGGAGCGTAACGATGAGTAAGAGATCCGCGCGCCTCGGTATCGCCGGGGCGACCTGTGCTCTCGGCCTGGTGGCCGCCCTGCTGACCGGTTGCGGCGGCTCCGACGGCGGTTCCAGCGATGGCGTCACCAAGCTGACCTTCGCCGCCTCGACCTTCGGCGACCCCGGCCGCGGGCCACTGCTGACACAGTGGATCGAGGAGTTCAACAAGAGCCAGGACAAGGTGGAGGTTTCCGCCGCGGCCGTGCCGTACCCGACCTTCGGCCAGACCGTGCTCACCCAGATGGGCAGTGGCAAGGGACCCGACCTGGTCCGCTTCGACATGCCCGAGTTCGAAGCCGCCGCCGACGCCGGCCTGATCGCGCCGCTCGACGATCTCGTCGACGTCAGCAAGTACAACCTGCTCAAGCAGCCGGACCAGTTCATGGTGCACGACGGGGTCCGGCACGGCATCATCTTCGAGGCATCGAACTACGCGATGTTCTACAACGCGGACCTGATCCCGCAGCCGCCGACCACGTACGAGCAGTTCTTCGCCACGGCGAAGTCGCTGACCAAGGGTGACGTGTACGGCCTGGCCTTCCGGCAGACGGAGGCCGAGGAAGCCGGCGTGTGGCAGGACATCTTCAACTACGTCTACGGCTTCGGCGGCGCCTGGTCCGACGGCAAGAACCTGACCATCAACTCGGCCGAGAACCTGAAGGGGCTGCAGGCGTTCAAGGACCTGTACGACGCGAACGTGATCCCGCGCGGCGCGGACGCGGCGACGTTCCGCCGGATGTTCGCCGAGGGCAAGGTCGGGATGGAGCTCAACAACGGCGGGTACGTGACCGCGACCCGTGGCCAGAACGCCAAGCTGAACTTCAGCGTCGCGCCCATCCCGTTCCCGGTCCGCAAGCAGGGCGCGATCCTCGCGCCGATCGTCGTCAACGAGGCGAGCAAGGGTAAGGAGGCGGCGGCCACCTTCATCCGCTGGACGTTGGAGCCGCAGAACCAGGTCAAGCTGCAGGAGATCCTGGGCGCCAGCAGCGTCGCGACGACCACCGAACGTAGTGCGGAGTCGCTCCAGAAGACCCCGTTCCTGCCGGTCTTCGACCAACTCACCGAGTCCAGCCTGCCGCAGATCGTGCTCGGCTTCGAGGCCAAGACGCCGGACATCCGCAAGGTGATCGTGGAGAACGTGGTCGCGGCGCTGCAGGGCAAGGTGGACCTCAGGTCCGCGTTGGACCGCGCCCAGCAACAGGCGAGCGAACTGGCCCGCTGACCGGCCCTCGACAAGCCGACGCGACGGCCTGGTGCGCGGCAGCCCCCTACCTGAGAAGGACCGAACTCGATGACTGTTGTCGAGCAGACCAGAACGCCCGGAACGGTTTCCAGATCCGGACCGCGGCGTCGCCGCAGCGCTGCGCTGGGTAGCAGGTGGACCCCCTACCTGTTCCTGGCGCCCGCCACGCTGTTCATCCTCGTCTTCCAGGGGGTGCCGCTGCTCCAAGAGGTGTACCTCAGCTTCACCCGTACGACCCTGCTCAATCCCACCGGTGGCCAGTGGGTCGGGCTCGACAACTACGAGGCGATTTTCGGCGACCCGGACTTCCGCCGGACCCTGCTCACCACCCTCGGGTACGTGATCGCCTGCGTCGTCTGCTCGGTCGGCCTCGGGCTCGGCGTCGCGCTCCTGCTGAACAAGGGCTTCCGCGGCCGCGGGCTGGCCCGCGCGCTGGTGACCATTCCCTGGGCCGCACCCGGTATCGCGGTCGCGCTGATCGCGACGTGGATGCTCAACGCGCAGTACGGCATCGTCAACCGGTTCCTCGACGCGGTGGGTCTCGGCGTGCCGGGCGGCGCGATCCTGGACAGCCCGCGGTACGCGCTGCCGGCGGTGCTCGCGACGACCATCTGGCAACTGTTCCCGTTCACCTCCGTGGTGCTGCTCTCGGCGTTGCAGGCCGTACCGCAGGATCTCAACGAAGCGGCGATCGTGGACGGCGCGGGACGGTGGGCCACCTTCCGCGCGGTCACCTGGCAGGTCCTCAAGCCGACCGTGGGACTACTGGCCGTGCTCATGACGATCTGGTCGCTGCGCCGGTTCGAACTCATCTGGCTGATGACGAAGGGCGGCCCGGTCGGCGCGACCCGGACGCTGGTCATCGACCTCTACTCGCAGGCATTCGATTCGAAGAAACTCGGCGCGGCGGCGGCGATCGGCATGGTCGGCGTCGTCATCTCGCTCGTCGTCATCATCGGCAGCCGACTCGTCGCCCGTGCCGTGGAGAAGGAGGACGTCCGATGAGGGGCTTCCGCATCGGTGTCACGGCGCGGATCGTCGCCGTGCTCGCCGTGCTGGGTGTCGCGGTGTTCCCGCTGTACTGGATGCTCGTCACGGCGCTGTCGAGCAACGGCGACCTGTTCGCCACGCGGCCACGGCTCACCCCCGATCTCGGCCAGTTCGGGGTCTTCGTCGACGCGCTGGCCGAGGGCAAGGCGGCCGGCTGGCTGCTCAACAGCCTCGTGATCGCCGTCGGCACGATGGTCCTCTCGGTCGGCCTCGGCATCCCGCTCGCCTACGCGCTGTCCCGATTCTCGTTCGTGGGCAAGGCCGTCGTGACCCTCGTGCTGCTGTTCACCCAGATGCTCCCCGAGGCGCTGATGGTGGTACCGCTGTTCTCGCTGTTCCGCCGCTTCGACCTGCTCGACTCGCTGACCGGGCTCGTCCTGGTGAACTCGGCCTTCGTCCTGCCGATCGTCGCGCTGATCCTCAAGGGCGCGATCGACGCCATCCCCCGGGAACTGGAGGAGGCGGCCCGGGTCGACGGAGGACGACCGCTGGTCATCCTGACCCGGATAAACGTGCCGCTGATCGCTCCGTCGATCGCGGCGACCGCGGTCATCGCCTTCTTCCACGCCTGGAACGAGTACGTGTTCGCGGTGACCTTCATCTTCACGCCGGAGCTGCAGCCGGCCTCGGTCGGCATCGCGAACTTCATCGGCGAGCTCGGAACACCCATCCAGACGGTGATGGCGGTCGCCTTCATGTTCACCCTGCCCGCCGTCGCCTTCTACCTGCTGGTGCAGAAGTACGTCGTTTCCGGTATGACCGCCGGTGCGGTGAAGGGCTGACACGAAACATGAAAATCGTCTCGGTCGACGCGCTTGTCGTCGACTTCTACCGTACGAATCTCGTCATCGTGCGGGTCCACACCGACGAGGGGATCGTCGGTCTCGGTGAGGCCACCCTGGAGGGCAAGGAACGGGCCGTCCAGGGCGCGGTCGCCGAGGTCGCCGAGGCGGTCGTGGGTCTGGACCCGACCCGCATCTCGAAGATCCTCTACGAACTCACCCGGGACTGGTACTGGCGCGGTGGGCCGGTCATCATGACCGCCCTGAGCGCGCTGGAGATGGCCCTGTGGGACATCTCGGCCCGGGACCTCGGCGTTCCGGTCTCCCGGCTGCTCGGGGGTGCGACCCGGGACCGGGTACGCGCGTACGCGAACGGCTGGTTCTCCGGAGCCGTCACCCCCGAGGAGTACGCGGCCGCCGCCCGCGCGACGGTGCGGGCCGGTTTCCGTGGCCTCAAGTGGGATCCGTTCGAGAACTACGACCTGACCATCACCACCCCGCAGCTGGACCGGGTACTCGCCCAGGTCGATGCCGTCCGCGGCGCCGTGGGGCGCGACGTCGAGCTGTTCATCGAGGGGCACGGCCGGTTCGACGTCCGGCACGCGATCAAAATCGCCAAGGAGATCGCACCGTTCGACCCGGTGTGGTTCGAGGAGCCGTGCCCGCCGGACAACCTCGACGCCCTGGTCGACATCCGCCGCGCGTCGCCGGTGCCGATCGCCGCGGGCGAGCGGTGGTACGGCCGGCAGGGTTTCGCCCCGGCGCTGGCCCGGCAGGCGGTCGACTTCGTCCAGCCCGACGTCACGCACGCCGGTGGAATCGCCGAACTCGCCTTCATCTCCACGCTCGCCGCGACCGGTTACGTGGGTTTCGCGCCGCACAACCCGAGCGGTCCGCTCAGCACCGCCGCGACGCTCCAACTCGCCGCGGCCCTGCCGAACTTCCGGTACCTGGAGATCATGGCGACCGACGTCCCGTGGCGCCCCGAGATCACCAACGAGCGGCTGGTGCTGACCGACGACGGTGACGTGCTCATCCCGTCCGGCGTGGGGCTGGGCATCGAGCTCGACCTCGCCGCGATCGAGCGGCACCCGTTCACCCCGCACCCGCTCCGCATGTTCCGCGACGCGGTGTACGACATCCGACCCCGTGACGAGCGGTCGTACTTCAACCTGGAGAGCACCTCATGACGCTGCCACCGCCCCGGGCGCTCGCCACCGGCCCGGACCGGGTCGGCACCACCACCGGCCCGGACTGGGTCGGCACCGCCGCCGAGGCACTGCCGGACGACCTCGACCAGAGCCTGCTCGTCGGCCGGATCTGGGATCCCACCGTCGACGGACCCTCGCCCGTGATCGTCCGGGACGGCGAAGTCCTCGACGTGAGTCACCTGTTCCCGACCGTACGGGACATCTGCGAGCTGCCCGATCCCGCCGCGGTCGTGGCCGAACTCGACGGACCGCGGCGGGGCGACTTCGGGGAGATCCTGGCCAACACGGACGCCACGACCCGGGACCACACCCGGCCGTGGCTGCTCACCCCGGTCGACCTCCAGGCGCTCAAGGCGGCCGGGGTGACCTTCCCCGTGTCGATGATCGAACGGGTCATCGAGGAGCGGGCCGGCGGTGACCTGGCGCTCGCGGCGGACCTCCGTCGTCGCACGATCGCCGACATCGGCGCCGACCTGCACAGCCTGGCGCCGGGCTCGGTCGAGGCGGAGCGGCTCAAGAGCATGCTTGTCGCCGAGGGAGTCTGGAGCCAGTACCTGGAGGTGGGACTCGGACCGGACGCCGAGATCTTCACCAAGGGCCAGATCCTCTCCGCGGTCGGCACCGCCGTCCCGGTCGGCGTGCTCGCCGCGTCGACCTGGAACAACCCGGAACCCGAGGTCGCGCTCATCGTCCAGTCCAACGGCCGGATCGTCGGTGCCACCCTCGCCAACGACGTGAACCTCCGGGATGTCGAGGGACGGTCCGCACTCCTGCTCCCACGGGCGAAGGACAACAACGCCTCGTGCGCCCTCGGGCCCCTGATCCGGTTGTTCGACAACCGGTTCGGCCTGGACCGGGTACGCGAGCTCGAAGTGCGTCTACAGGTCAGCGGCGTGGACGGCTTCGAATTGACGGCGGTGTCGGAGATGGCCCGGATGTCCCGGGATCCGGCGGCGCTGGTGCAGCAACTGATCGGCCCGCATCACCACTATCCCGACGGCGCGGTGCTGATGCTCGGAACCATGTTCGCGCCCATCCAGGACCGGGACCGACCGGGCGAGGGGTTCACCCACAAGCTCGACGACGTGGTGCGGATCAGCGCCCCTGCGCTCGGCACCCTGGTCAACCGCGTCCGCCACGCGGAGGAGTGCGAGCCCTGGCAGTTCGGGGTCCGCGATCTGATGGGCAACCTTGCCAGGAGAGGACTGCTGTGAACGTGATCACCACGGTCGACCCGAGCAACGGCCGGCGTCGGACGACCGACCTCACCGAGACCGACGAGACCCGGTTGGCGGTGCTCGCCGACGAGGCGTCCCGGGCGGCGCAGTGGCTCTCCGGCCTCGGCCGACCCGGCCGCGCCGACCTGCTCGACGCGATCGCCGACGCGCTGGAGTCCCGGCGCGCGGATCTGGTCGCGACGGCGCAGTCGGAGACCGGGCTGAGTCACCCGCGACTCGACCAGGAACTCACCCGGTCGGCAGTCCAACTCCGGATGTTCGGCGACGTGCTGCGCGACGGCGGGTACGTCGAGGCCGCCATCGACCACGCCGCCGACACGCCGCTCGGGCGCGGTCCGGACCTGCGGCGGATGCTCGTCCCCCTGGGGCCGGTCGCCGTCTTCGGGGCCAGCAACTTCCCGTTCGCCTTCTCGGTCGTCGGCGGTGACACCGCCGCCGCGCTGGCCGCCGGTTGCCCCGTCGTGGTCAAGGCCCACCCGTCCCATCCGCTGACGTCGCACGGGTCCGGTGCGGCGATCGAGTCGGCGGTCCGGGGGATGGGCGGTCCGGGCGGCGTGCTCGCCCTGGTGTACGGGGAACAGGCCGGCCGCGCCCTGGTGGGCCACCCCGTCATCCGGGCGGCCGCGCTGACCGGCTCCCTCGGCGCCGCCCGGGCCATCCAGGCGGCCATCGACGAACGCGCCGATCCCATCCCGCTCTACGCCGAGCTGAGCAGCGTCAACCCGATCGTCGTCCTGCCGGCGGCAGCCGCGACCCGGGGAGAGCAGATCGCCGAGGGGCTCTTCGGCTCCTTCACCGGCTCGGGCGGACAACTGTGCACCAAACCCGGGCTGGCGTTCGTCCCGGCCGACCCCGCCGGTGACCGGCTCGTCGAGGCGCTACGCGAGCGGGTCGCCTCGGCCGGCGGCGCGGTGCTGCTCAACGAACGCATCCGGGACGCCTTCGTCGAACGGGCGGCGGCGTT
Source organism: Plantactinospora sonchi (assembly GCF_036422035.1). Classification (NCBI taxonomy): domain Bacteria; kingdom Bacillati; phylum Actinomycetota; class Actinomycetes; order Micromonosporales; family Micromonosporaceae; genus Plantactinospora; species Plantactinospora sonchi. Next base: position 25,068 of record NZ_JAZGQK010000035.1, read on the forward strand.
CGAGCGCGCCGGTGCCCGCCTCGCGGCCCAGCCCGAGATCGACCCCGGCGCTGGTTTCACCGTCGCGCCGGTGCTGCTGGAGGTCGACCTGCCGGGTCTGACCAGCGAGATCGCCGACGAGTGCTTCGGGCCGCTCATGGTGGTGGTCCGCTATCGCGAGGTCGCCGAGCTCGACGCGGTGCTCGCCACCGTCCCGCCGTCGCTCACCGGAGCCATCCACAGTGGACCGCTGGATGACGCCGGCCAGGTCCGTCGGCTGGTCGACGTGCTCGTCGAACGTTCGGGCCGGATCGTCTTCGACGGCTATCCCACTGGCGTCCGGGTCTCCTGGGCGCAGCACCACGGTGGGCCGTGGCCGTCGACCAACTCCGTGCACACCTCTGTGGGTGCCACGTCGATCCGGCGATTCCTCCGACCGTTCGCCTGGCAGGACGCGCCGGAATGGCTCCTGCCGGAGGAACTCAGGGACGAATTTACCGGGATCGCCAGACGAGTTGACGGGAGGTGGGAACCGGCCCACCCGTGACGGGCTGAACCCTCGCGTCACCCGCGCCGGGCCGGCGGCGCGCGATCGACGCTGCCTGAATCCGGCCGGCTACCACCCACGCCGCTCCGAACGTGCCAACTATCCGTTCACCTCCACCATCGAACCGCCGGCCGGACCGCTCGTACCGGTCTCGCCGGGTACCCGAGAGGGAGAAGGCACATGTTAGTCGTACGTCCTCGTCCGAAGACGATGTCGCCGCTGCGCCAGCGGCTGACGCCCGTGCTGCTCGCGGCTGTGGTCGTCGCGGCCGGATCCGTCGCGGCCCCCGCGGCCGCCGCCCCGCCGGCCGCGCCCCTGGGGCCGACCGTGACCCGCACCGACCGCCCGCCCACGGGCTACACCGTCACCTTCAGGTACCAGGCACCCGACGATGTCCAGCAGGTCCATATCTACGGCGACTGGTTCTACTCCCGCCCGGACAACATTACCTGCCAGGACTGCGGCGACGCCCGTCCCCCGGCCGAGTGGCAACCGGGCGACGTCGCGGCCACCCCGTGGCACATCCAGCCCATGCGGAAGGGCGCCGACGGCGTCTGGACGTTCACCACGCCGCTGCCCGGCGGCACCTTCCGGTACGCCTTCACCCACGACTGCGCCAACGAGCTGGCCACCGGCTGCGCGTTGCACGACGACCCGGCGAACCGGTGGAAAATACAGCCGCAGTACCCCGGCGCGCCCGGCGCGGTGCGCAGCACGATCTACGTCCCGGCCAGCACCAGGTTCCCGACCTACGACACCGGCTACCAGGCGCCGGTGGCCAGGACCGGCACGTTGGAGTCGCGCCGGTACAGCTCGCCGCGGTCGACCAACCCGGCGGGCGTACACGACATCGTCGTCTACCTGCCGCACGGCTACGACCGCGACCGGGCCAAGCCGTACCCGACCCTCTACCTGAGCCACGGCTCAGGTGACCACTCGACCGCCTGGACCATGCAGGGAGTTGCCCACCTGATCCTCGAGAACGCGATCAAGGATGGCGCGGCGGAGCCGATGGTGATCGTCTCCACCGACTTCAACGGCCTACCCGGCGGCAACGAGGGCTACGTCAGCGAACTGCGCGACAACGTCATCCCGTTCGTCGAGCAGAACTACCACGTCTCCACCCGTGCGCAGGACCGCGCGTTCGGCGGCTTCTCGGCCGGCGGCAGCCGGGCGTACACGATCATGTACAACCACACCGACATGTTCGGTTACCACGCGGCCTGGAGCATGGGCGGCCCGGCCGCGAACCAGGCGCAGGTCGACAGCATGAAGGCCGTGGCCGGCAGCATCATGATCGGTACCGGGCTTCAGGACCGGCTCGGCAATATCGCCCAGGCGTCCCAGCAGAACGCCGCGGCGCTGCGGGCGGCCGGCGTCGAGTTGGACGAATTCAACGTCCCCGGTGTCCACACCTGGCACGTGTGGCGCCCGCTGCTGAACCACTACCTGCGTGCCCTGGCGTTCCGGGCGACCACGACCGGGCTCGACGTCGCGGTCGCCCCGGCGGGTGCCTCGTCCCACACCAAGGTCACCGCGACCGCGACGGTGGGTGCCGTCAGCGTCAACGTCGCCGACCCGTCCGGCAAGGTCGACTTCTACGCCGGCGACCTGTATCTCGGATCTGCCCCGATCCACAACGGGGTCGCCAAGCTGAAGCGGACCGTCCACGGCGGACTCGCCGCTCCGGTGGTCGCCCACTACAGGGGTGACAAGCTGTTCAACGCATCGCGGAGCGCGCCGGTGGCCGGCAACTAGGCCAGCTTCGTCGCGGCGGCCGTGGCCATCCGTTCCTGGGGGAACGCCGGGAGCAGGATGGCCACGGCCGCCGGCAGCGGCTCCCGCTCACAACTCGGGCCACGGTCTCGAATGCCGCCGACTCGGGGACGGCCGCGCGCCGCGGCCGTCCCCGAGGAGTCTTGCGGATGCGGAGGGATCGCCCCCAGGGTTCAGCGGTTCGCCGCCCCGCCGCCGGAGGCTGGCGGGACCCGCTCGAACCGCACCCGGCTCAGCCATCCCGGGAGGTCACTGAGCACGTACAGTTCGCCGTGCACATCGGCGTCGATCGCGGTCGGCTGGATGGGGAAGTTGCCGATCGTGGCGGTCTCGTAGCTGCCGTCGGGTTTGGGGCGTACGGCGAACGCGAGGGTCGAGCAGTAGTCGCTCGCCACGTAGGTCCCGCGCGCCTCCGGGGTGGCGGACCCTCGGTACACCACGCCACCGGTCACCGAGCAGCTCTCCGTCATGAAGTGTTCGTACTCGAAGACCGGGTCGGTGTACCGCACGCCCGGCCGGCACTGCTCCGGGTCGAACACCGGAGTGCCCTCCCGGCACGACCAGCCGAGGTTCGCCCCACCCTGCCACGGACGGATGTGGTTGATCTCCTCGACCAGGCCCTGGCCGACGTCACCGATCCAGAGCGAGCCGTCGATCGGGTCGACGGAGAACCGCCACGGGTTGCGCAGCCCGTAGAGCCAGATCTCCGGCCGCGCGCCGCGGGTGCGGACGAACGGGTTGTCGGAGGGCACGCAGTAGGGCTTCCCCCCGCAGCTGCGGTTGACGTCGATCCGCACGATCTTGCCGAGCAGGGTGCCGAGGTTCTGGCCGGACTTGAACGGGTCGTTCGCGTGGCCGCCGTCGCCGAGGGACCAGTAGAGGAAGCCGTCGCGGCCGAACGCCACCTGTCCGCCGTTGTGGTTGCCGTACTCGGCGTGCTCCTGGGTGAGCAGCACCTGCACCCGCTCAGGAGCGCCGAGGGGCACTCGTGCCAGGGTCAGGGCGCCGGCCGGCAGGCTCGTGTAGGCGACGTAGAGGATCTTGGTCCGCGCGAAGTTCGGCGCGGGTGTGATGCCGAGCAGGCCGCGCTCGTTGTCCGACGTGTCGATCCGGGCGCTCAGGTCGAGCACCGGCTCGGGTGCCAAGCCGGTGTCGGGGTGGTAGGCGCGGACGGTGCCGTTCTTTTCCGCGATCAGCATCCGGCCGTCCGGCAACCCGGTGAGCGCGATCGGGCGCTGTAGACCGGAAGCCACCTGTTCGGATACCACGGTCAGCTCGGTGAGTGGCACCGCGCGGGTGTGGGATGCGCCGCCGGCCGTGGCGGTGCTGGCCACCGACGCCGGTGGCATCAGGAACGCAGACAGGGCCAGAACAAACAGCCCGGCCAGGATGGTGGCCGGGCGACAACGCTGTCGCGACATGTGTGAGCTCCTCGAGCAAGTGGGGGTGGCGGGTGCGATCTGGGAGCGTTCCCACAATACATTGGCTGTCGCCAATATCCAACCTGCCGTCCTGCCGCCCTTCCGGGTCCGAGAACGGGTACCGGTCGACAGGACGGCAGGGACGCGACCACGATCGTCTCCATACTGAGGGCGCTTCCATGCCTCGGCTGTCACCGGTTCGCGCAAGGGTGCGGACGGTTCGATCCAGATCACCGGCCGGGACAGGGACCGGCTGGATCAGGCCGTGGCACGGTCGCGTTCCTCGGCACCGGGAGTGAGCGTCGAGGCATCGTCGTCGACGCCCGGGGGAGGGGCACACCTGACGACCGGTCGGTGAGCAGGCGGCCCGTCGAACCCGGCGGGCCAACACCTGCTGCCGGAGACTGGCCGCCGATCGGACAGCCAGATGCGCAGACGTGGCGCCCATGGGGGGGCGGGTACTGCGGCCGAGGCCCGGACCGGGCGACCTGCGGCATCATGACCTGCACGTTCACGCGGGAGCGTGACAGGGGCCGGTCGTGCCCGGACCGGGCCGGTCCGGCGGGGTGAGCCATGGCACGGGAGTAAATACATCAGTTTGATTTACGATACGGGTGTCTCCGGCTTCCGCCGGTGGCGGCGAGCCGCGCCCGCGCGGTAGATATCGGGAGGATCCACCGGTGCGGGGAGCTTCCGACCCATCCGCCGTTGGCCATTGTGGACGCCGACGGCGTGTTGCGACGGGCCGTGATCCTGGCACCGTGGACCATCATGCTGGTCCGGCGGCTCGGGTGACCCGCCACCGACCCGAGGCGGCACGGTCGGGGACCGGACCGGCGCCGGGGGACGTACGGCTATTCGCGAGGCACCCACAGGGAGAACGGGCGTGACGATCGACCGACCGACTGTTCGGCGAGGAACCAACCTGCCCCGGATGGGCGACTTCAACGAGTCGGTCGTGCTCGACGCGATCCGGCGCGCGCCCGACGGGCTCAGTCGGGTCGAGCTCGCCACCGCCACCGGACTGTCGGCGCAGACCGTCTCGAACATCTGCCGCCGCCTGCTGGACCGTGAACTCGTGGTCGAGGCCGGCAAGAAGGGCGGACGGGTCGGCAAACCCCGTACCGTCCTGCAGATCAGCCCCGGCGGCAGCTTCGCGATCGGCGTACACCTGGATCCGGCCGTGGTGACCTACGTCGTTCTCGACCTGGTCGGCGGGGTGGTCCGGCGGCTGCGGCAGCCGACGCCCCAGGTCGTCGACCAGGCACAGACCCTGGCCGACATGAGCGCCGCCGTCGACCGGCTGGTCGACGAGTCCGGCATCGCCCGCGAGCGCATCCTGGGGCTCGGGGTGGCCGTGCCGGGACCGATCGACCCGGAGGCCGGTGTCATCGTCGAACCCCCGCAGCTCGCCGGCTGGGAACGGGTGCCGCTGCGCGACCGGCTGGCCCGGGCCACCGGATGGCCGGTGGTGATGGACAAGGACGTGATCGCGGCGGCGATCGCCGAGCGGTGGGCCGGGGCGGCGGTGCACTCCGGCAACTTCCTCTTCTTCTACCTCGGTACCGGCTCCGGGATGGGCGCGGTCGTCAACGACGTGGTGCTGCGCGGCGTCTCCGGCAATGCCGGGGAGATCGGTGGACTCGACGCCAACTGCACGACGTACGCGCTCGTCGAGGAGGCGATCGCGCGTGGCGTACTGGGTCCGGAGAAGGAACCGGACGGCCCGGGTCAGGCGGAGCGGAGCCTGCTCGACCTGGTCGCGCTCGCCGACGGCGGCGACGGCGTCGCACGCGGCATCATCGACGGTTGGGCCCGGAGGGTCGGGCGCGGGGTCAGCGCCGCGGCCACCCTGCTCGACTCCGAACTGGTCGTGTTCGGCGGTCCGATCTGGCCGCACCTGTCCCGGCTTTTCCTGCCGGTGGTCAACCCCATCGTCGCGTCGTCGCCGTTCGTCGGGAAGATGCACGAGACGGTGGTGACCGGTACGGCGCTCGGCGACGACGTCGGCGCGGTGGGGGCGGCCTGCCTGGTGCTCGACCAGACCCTCTCGGCGCGCCCCCAGTCCCTGCTGCTCGCCTGACGGTGGGGGGAGACCCGGGCGGGTCAGTCGAGCGGGGTCCGGGTCACGGCCGGTGCGCACTGCCGTCGGTCGACCGCAGCAGCGCCCACCGGTCGTGCTCCAGCGGCGCGGTGACCGGATGGCGCCGGGCCGCCACCTCGTCGAAGTCGACGCCGAGCCCGGGGGCGGGGCTCGGGTGGAACCGGCCGGCCACCGGCACCGGGGCGCCGGGGAAGACCTCCAGGGTCGCGTCGCGGAAGGTCGCCGCCTCCTGCACCCCGAAGGCGGGGGAGGAGATGTCCAGCGCCACGTTCGCGGCCTGGCCGACCGGACTCACGTCGCCCGGGCCGTGGGGTGCGGTACGCACCCCGAACAGCTCGCACACGGCCACCAGCTTGCGGGTCGGGGTCAGCCCGCCGAGAGTGGGGATCCGGATCCGGGCGAAGTCGATCACGCGCTGCTCCAGCAGCGGCAGGTAGTCGGTGACGTTCGTGTAGAGCTCGCCCACGGCCAGCGGGGTGCTGCCGGCCGCGCGCAGGCCGGCGAAGTGCGCCGCGTCCTCCGGGGCGAGGGCGTCCTCGAGGAAGTACAGCCGTGCGTCCTCGACCGCGTGGACGAAGCGGCGTGCCTGGGCCGGGGTCAGCCGCTCGTGTACGTCGTGCAGCAGTTCAACCTCGGAACCGACGAGTTCGCGGACCCGGACCAGCTGTTCCGGCACCGACCGCAGGTAGGCCAGGCTGTCCCAGGTCTCCCGACGGCCGTGTCGGCGGTCCGCCTCCCGCTCGGCGCGGGGCGCCGTGCCGTAGGTGTCCGTGCCGGGTACCGCCAGCTGCACCCGTACGTGCCGGTACCCCCGTTCCCGGGCGGCGCGCACCTGTTCCGCCACCTGCTCCGGGTCCGACCCGTCGACGTGGGTGTACGCCTCCGCGTACTCGCGCGCCCGCCCGCCGAGCAGCTGGTGCAGCGGGAGGCCGGCGACCTTGCCCAGGATGTCCCAGAGCGCCACGTCGACCGAGGCGAGGGCGTTGTTGGCGATCGAGCCGCCCCGCCAGTAGCCGCTGTTGAGCAGCAGCCGGTGCAGGTCCTCGATGTCGGCCGGGTCGCGGCCGAGCAGCATCGGGCCCAGGTAGTCGTCGACCACGGACCGGATGGCGAGTGTCCGCTGTGGATCGCTTGCGCAGCCGAGGCCGTACAGCCCGGGCTGGTCCGTCTCCACCCTGGTGATGACGTACGGGCAGCCCTGTGGTGCGCAGAGGAAGGTACGGACCCGGGTGATTCGCGACCCGGCGGTGTCCTGCGCGCTCCACGGAGCGGGGGCCAGGAGCTGCGGCCGGGTGGGGGATCCGGCCGATCGGGACAGTGGCATGGTGCTGCCCTTCGTGCGTCCGACATGGATGTTGACACTATATATCGATTTGATTTACGTTCTGTTTCTCGTCGTTGGCGTGCCGGGGAAGCCCGTCGCGGGGATGAAAGAGGCGCACCATGAAGCGGTATCAACGTCGAACAGCCCGGACCTGTGTCGCGCTCGCCGCGAGCCTCGCGCTTGTCGCCGCGGCCACCGCCTGCGGTCCGGGCGGCGGGGGCACCTCGGACCCGCAGAGCCTGACCATGTGGACGTTCAAACAGTCCCACGTCGCCGCGTTGCAGAAGGCCGCGGAGAGCTTCAAACAGAAGACCGGCACCTCGGTCACCGTCGAGGCGATCACGCCGGACGACGCCTTCATCGCCCGGGTCCAGGCCGCCGCGCAGACCCGGAGCCTGCCCGACGTCTTCGAGGTGCACACCAACGGTGACGACTTCACCTTCGGTGCCGCCGGCCTGCTCGAGGATCTCACCGAGGAGGCCACCTGGACCGACCGCTACCTGCCGTCGGTCGCCGCCGAGGGCACCGTCACCGAGCGGTACTACAAGCAGTCACAGGAAAAGGGCGCCAAGAGCGCCGGAATCAAGCTCAACCAGCGGTTCAGCGTGCCGTTGACGATCGGCACCTTCGGGATCGTCTACGCCAACAAGGAGCGACTGGCCGCGGCCGGTGTCACCGAGTCACCGAAGACCTGGGAGGACTTCGTCGCGGCGCTGGCCGCGGTGGGCAGGGCACGACCCCAGGACGGCGGACTGAGCATCGGCTTCCAGGCGCCGACCACCGGCATGGAGTGGCTGATGCAGCCGATGGCGTACGGCAAGCTGGGCAAGGCCGGCTTCGCCGGGCTCTTCTCCAACGACCCGGCCCGGAACTGGACCTCACCCAACGGGCAGGCGGTGCTGGAGGCGTACAACCAGGTGACGCCGTACTGGATGCCGGGCACACAGACGCTGACCATCGACGACGCCGACCTGGCGTTCGCGCAGGGCCGTTCCTCGTTTGTCGTCGGCGGCACCTTCACCCTGGCGTTCCTGTCCCAGAACGGGATGAACGCGGAGAACATCGTGACCTTCCCGGTGCCCTCGCCCCGGGGTGGCGCGGTACCCGAGCTGAACCTGGCGCCGTTCGCGCTGACCGGGCTCTCGGTCTCGGCGACGACCAAGAACAAGGAGGGCGCGGTCAAGTGGCTGGAGCACCTGGCGCAGCCCGAGGTCGCGAGCCAGTTCGCCAAGGACGCCCTGGACGTCCCGCCGGTCAACCTCGGTGACGACCCGACCGGCACCCTCGGCCCGGTGCTCGGCACGATGATCGGTTCGTTCGGCTCCGGAGCCGACGCGTACAACCCCGGTGACACCACGCACCAGCCGCCGTCGTACGACGCGGCGGTGGTCGCCCGGTCGCTGATGGAACTCACCCCGCTGAAGAAGGCCGACCCACCGGCGGCGGCCGCCGGACTCCAGAAGATCATCGACGGCTACTGGGCAGGGAAATGACCACGGACGTCCCCACGTCGCCCGGTACGGCCACGGTCAGCCGTGGTCGCACCGGGCGGTCCCCGGGCGGGCGGCGGCGCTACCAGGCCCGGGAGGTGGCCTGGGCGTACGCCTTCGTCGCCCCGGCGATCCTGCTTTTCGCCGTGATGGGCGTCTACACGCTCTTCTGGGGGCTGCAGCTCTCCTTCGTACAGTGGAACGGGCTCACCCCGACCTGGCTCTGGGTCGGCCTGCGCAACTACACCGACCTGCTCTGGGCCAGCCCGGTCTTCTCGCCGCCGGTCCGCGCCGCGGCGCTGAACACCGTCTGGGTGATGATCGCGACGCCGCTGCTCACCGTCGCGATCTCCTTTCCACTGGCCCTGGCGCTGAACCGGGCACGTCGGTTCGTCGGGCTGCTCCGCTCGATCTACTTCGTCCCGTACGTCACCACCGGTATCGCGGTCTACCTGGCCTGGCAGTACGTCCTGGAGCCGAACGGCGCGATCAACACGCTGCTCGGCGCCCTCGGGCTCGGCTCGCTGGCCCAGCCGCAGGGCTGGCTCGGCAATCCGGACACCGCGCTGCCGACGCTGATCGTGATCATGGTCTGGTCCGCCGTGCCGGTGGCGACACTGCTCTACCTGACCGGACTGCAGACCATCGACCCGGCGCTGACCGAGGCCGCCCAGATCGACGGCGCCGGCTGGTGGCGGGTGAACCTCAGCGTGGTCTGGCCGCTGCTGCGCGGCATCACTGCGGTGATCGTGCTGCTCAACATCCGTGACGCGCTCCAGGGCTTCCAGATCTTCCTGATCATGACCGACGGCGGCCCGGGCGACCACACCAACGTGCTGGGGCTGCAGACCTACCGGCTGGCCTTCCAGTCCGAACTCGCCCCGACGCTTGGTCTGGCCAGCGCCCTGGGCTGGATGCTTTTCGTCGCCGCGCTGGTCGTGGCGTACGTCAACCTGCGCGTCACCCGGGAGCGATGATGGTGCTCAGCGCCCCACCGACCGCCATCGAGACCACGGCCGCGGGCACCCGGCCGGCCCGCCGCGCCCACCGGTGGCCGCCCCGGGTCGTCCTCGCCCGGACGGTCATCGGGCTGCTGCTCACCGGGTACGCCGTGGTGAGCCTCTACCCGTTCCTCTGGATGGTCTCGGCCGCCTTCAAGACCCAGCAGGAGGTCATCGCCGGCGGCCACCTCATCCCGCGCGACCCCACCCTGGGCACCCTGGTCGACACCTGGAACCGGCTGCACTTCTTCGACTACTTCCTCAACAGCCTCAAGGTGACCGGGGCGACCACGATCGGCGTCGTGGTGATCTACTCGGCGGCCTCGTACGCCTTCGCCGCGCTGCACTTCCCCGGCCGTACCGCGCTGTACCGGCTCTTCGTGGCGCTGCTCTTCGTGCCGGGCGTGGTCACCCTGCTGCCCGTCGTGCTGCTGGAGAACCGGCTCGCGATCCTCGGTACGCACCTCGGCCTGGTGCTGCCGTTCGTCAACGGGACCGCACCGTTCGCCGTCCTGCTGTTGACCAACGCGTTCCGGGCGGTGCCCACCGAACTACGCGACTCCGCCCGGGTGGACGGCGCCGGCGAGCTGCGCATCCTCACCCGGATCTACCTGCCGCTGGCCCGGCCGGCCCTGATCACGATCGCCCTGCTGACCGCGATCCCGACCTGGAACGAGTACCTGCTGACCCGGGTCTCGCTCAACGACCCGGCCACCTACACCCTGCCGATCGCGCTCCAGGCGCTGAAGTCCTCGCAGGTGGTGCAGTACAACTCGCTGATGGCCGGCGCGCTGATCGTGGTCATCCCGGTGATCATCGGATTCCTCGCCACCCAGCGGTACTTCGTCAACGGCCTCACCGGTGCGATCAAGGGCTGACCGGGAAGTAGGGAGAGAAAGCATGTCCCAGCAGGGGACCCGGCACTCGACGCTGGGTACCGACGCCGTGGTGCTGGTCACCGGCGCGGCCGGGGTGATCGGTCGGGTCGTCGTGCCGTACCTGGCCGGGGCCGGGATGCGGGTCGTCGCCGTGGACCGGTCACCGTTCGCCAGCCCCAGGGCCGAACTCGTGCTGGTCGGCGACGTCCGGGACCGGGCGTTCGTGGAACGGAGCCTGCGTCCGTTCGACCGGCCGGTGGACGCCGTCGTGCACCTCGCCGCGATCCCCGCGCCCGGTCAGCTGCCGGAGGACGAGACCCTGGCACAGAACGTCCAGGGGGCGTACCTCGTCCTGGACGGCGCCGGCCGGGCCGGCGTACGGTTCGCGGTCGCCGCGTCCAGCGTCGCGGCGTACGGATACGCCTGGGCCGGGCGGGACATGTCGCCGCCGTACGTGCCGATCGACGAGGAACAGCCGTCGGTGACGATCGACTCGTACGGGCTGTCGAAGGCGGTGACCGAGCAGGTCGGCGCGTTCGCGACCCGACGCTGGGGCATGCCGACCGTGCTGCTGCGTTTTCCGTTCGTCGGTGACGGCGACCGGTTGGCCGCCCACCTGGACCGGATCCGCCGGGACGTCTCCGCCAACCGCCGGGAGCTGTGGTCCTGGCTGGACACCCGGGACGCGGCCAACGCCGTACACACCGCGCTGACCTCGGGTCTCACCGGTCACCACGTTTTCAACGTCGCCGCACCGGACACCTCCACGACGGTGCCGACAGCCGAGCTGCTGGCCCGGTTCCATCCCGGCACGGATGTCCGGTCGCCGCTGGGCGAGTTCGACTCGATGCTGGACAGTTCGGCCGCGCGCCGGCTGCTCGGCTTCGAGACCCGGCACGGCTGGCGCGACGGACCGGTGCTCAGCTGAGGCTGGTCGGGTTTCCAGAGCCGGCATGGCGGACGGGATGGACCGGCCCGGGGCTGAGGTGGGCCGGCGGCCGGCGGGATGGACCGGCCCGGGGCTGAGGTGAGTCGGCGGCCGGCGGGAAGCGTCGGCTCTCTGGCGATCATGGTTTGCTAGCGTCGGAGAAAACGCACCCCCCGAGGAGCAGTGTTATGACCAGCCGTCCCGGCTTTCACCTGGCGATTCCGGTCGACGACCTGACGCGGGCCCGCGCCTTCTACGGAGGCGTGCTGGGGCTCGCCGAGGGGCGTTCGTCCGAGTCCTGGGTCGACTGGAACTTCTACGGGCACCAGATGGTGACCCACGTCGTACCGGCGGCGCGGCAGGCCGACGCGGGCCGTAACCCGGTCGACGGGCACGACGTACCGGTGCCGCACTTCGGGCTGATCCTGTCGATCGAGGACTTCCACGTCCTGGCGGAGCGGATCCGCGCTGCCGGTGGTGAGTTCGTCATCGAGCCGTACCTGCGGTTCGCCGGCGAGCCGGGGGAGCAGTGGACGATGTTCTTCCGGGATCCGGCCGGCAACGCGCTGGAGTTCAAGGCGTTCCGGGACGAGTCGCAGATCTTCGCCAAGTAGGGCTATGACAGTCGTCATGACGTACGTATTATGACGACTGTCATACTCCGCCGGGCGGCGGAGTCGTTCCGGGGCGGGAGGACGCGTGGCGATCGGTTTCCTCGGGCTGGGACTGATGGGCCAGCCGATGGCACTCAACCTGGCCCGGGCCGGTACCCCGCTGCTGGTGTGGAACCGCACCACCGCGAAGTGCGCCGAGCTGCGCGCGGCGGGCGCACGGGTGGCCGACACCCCCGCCGAGGTGTTCGCCGGAGCGGAGACCGTGCTGCTCATGCTCGCCGGAGAGGAAGCCGTCGACCGGGTGCTCGGCCGGGGTACCGACGAATTCGCATCGACCGTGGCCGGGCACACCATCGTGCACATGGGTACGACCGCACCCGGGTACTCGCTGGCGTTGGAGGCCGACATCCGACGGGCCGGCGGCCGTTACGTCGAGGCTCCGGTCTCCGGGTCACGTAAGCCCGCCGAGGCCGGGGACCTGGTGGCGATGCTCGCCGGTGACCCGTCGTCGACCGCCGCCGTCCGTACGCTGCTCGCGCCGATGTGCCGGGAGACGGTCGACTGCGGGCCGGTGCCGAACGCGCTGCACATGAAACTCGCGGTGAACCTGTACCTGATCACGATGGTCACCGGTCTCGCCGAGGCGGTGCACTTCGCCGACCGGCACGGCCTGGACCTGCGGCGGTTCCTGGCCGTGCTCGACGCGGGGCCGATGTCGAGCGGCGTCTCCCGGGTCAAGGCCCGCAAGCTCGTCGACCACGACTTCACGGCCCAGGCGGCGATCGCCGACGTCCTGATGAACAACCGGCTGGTCGCCGAGGCCGCCCGCGAGGCGCGGTTGGCGTCCCCGCTGCTGGACGTCTGCCACCAGCTCTACTCCGAGACGGTGGAGCTGGGGCACGGCGGGGCCGACATGGCGGCGGTCATCCACGCCATCGAGAGCCGGACCGACGGCGGCGGCGCCGGTGCGGCTACCCCAACACCAGCGAGAGTTCCCTGACCACCGTGTCGAGCTGGCCGACGTCGCGCCGGATCCGGGCCAGCATGATCGCGCCCTCCAGGGAGCTGATCATCAACGTCGCCAGCCCGCGCGCCCGCTCCGGTGGCAGGCCCATCCGCGCGAGTTCGTCCCGTACCGCGTCCTCCCAGCGGTCCGCCGCCGTCCGGAGCGGCTCGGTGACCGGCGAGTCGCTGCCGGCCAGGTCGGCGGCGGCGGCCATCACCGGGCAGCCGCGTGCGTACCGGCGGGTCGTCAGGTCCTCCCGCCACCAGGCCGCGAGGTGGGCGAAGAGACCGGCCGGTGACGGTACGTCCGCGGTACGCCGGTACGCGGTGACCCAGGACGCGGCGAACTCCGCCGACCAGATCAGCGCCTCTCCGACCAGTTGGTCCTTGCCCCGGGGGAAGTAGTGCTGGAACGAGCCCCGGGGAGCCGCCGCGTGCTCGACCACGTCGCGTACCCCGGTGGCGGCCACCCCACGGGCCCGTACCAGCTGTGCCGCGCTGTAGACCATGCGCTCTCGCGGAGGTCGTGTCTCGCCGGACAATGGCCGCCTCTCGTTCCTGCTGACAGCCGTGTCACGGCAGGTCAGCGATCCCGGAAGACTAGATCCTATGCCGGTCCGGCGACCGGCCCGGTCGCCGTCCTCCCGGGGGCCGCAAAAGTTTTCTGGCAATGTTCCGTGGAGGATGTCGAGAACCGTGGGCCGGCTTCTACCTGAGGGTGAGAGCGCCGAGACGGGCGCGAAGGCGTAGGGAGCCAGAGATGAAGTACATGCTGTTGATGCAGTTCAGCGAGGCGGCGGCCGAGTTCCCGCCGATCCACACCTGGACGCCCGAGGAGATCCAGGCACACATCGCCTTCATGGGCGACGTCAACGGCAAGCTCACCGCGTCCGGCGAACTGGCCGGGGGCGAGGGCCTGGCCATGCCGGACCAGGCGAAGATCGTCCGGGCCGGGGACGGCGGCGCACCGGTGGTCACCGAGGGACCCTTCGCCGAGACGAAGGAGTGGCTCGCCGGCTACTGGATCGTCGACACCGACACCCCGGAGCGGGCGGTCGAGATCGCCGCGTACATCTCCACCGCCCCCGGGCCCGGCGGGCGTCCGCTGAACATGCCGATCGAGGTCCGTCAGGTGATGTCGGCCCCGCCGCAGGAGCACTGACCGTGACCACCACGAGGGGGGAGTGAGGCACCCGCTGGGCACTCTCGACCGGGCCGCCGAGGACCTGCTGCGTGAACTCGCGCCGCAGGTCCTCGGCGTGCTCGTCCGCCGGTTCGGCGACTTCGACATGGCCGAGGACGCGGTGCAGGAGTCGCTGCTCGCCGCGGCGACGCAGTGGCCCCGGGACGGGACGCCGGACAACCCGCGCGGTTGGCTGATCCAGGTCGCGTCCCGCCGGATGATCGAACAGGTCCGTAACGAGCAGGCCCGGCGCCGCCGGGAAGCGGTGGTCGCGCAACGCGAACCGGCGGACCGGCAGTCGGCGCCGGCGGCGGACGCACCGACGTCGACCGACCGGGACGACACCCTGCTCCTGCTCTTCCTGTGCTGCCATCCCGCGCTGTCGCCGGCCTCACGGATCGCACTGACCCTGCGGGCGGTCGGCGGACTGACCACGGCCGAGATCGCCCGGGCCTTCCTGGTGCCGGAGGCGACGATGGCGCAGCGGATCAGCCGGGCCAAGCAGCGGATCACCGCGAGCGGTGGCCGGTTCCGGATACCCGAGGGGCCGGACCGGGCGAGCGCTCTCGGCCAGGTGCTGCACGTGCTGTATCTGATCTTCAACGAGGGGCACACCAGCAGCGGCGGCACGGACCTGTACCGGATCGAGCTGTCCAGCGAGGCGATCCGGCTGACCCGGGCCGTGCACGCGCTGCTGCCCGACGACAGCGAGGTCACCGGACTGCTCGCGCTGATGCTGCTCACCGACGCCCGCCGTCCGGCCCGGATCGGCCCGGACGGAGTGCTGATCTCCCTGGCCGACCAGGACCGCAGCCGCTGGGACCGGGCCGCGATCGCCGAGGGGATCACGCTGGTCACCCGGGCGCTGCCGCGCGGGCCGCTCGGGCCGTACCAGATCCAGGCGGCGATCGCCGCGGTGCACGACGAGGCGGCGACGGCGGCGGAGACCGACTGGCCGCAGATCCTCGCCCTCTACCAGGTGCTGGAGCGGCACTCGGCCAATCCGGTGGTGTCCCTCAACCGGGTGGTGGCGGTCGCCATGGTGCACGGCCCGCTGGCCGGTCTCGCCGCCCTCGCGGAGATGGACGCCGACCCCCGGCTGGCCGGCCACCACCGGCTCGACGCCACCCGCGCCCACCTGCTGGAGATGGCCGGTGACCGGCCCGCCGCGATCGCGCACTACCGGGCGGCGGCCAGCCGGACGGCCAGCCTGCCGGAACGGCACTACCTCACGCTCCGGGCCGCCCGGCTGAGCTGAGCCGGCCGTCAGTCGCAGCCGGCTCCGGGGTTGTCCGGCACGGTGCTGGTGCCGCCGTCGACGGTCGACTCGTACCGGGAGATCGCGGCGACCTTCGCGGCGGAGTTCGACGACGTGTCGAAGTGGTAGCCCAGCCACTCCCGGGCCAGCCGGCGGGCCAGTTCCAGCCCGATCACCCGCTGCCCCATGGCCAGCACCTGGGCGTCGTTGCTGAGCACGGCGCGTTCCACCGAGAAGCTGTCGTGGGCCGTCACCGCCCGGATCCCCGGCACCTTGTTGGCCGCGATCGCCATCCCGAGGCCGGTGCCGCAGATCAGCAACGCCCGGTCCGCCCGGCCCTCCGCGACCAGCCGCGCCGCGGCGACGGCGACATGCGGGTACGCCGTGTCGTCGCCCCGGCCGACGCCGACGTCCTCGACCGAGGCCACCCGGTCGTCCGCCTCCAGGTCGGCCCGGAGGATCTCCTTGTACTGCAGGCCGGCGTCGTCGCAGCCGACGACGACACGTAGCCGGTTGTCGGTCACCTGGCCAACTCCTGTTCCGCGTCGGACCCTTCGGGGAGGTACCGGTCGAACGTCGTCGCCACGGTCCGCACGCAGAGCGCCAGCGACACCGCGCCGGGGTCCGGGGTGCCGACGCTCCGGTCGGCCAACGGTCGGGCCCGGCCCACCCGAGGGCGCAGCCCGGCGGTGTCGTCCGCCGCCCGGGTGGCCACCGCCGCCGCCTGACGCCAGGCCACCCCGACGCTGTCGCCGGCACCGGCCGCCGTCTCGAGGGCACCGTGGAACGGGACCAGGGCGTCCAGCAGGGTCTTGTCGCCGGGTTCGGCACCGCCGAGTCCCTGGATGGTCCCGACCGCCGCCCCGACCGCGTCCCGGAGGTCGGCGGTGCCGATCGGGCTCCGCTCGTCGCCCAGATGCTCGCCGGCCGACCGTAGCGCCGCGCCCCACAACACTCCCGAGGTGCCGCCGGCCCGGGCCGCCCAGGCGTCACCGGCCGCACCGAGCACCGAGGCCAACCCGTGCCCACCGTCGACCGCCAGCCGGGCCGCCTCGAGCGCGGCCGTCACCCCGCGCAGCATGCCGCGCCCGTGGTCACCGTCGCCGGCGATCGCGTCGAGCCGACCCAGCTCCGCCTCGGCCTCCGCGACCGCCGCGACAACCTCGGCCAGCGCCTCGGCGACCGCCCGACCGTACGCCCGGGATTCGGCACTGCTCAGCGGTGCTGCCGGTACGTCGTCGGCGCCGGGGTCACGGCTCCCGTCGACGTCCGTGCCGGCCGCCCGGTCACCACTCGTACGGCTGCCGGGCACCGTCGCCGCCCCGTTCCCGGCCGACCGCGCCGCCTCGGCGGAGACCTCGACCAGGTGCGGGTTCTTCCGGTACGCCGGAGTGTCGGCCGGCGCACACCAGAAACGCTCCAGCTCCTCGTCCAACCAGCAGATCGTCAGCGAGCACCCGGCCATGTCGAGGCTGGTCACCAGCTCGCCGACCTCCGGGTCCAGCACCGTCAGACCGGCCCGAGAGAGTTCCTCGGACACCGTCTTCCAGACGACGAACAACTCCTCGTACTTGGTGGCGCCGAGTCCGTTGAGGATGGCGGCGACCCGGGGACCGGCCCCGGCCGGCCGTTCGGCGAGGACGCCGCGGACGAGGATCCGGGCGAGCTCGGCGGCGGTCGGCAGGTCGTCGGAGGAGACGCCCGGCTCGCCGTGGATGCCGAGTCCGAGCCCCATCGTGCCGGCCGGCACGGTGAACAGCGGATGGTCCTGGCCGGGCAGGGTGCAGCCGGCGAACGCCACCCCGAGCGAGCGGGTCATCTCGTTGGTGGCCTGCGCCACCCGTTCGACCTCGGCCAGCGGATATCCGGCCTCGGCCGCCGCGGCGGCGGTCTTGAACACCACGAAGTCGCCGGCGATGCCCCGGCGCTTCTCCGTCTCGGTCGGCCCGGCACTCGCGATGTCGTCGGTGACCAGCACCGTGCGGGTGTCGATCCCCTCGGCGCGCAGCCGCTGCTCGGCCAGCCCGAAGTTCATCACGTCCCCGGCGTAGTTGCCGAAGAGGAAGAGCACCCCGGCGCCGTTGTCGGCGGCCCGGGCCACCTCGTACGCCTGCTGCGCCGAGGGTGAGGTGAAGATGTTGCCGACCACCGCACCGTCGGCGAAGCCGGGGCCGACCACGCCGCAGAACGCCGGATAGTGCCCGGATCCGCCGCCGACCACCACCGCGACCTTGCCGGCGCGGGTGTTCCCGGCCCGGACCACCCCGCCGGGGACACCCCGGACGTAGCGGTGGTGCAGGTCGAGGAAGCCGGCGAGCATGTCGTCGCTGAACGCGGCGGGGTCGTTGAACAGTCGGGTCATCGGTCTGCTCCTCCGCCTCGGGGGCCGGTCGACTCCGGCCCGGCTGTTCCGTCCTCCGGTGCCAGCAGCGTGACGAGCCGGGAGTCGTCCTCGGCGGCCAAACCCTGGCGCATCGCCAACGTGTAGAGCGCGGTGGCGGCGGCGGCGACCGGTGTCGGCACGCCGGCCGCCGAGGCGACCTTGCCGACGATGTGCATGTCCTTGTTGATGACGTCCAGTCGGGACCGCAGCTCGACGTCGCCAGTGTACGCGCGTGCCATCCGTGGCCCTCGATCCGCCAGCATGAACGACGCCGCCGCACCGGAACCGAGCACCTGCACCACGGTCTCCAGGTCGAGACCGAGCGCGCGGGCCAGCGCCAACGCCTCGGCCGCGGCGGCGGTGTGGATGCCGCAGAGCAGTTGGTTCACCGTCTTCATGGTCTGGCCGTCGCCGGGGTTCGTACCGACGACGTGCACGGTGGAGGCCAGCAGGTCGAGCACCCGGCGGGCGTTCGCGAGCGCCTGCTCCGTTGCCCCGACCATGATCAGCAGGTCGCCGTTGCCCGCCCGGACCGGCCCGCCGCTGACCGGCGCGTCGACCAGGTCGACATCCTTCTCCGCCAGGGTCGCCGCGACGCTACGGGCCGCCTCCGGACCGACCGTGCTGGTCAGCACGACCACCGCGCCCGGCCGCAGGGTGTGGACCGCGCCGTCGGCACCGAACAGGGCCGCGCGGAGTTGTTCCTCGTCCCGGACCGCCAGCACCGCGACGTCCGCCGTCCGGCACGCCTCGGCGGGGCTGGCGGCGCCGTGCGTACCGCCCTCGACGGCGAGGGCCCGACGCTCCGCGGAGACGTCGAAGGCCCACACCGGCAGCTCGGTGCCGAGCCGGAGCGCCATCGGCAAGCCCATCGCACCCAGTCCCAGCACGGCGACCGTGGTGGTGTCGTCGCCCTGCGCCGAGCCACTCCCGGCGACTCCACTGTGCTCGGTCGACTCCGGGTTCACCGGACCTCCTTCGGGGGCAGGATCGAGGCCAGGTAGCGGCGGTTCGTGGCCATCACACCGAGGCCGTCCCCACCGTACTGCTCCAGACAGAACGCGCCGGTGAAGCCGTACCCGATCGCGGACCGTACCGCCCGGCGGTAGTTGATCACGCCCAGTTCCATCGAGGTCGGCGTGCTCAGCACCGTACCGGTCGTACCGTCCTCGAACCGGTGGTAGTTCTTGACGTGCCAGTAGTTGGTCAGCGGCAGGCACTTGTCGAGCATCACCTCGATCGGCTCGATCGGGCGGTGCAGCCGGACCAGGTTGCCGAGGTCGGGGTTGAGTCCGACGTTCGGATGCCCGATCTCCTCGACGAGTCGGACCGCCGAGTCGGCGGTGCCGAGCAGGGTGTCCTCGTACATCTCCAGCGACAGCGCGACGCCGACCTCGGCCGCGTGCCGACCCAGCTCCCGCAGCCGGGACGCGGCCAACTGACGGGTCTCCGGCTCGTCGGCGTCGCGTGGCCCGTCCACGGTCCAGAACCACAGCACCGCGCGCTGCCGCTCGGTCAGGGGACGGTGCAGGCCGACGCTGACCACCGAGCAGCCGAGCGCCGCCGCCGCGTCGATCGCCCGGTGGCTGTACGCGAGGTTCTCCACCCCGGCCACCGGGTCGATGACGCTGCGCCGGATCACCGAGACCGCCTCGGCCCGCAGCCCGGCCGACCGGACCGCCTCGCCGAGTTCGGTCAACCGGGCCGGGGAGAGGTCGGCGACCCGGACCCACGAGTCGGTCAGGTCGACCTCGGTGAAACCCTCCGCGGCGACCTCGGCCAGGATGTCCCGCCAGGTCTGCGCCGGCGCGTCCTGCACCGGTACGCCGGGCCGCAGCTCGGCCGGGAAGGGCAGCATGGCGGCGGCCAGCGCCCAGCCGGAGTCACCCGTCGACACGGTGCCTCCCCGGCTCGTCGCGCAGCAGCTCGGCCAGCGGCCCGCGTCGGACACACCGGTCGAAGGCGAACGAGTCGGCGAGCGCCTCGGCCTGCTCCGGGGTCAGCCCCTCGAAACAGCGGGCGAAGTCACCGACCATCGGCTCGGCGAGCAGGATGTGCCGGACCAGACCCCGGACCCAGCCGTGCTGCCCCCACGGGTACGGCTGGAAGTCCGGGAACTCCTCCGCAAAGAGCCGCTCGATCGGCTCCATGACGTGTCGTACCCCGGTGTCCAGCGAGCCCCAGGAGTCGACCCCGAGTCGCGCCTTCTTCTCCAGCACCGGGGCGATCCGCCGCAGGTACGGGCCGTCCGGGTCGGCGTACACCAGCCCCTGCAACCCGATGTCCTTGTACGTCCAGAGCGCCCAGCTCGCCCCGTGCTCGGCGTAGATCTCCAGCTGGTCGGCGAGGAGTTGCCGCCGCTGCGTGTCCCGCTCCGGGTCACCGGTGTAGACCGGCCCGAACTCGCCGACCCAGATCGGCGTACCGGTCTGACGCATGTACGCGGTCCGGGCCAGGAAGGTCCGTTCCAGAACGTCCCGGTCGACGTACTCACCCCGGCTGGTCCCGGGGTACGGGCCACCGTCGACGAAGCCGGGCAGGGTGTAGTCGTGCGCGGTGTAGACGGTGTTCGGCAGCGGGTCGCCGAGCTGGTCGAACTGGGTCGAGTAGCGGTTGCCGTCGAGGAAGAGCACGTGTCGGGGGTCGACGGCCCGGATCGCCGCCTCCAACCGGCGGTAGAACGGGCCGATGGCCTCGCCGACCGCGTCGGCCGGTTCGTTGACCGGGTTGTAGCCGGCCACCCACGGGTTGTCCCTGTACCGGTCGGCCAGCGCCTCCCACAGGTGCACGACCCGGTCCTGGAAGTGCCGGTGGGTCCAGAAGTGCGCCCAGTGCGTGGGGTTGTCGCTGTGCCAGTGCTGGTTCTGGTAGCCGGGCACCGCGTGCAGGTCGAGGATGGTGTGGATGCCGTGCCGGGCACAGGCGTCGACCACCTGGTCCAGCCGGCGGAACCCTTCCTCCTTCAGCTCGAACGGCCGGTCGTCGTCCTCGAAGTGCCGGTAGTTGAACGGGACCCGGACCGAGTTCAGCCCGAGCGAGGCGAGGTAACCGGCGTCGGCGTCGGCGAAGAAGACGGTCAGGAACCGGTCGAAGAACCGTTCGTACCCCTCCGGCCCGAGCGTCGCCCGCAGCGCCCGCCGCTGCTGCGACTCGGTGCCCGGATAGCCGGTGATGAAGTTCTCCATGTTCATCCAGCCGCCGAGCCCCACGCCGCGCAGCACCACGGTGCTGCCGTCGCCGGTCGCCAGCCGGGTTCCGTCCACCCGGACGAACGCGTCGTCCGGCCGGCTGGAGTTGTCGTTCCGGCCGGGATCCTCGACGTGCGGGGAGTCCGTCCGGTGGGGGTTGTCGTCAGCCATGCCGCTCCTCAGGGTCGCCAGCCAGCAGGTCGGTGCCGCCCGCCCGGTCGGCCAGCCGGCCACAGCCGGCCGTGTCCCGTTCTCCGTCGGCGACCACCACGTCGTAGCGCAGTCGCAGTTCCGCGCCGGGCGCGAGCGGGTACTCGCGGTCGAAGAAGGGGGCCGGGCCGAGGCAGGCGTAGGGCCCGGTACGGACGAACCAGCGGGTCGTCTCGGTGCCCAGGTTCGTCGGGTGGTGCCGGAAGACCAGGGTGGAGGCGAGCGCGCCGGGCGGCCCGTAGCCGTCGTGCTGGCCGACAAAACCGAGCCACCGACCGCGCCAACCCATCAACTCGTCCGCCCCGACCCGGTCCTCGGTCACCACCCGCCCGCCGATGAACGAGCGGGGGCCGTGCCAGAGCATTCCGCCGTAGCCGGCGTTCTCCCGACCCTGGGTGGTCGGGCTGCCGATCGTGATCACCTCGTTGGTCTCGTTGCGCAGCACCGTGGAGAACTGCAGCAGCCAGGCACTGAGGTTGGCCCACACGGCCACCGCGAGACGCCGCCGTTCGGAGGCCACCGGCTGACCGTGCGCGGCGACCCACCGCAGCCGCTCGGTCAGGCGTACGGCGTCGGCGTCCCGGCGCAGCACCGGGAAGTCGTGGTGCTCGACCCGCCCGATGTTGTCCAGCGACCGGTAGCCCTGCCCCCGGACGTACGTGCCGCCGCCCCAGAAGTTGTACGGCCCGAAGTTCGAGATGCCGAAGCAGAGTCCCTTGTGCCACCGGTGGTCGTGCGGCCGGTACAGGCTGACCTCGTTGCCGGCCAGGGTCCGCAGCGGGTGCAGGTACGGGCGCGGTGACTCCTCCGCCGGTTCCTCCGGGGTGTAGACGTACCGGAACAGTTCGGCGCCGTGCCAGCCGACCCGTACCGACCGGCCCACGTCGTGGTTGACGGTCAGTCCGCTGCCGTGGCCACCCGATCGGGCGGGCCCGGCCGGCGCCCCGCCGGGCAGCGGGGCCGGGGCGGGGGCCGGTGCCGGTACGGCGGGGGCGGGGATGTTCACCATCGGGGTCCGTTGCCTTCCATCTTGCGGTAGAACGGTGAATCAGCGGCCAGGTCGGCCGCGCGGACGGCGGAACGGGTGAACGCGGAGGCGTACACACCGGCGACGAGCCCCATGGTCCGTCGACTCTCCGCCGAGTTGACCGGTGGCGGCGTACCCGCCCGCAGCGCCCGGACCACCTCGGCGAACTGGGCCCGGTGCGCGCTGCGTACCCCGGACGGGCCGGTCCGCCAGGCGGCCAGCACCTCGCCGGCGTGCTCCGGGGTGGGGGTGATCCGCCAGTCGTCGTCGCCGTACCCGTAGAGGTGGGTGACCTCGACGGTGGCCCGCTCGAAGTCGAAGCGCAGGTAGCTCTCCTCCCGGACCGAGACCAGGCTGTTCACCACGCTGGCCACCGCACCGTTGGCGAAGCTGACGTGCGCCATGCTGACGTCCTCGGTCTCCATCCGGCGGGCCTGCTGCCGGGCGATCGCGGAGACCTCGGTCCAGTCGCCGAGGATCGCGCAGAGCAGGTCCATCTGGTGGATGCCGTGTCCCATCGTCGGCCCGCCGCCCTCGGTGTCCCAGCGGCCCCGCCACTCCACGTCGAAGTACGCCTGGTTGCGGAACCAGGTGGTGTGACAGACCGCGACCAGCGGGCGGCCGAGCACCCCGGAGTCGAGCAGGGCACGCAGCCGCAGCGCCCCGGTACCGAACCGGTGCTGGAAGACGGTCGCCACCGAGGCGCCGGATTTCCGCTCGGCCTCGACCAGCTCGTCCAGTTCGGCCAGGCTCAGCGTCGGCGGCTTCTCCACCAGGACGTTGCTGCCGGCGGTGAGGCAGGCCAGGGCGAGCGGGTGGTGCGAGCCGGGTGGGGTGCAGAGGTGCACCAGGTCGGGGCGGTCCTTCTCCAGCAGGCTGGTCAGGTCGGAGTGCCGCGCCGGTACGTCGTACCGGTCGGCGAACGCGGCGAGTCGGTCGGCGTCGACGTCGACGGCGCCGATCAGGCGTACGTCGTCGCCGAGCTGCCGCAGCGAGTCGGCGTGGATGCGGGCGATGTTTCCGGTGCCGACGACGGCGACGCGGAGGGGGTCCACGGGACAGCTCCTCATCAGGGGATCAACGGTGAGTCGGCCGGCGGTCAGTCGGGCCCGGCGCGCAGCGGGTCGTAGGCGTGCAGGAATCCGCACATGCCGAACGTCGTCTGATCCGGTCGGGCGATCCGGCTGACGGTCGCGTCGGCCAGGTGCCGGTGGTCGCCGCGGCGGAGCGCCTCGATCTGCTCCCCGGTCTGCCGGCTGACCTCGACCGGACCCTCGGTCCAGCGTCGCGACCAGATGTCGAGCTGGGGCCGGACCAGGGCGGCCGCCGCCGCGTAGAAGGCGTCGAGCGGCCCGGTGTCCCCGGCCTCGGCGTGTCGGCGCAGTTCCGCGAAGCCCTCGACCGCCAGGTCCCGCCGGGCCCGGGCCCGGTCGGCTGACGGTTCGCCGGACCCGTCGGTCAGCGACACCGCCCGCCGGTACGTCCGCTCGTCGACGAGGTGTTCGGGGGGCAGGGTGAGGACCGCGTCCCCGGCCTCCGGCAGGCCACCGTTCTGCATCACGACCACCACCCGCAGGTCGCCGTCGTTCACCGCCCGGTGGATGGTGCCGGGGGTGAACCAGACGACGTCTCCGGGAGCGAGCGGCGACTCGGTGAAGCCGCCGGAGGTCAGGGTCTGCAGCCGGCCCCGGCCGCCGACCACGACGTAGCACTCGGTGCAGCAGAGGTGGACGTGTGGCGAGCCACCGTGCAGCCCGTCCTCGGTCTGCCACGGATAGACCCGCAGCCCGGTGAGGCCGACCGCCCCCGGAAACGGCGGTACCGCCCCGCCCGGCCGGCCGCCGGGCGGCATGGCTTCGTCGGTCATGGCTGGTGCTCCGCGGCGAAGGACTCGATCTCGGGCCGGTCCCACGCCCGGTCGGCGATCACCACCCGGTGCCGCAGCCGCAGCGTCTCGTCGGGGGCGAGCGGGATCTCCTGGTCGAACGCGGGCGACGGGTTGATCGCCGGGAACGGCGTGTTCCGGACGAACCACTTCAGCGGCACCGAACCGCTGGAGCTGCCCGCGAAGACCAGGATGGTGCCGCTGCCGTCGACCTCGTCGTGCTCCCCGGTGTACGCCAGCCAGGGCGACACCGTGCCCATGCTCTCCGGGTCACCGCCGCCGTCCGGGGTGATGATCTGCCCGCCGGCCCAGCCGCGCGGACCGCGCCAGAAGAAGCCGGTGTAGCCGGCGTTCGGTCGGCCGTGGGTGGTCGGGCTGCCGATGGACAGGTCCGCACCCCGGATGTTGCGCAGTTCGGTGCCGAAGTCGAGCATCCAACTGCCGCGTGCCCGGTCGACGCCGTGGATCCGCAGCTCACGACGTTCCGCGACCCAGTGTTCGCCGGCCGAGGTGATCCAGGTGAGGGTCTCGCGCAGAGTCAGCTCGGTCGGGGTGACGTTAACCAGCTCGAAGGAGTCGTGCCGCATCCGTCCGATGTTGTCGAGCCGGGTGTAGCCCCGGTCACGGACGTACGAGTGTCCACCCCAGAAGTTCTGCCCGGAGAGGTGCGAGACCGTCATCTGGATGCCCTTGTGCCACCGGTGGTCGTTCGGCCGGTACGCCGACACCAGCGCGCCGCCCAGGGTTCGCAACGGGTGCAGGTACGGCTTCGGGGACTCGTACGGGTCGATCCGGCTGTCGTCGTAGACGTAGGTGGCGATCTCCACCCCGGCGACGTCGACCACGATCCGGTGTCCGTGTTCGTGGGTGACGGTCAGGGTGCCGGCCGGATCGGTCGTACCGCCTGCGGAGATCATGAGCTCGGGGTGCCTTTCACTCGGCTGGATGCCGCGATCCAGCCGGTGCCGGCCGGGGTTCGTCGCGGCCCGGTCGCCGCCGACCGGTGTCTATAGTGGACGGCCAAGGTGAGGAGTTAACGGTAACCGCTTTCCCGAGCTAACCCGGTTCCGGTCGCCACGTCAAGATCCAAACCGGTTCAGGTCGGATCGCGGAGTGTCACCCGAGGTCGAGTTTCCTGCTGCTCAGCGTTGGGCAACCCGCGCTGACCTGCTCGAACGTGCGAGACAACTGGTCTGTGGGCCGGGTCGGCCGATCTCGGGCCGGGCACCTGAATGTTTCGGTCTGTGGCCGAAACTTTCGGCCAGCGGAGACCCTGGTGGAGTCCAGTCACATCCTGTCCGACAGCCGTCCGACCGGCCCGGTCCGGGTGTACGGGTCAGTGCGGAACTGTTCCGGACGAGCCGGGGCATTGTTCTCCGCATTCGCCGACTGGTGCAATCGCTCAACGGACGCGACCAGTCCGGCGACGGGTCCGACCGGCTGCGAAGCCGCGCCGCCCTTCCGACGTACCGCTGATGGAGGAGTGCCCATGCGTATCGGCCGTGCCCTGCTCACCCTGGCCACCGCCGCCACCGCCACCGTTGTCGCCGCGGTGACGTTCGCCGCACCCGCTCACGCCGACTCGTACACGATGTACACCCGGGACGCGGCGCCGCGCGGCGGCTACGTCACGTACGACACGGCGGCCAACTACGTGGAACTGTGCGATGTGGATCCCGACGGGTTCCGGGTCATGCTGCGGGTCACCGACGCGACCACCGGCCAGTACAAGTACTCCCTCCAAGCGTCCGGCACCGGGAACTGCGAGTACGTCACGGATGGCCTCGGTCACCCCTACGACCTCGCCGACGGGCACTACATCACCTTCGAGATCTGGCTCTACAGCGCGGACGACGGACGGACCGCCGGCCGCAACAGCGCGACCTGGTACAACTGCGAGCCGCCCAGCATCTGCGTGTAGCGAGGCCCGGTCCCGGCTCGGGCCGCCGGCAGCTACGGCGGCCCGGCTCCGGACCGGCCTCCCGCTCCGGTTCGCCACGGCGACCTCCCCGCCACCCGGCCGGTGTCAGCTCTCCGTCACCGGGCCGGTGTCAACCGGCTCGAGGCCGGGCACGGACAGCGCACAGACCGTCCCGACCGGCGGAAACACGGCGTCCGCCAACTCCCACGGCTCCTCGCCGTCCGGTTGGACGCGCTGGCCGGGCCGGACCCGGGCCACCAGGGCGGCGGCACGATCCGGATCTGCTGGTCGGGTTCTGGAGCAGGTCGGCCACCGGGGCGTCCGCGTAGACCAGTAGCGCCGACTTCGCCCCCATGTGAGCCCCCTGGTGTGCCGGCGCTCGTCAATACCCGACGGTCAGCGCCAGCCCGGCACGGAAGAGCGCCACCTGGTCGACCGCCCTGCTCCCGTCGTCGCCGGTCAGCTCGTCCAGCAGATCCCGGGGCGGTGCCACACCGTAACCGGTCAGGTAGTAGCCGAGTGCCTCCGGCCACACCCGACGCCCGTCGGTGCGGTGGCCGCCCGGCACCACCGTGCCGCGTCCCGGCTCGACAAGGTCGGGCAGAGGGTCGAACCGGCCGGGCACCGGCACGCCGGCCGCCAACCGGTCCGCGAGCGCCGGACGGTCCTCCACCGGTACGCGCGCCGCCTCGGCCCGGACGAGGGCGGTCAACTGCTCCCCGGTCAGCGCCAGCCGGACCCGGCCGTTGTCGGAGGCCATCAGCAGCGCGGCGCCCGCCAACGCCGCCCGGTGGTACCCGCCGAGCGGTTCGCCGGTCCAGAAGGACTCGACCTGGGGCGCCCGTTCGCCCTGATCCGTCAGCTCCTTCTGCAGCTCGTACGTGACCTCCCAGGCCGGCACGGCGGAATCGAGTTCCACCAGATAGACCCGCCGCCCCGGATCGGTTCCGTCCACCGGCAGCCGCCAGGTCCGCCAGACTCCCCGTACGCCCTCCTCGATGCTCAGGTAGTCCACCGCGCGGACGTCGACCTGGTCCGTCAGCTCCCGGGCGAGGTCCTCGAGGTACGCGAGATCGGTGGGGAGGTCGGTCAGGGGCAGTTCAGCCTCACCATTGGTCAGGTCGAGCCGCTCTGGTATCCGGTCCGCCGCCCGCGCGGCCACCTCCGGCGGCACCGGCAGGAAACGGAACGGGCCCGGGGCTGGCGGCTGCTCGGCGACCGGCACCCGGTCGAACAGCTGCGGCTCGTCGCCCGGGACGTCCAGCAGGATCAGGATGCGGTCCAGCAGTTCCTTGTCCGCCGGTGTGACCGGCACGGCGTACTGCACGGTGGCGACCGACACCGCGTCCGGCAGGTAGCGGAGGTCACCGGTCCCGAGCAGCGCGCGCAGCGCCGGCAGCATCTCGTCGGGCAGCCGACCCGCCAGGCGCAGCAGCATGCGGTGCACCTCGGCCAGGAGCCGTTCGCCCGCGTTCCAGCCGAACTCGTCACTCACCGTCGGCCGCCGTTTCGCGCACCGCGGTCTCGGTAATCGCCACAAGATCCGTCCACCGTCGGAATCATGCCGAATAGCCGCCTCTCCGGGGCCAGCGGCCCTCGTTGTGGTGGAACCGCCTGATCTTTCGGAACACCGCCGCCCAGGCCATGTCCCGCCGTCCGTCGGTCGGCGTCCCCTCGCCCGTCGCTTTCTCGATCACCAGGCGACGGTCCAGGGTCGGGTACCCGAAGGCGTACTCCACCTCCCGGCCGTCCTCCCGGACCAGTTCGAAGTCCACCAGGATCGCCACCCGTACCCCTCCTCTCCTGTCGCCGAGCGGTTCATCGAGGGCCTTCCGCACCGGTTCGCCACCGCCACCACCCCTCGTTCAGCAACCACTCGCCGGGCACCGTACGCCGCACCACCGCGATCCCGTCCGCCGGCTGTCGCCTCTGGTCGTTCCGCACACACAGGAGCGGTCGCGTGCCCGATGCGGCATCGGCCGGCGCGGCGGACGCAGACCTGACCGACCCCGACCCTTCAGCCGCCGTACCCGTCGACGCCGAGCACAGCGCCGGTGGCGGCGGGGTCAGCGAAGTTGAGTGAGCAGGATCCGGCCGCTCTCGTAGACGCCCCCGTCGATGGCGGTGACTCTGCCGTCGGCGTACGGCAGCGCAGCCGTGACGTCCTGCGGCGCCACGCCGAAGTACTTGGTGAGGGTGCTGTGGCCGTGGAGAGCACCCTGCCCCCGAGCGTGCGCAGCACCATCGATACTCGATCGTCGGGTTTCAATAGACTCTTCAATGCCTCGCCGTTCGGACCCGGCCGGGGCAGCGACTCCCAGCAAGCTGTGCCATCAGCCGTCCACGGAGGTCGAGCTCTTGTGGCAGCGGTGGTCCGACGACGAGCGCCGGACGGGCGGGCCGCCGGGCAGTGAGGAGCATCCATGGCCGAGGGCCTGATGTCCGTCGCCTGGGACCTGCGTCGGGTCCGCCGCGGCGGACCGGGGCTTGTCGCCGAACGGCAACGCGCCCGCCTCACCGACCTGCTGACCCGAGCCCGGGCCGGCTCGCCGTACTACCGGGAGCTCTACCGCGACCTGCCCGTTCGCATCGACGACGTGACGTCGCTGCCGGTCACCACGAAGGCCGAGTTGATGAGCCGGTACGACGACTGGGTCACCGACCGCGCCGTGTCGCTGGACGACGTGCGCGCCTTCGTCACCGACCCCGACCGGATCGGCACGCTCTACCGGGACCGGTACCAGGTGGTCACCACTTCGGGCACCAGCGGCCACCGCGGCGTCTTCGTGCAGGACGACCGGACGTACACCGTGCTGTCGGCGATCACCGTGGCCCGGGCCAGCGGCTCGTGGCTCGCCGGGCGCGACTACCTGTCGATGCTGCGGCGGGGCAACAGGGTGGCCGCGATCTGGGCGGTCGGCGGCCACTTCGCCGGATACTCCACCGCCCAGCGCCTCATCCGGGAACGCCCGATCCGCAAGCACAGCATCCGCATCTTTTCGGTGCACACCCCGCTGGACGACCTGGTGCGCGACGTCGACGCCTTCGCCCCGACCATCCTCAACGGGTACGCCAGCGCCGTGGCGCTGCTGGCCCGCGAGCAGCGCGCCGGCCGGCTCGACATCCACCCGGTCCTGGTGATCACGTCGGCGGAGGGTCTGTCGCCGGCCGAACGCGCCCACCTCCGGGAGACCTTCCGGGCCAAGGTCCGTGACCAGTACGCCTGCTCGGAGTTCATGGGGCTGGCGCACGGCTGCGAGCACGACTGGCTGCACGTCAACGCCGACTGGGCCATCCTGGAGCCGGTCGACGAGCGATTCCGCCCGGTTCCGCCGGGGCAGGCGTCGCACACGGTGCTGCTCACCAACCTGGCCAACCGGGTACAGCCGATCATCCGCTACGACCTCGGCGACAGCGTCACGATGCGGCCCGGCCCGTGCCCGTGCGGCAATCCGCTGCCGGCGGTCCGGGTCCAGGGCCGCACGCCCGAGGTGATCTCCTTCCCGGCCCCGGACGGCGGACGGGTCGACCTGCCGCCGCTCGCACTCGGCACACTCGTCGACGGCACCGCCGGCGTCCGCATGTTCCAGATCGTGCAGACCGACCCACGACGCCTCGCGGTGCGGCTGGTCACCGAGGACGGCGCCGACGCCGACCTGGTCTGGGAGCAGGTCCAGCGGGCGTTGCACGGCCTGCTCGACAGCCACGGCCTCGCCGACGTGCGGGTGGACCGGGATTCGCAGGCGCCGCAGCGTACCGCCGGCGGCAAATTCCGTACGGTGGTCTCCGAACTGCCCCGCCCGCAGCGATGAGGCCGGGTGCCGCTCACCGGCCTCGCCGCGCGCGTCGGACCGGCCGGCCATCTCACGGCACCGTCACCGACGCCCACCACAGGCTCTGCTGCCGGTCGGTCCCGGACGTGTCGGAGTGTGCGCTCCGGTGGAGGGGCCGGAACGGGAGCCCCGGCCGGGCATCGCCGAACACCGGGGCGGACTCGATATTCGCGCGCCCGGTCGGTGGCCCGGTCGCAGAATGACGCGATGCGGACACGACTGGTTGAGGAAGACGAGCTGGAGCTGTTGCGGGACATCGAACGAGCGGCGGGTGCGTGCTTCCGGGAGATCGGCATGCCGGAGGTCGCCGACGACGAGCCGTTGCCGGTCGCGGTGCTGGCGGAGTACCGACGGGACGGCCGGATCCGGGTGGCGGTCGACGGGACCGACCGGCCGATCGCCTACCTGGTCAGCGCGGAGGTCGACGGCAATGTTCACATCGAGCAGGTGTCGGTGCATCCGGGACACGCGCGCCGGGGGATCGGCCGGCGGCTGCTCGACGAGGAGGCGGACCGGGCGGTGACGCACGGCGTACCGGCGATGACCCTGACCACCTTCGCCGAGGTGCCGTGGAACGCGCCGTACTACGCGCGGTGCGGCTTCCGCGTGCTGGCCGAACCGGAGTGGGGGCCGGGCCTGCGCGCGATCCGGGCGTTGGAGGAGGCTCACGGCCTGGACCGGTGGCCACGGCTGTGCATGTCCCGCGACCTCCGCTGACGACCGGTGCCCGCTCGCCGGAGTTGCCCGCACCTGGCAGTCTTCGATCATGACCTCGGACACCACCACCGCTGCCGCCTCCGGCACCTGGACCATCGGCGACCTGACGGTGAACCGGCTCGGCTTCGGCGCGATGCGGTTGACCGGCGCCGCTGACGGCACCCCCAGCGACCGGGGACGCGCGATCGCCGTACTGCGGCGCGCGGTGGAACTGGGCGTGAACCACATCGACACCGCCGCCTTCTACTTCTCCGCGCTCCGTTCCGCCAACGAGCTGCTGAACACCGCGCTCGCCCCGTACCCCAAGGACCTGGTGATCACGACCAAGGTCGGCCCGGGTCGGGACCCGTCGGGACAGTGGCTGCCACTGGCCCGGCCCGACCAGCTGCGAGGTCAGGTGGAGGAGAACCTGCGCCAGCTCGGTCGTGACCATCTCGACGTCGTCAACCTGCGCCAGAACGGCCTCGACTCGATCGCCGAGCACTTCGGGGCACTGGCCGAACTTCGTGACGCCGGGCTGATCCGGCACCTCGGCATCTCCAACATCAGGCCGGAGCACCTCGCGCAGGCCCAGGCGATCGCGCCGGTGGTCTGCGTGCAGAACCCGTACGGGATCGACTACCGGCGAAAGCACGACGACCTGGTACGCCGCTGCGGCGAGCAGGGGGTGGCCTTCGTACCGTTCTTCTCGATCGCCGCCGCTGGCCGGGAGGCGGGTCCGCGCGGCGCCGACAGTGCGGCCGTGCACTCCGTGGCCCGGGCGCACGGCGTGACCCCGGCCCAGGTCCGCATCGCGTGGACGCTGCACCAGGGGGCGCACGTGCTGGCCATTCCGGGCACCGGTGACCCGGACCATCTGCGGGAGAACGTCGCCGCCGGTGGGCTGCGACTCAGTGAGAGCGACCTGGCCCTGCTCGATCCCGTCCAGGGTGATCAACCCGCCGGTGCCGACGCCGTCTGAGCCACGAACCGGCCCGAACCGGCTGGCTGGACCGGGGGCCGCGCTGCCGTGGCCCGGACCGGCCGGGTCACGCGGTGGCCCGGGCGGAGTGGTTCTCCGCACTGTCCCGGTCGCGCGGCGGATCGCCGACCGTGGACGCGGGTCCCGCCCGGAGGATGCCGGCGGCGAAGGCGGCGACCAGGCAGAAGACGACCGGCAGCAGGAACGTGAGGTTGAGCGGCATGAGGTGGGTGAGCGGGCCGATGATGGCCGGCCCGGCCAGCGCCCCGAGATAGCCGAGGCCGGCGACCCGGGAGACGTTCGCCCCGGCCGCCTCCCGGTCGGCGTGGCCGGCGGCACTGAACAGCTGCGGAATGGTCCCGGAGAGACCGATGCCGAACAGCGCCCAGCCGGCGAGGGCCAGCGGCACCCAGGGGGCGACGACCACCAGCGACAACCCGACCGCGGCGGTCGCCGAACCGTAGCGGAGCACGGCGACCGGACCGAACCGGCCGGCGACCCGGTCGGTGAGGAACCGGCCGACGGTCATCGCGGTGGCGAAGGCGCCGTACGCGAACGCGGCGACCGCGGCCGGCGCGTCGAGGACGTCGCGCAGGGCGAGCACGCTCCAGTCGTTGGCGACGCCCTCGCAGAGCATCAGGATCAGCGCGAGCCCGGCCAGCGCCCAGATCCGTCCCGGCGTACCGCGTCGCCGGCGGGAACTGGTGGTGCCGTCGTCGGCGACCCCGGTCGACGCCGTCGGGGTGGGTGCCGGCCGCAGCAGCGCGGGGGCGGCGGCCAGGCCGGCCGCGAGGCCGAGCAGTCCGACCAGGGTGAGGGTGCCGGACACGTCCCAGCCCCAGCTGAGGGTGCGGGCCCCGACCAGGGCGGCGAGCACTCCGCCGAGCGAGAAGACGGCGTGGAAGGCGGACATCACCGGCCGTCGGTAACCGTGTTCGACCTGCACGGCGTGGGTGTTCATGCTGACGTCCAGGCAGCCGTTGCCGAAGCCGAACAGCAGCAGGGCGGCGGCCAGGGTCCAGGTGTCGGTGGCCAGGCCGGGCAGGACGAGCATGGAGCTGCAGAGCACCGCGCTGACCGGTACGACCCGACGGGCGCCGAGCCGGTCGGTGAGCGGGCCGACCAGTTGCATTCCGGCGAAGGCACCTCCGCCGAGCAGCAGCAGGAGCCAGCCGAGCACGGCGTGGCTGACGCCGGTGCGGTGCTCGACGGCCGGAATGTGCACGATCCACATCCCGAGCAGGAAGCCGTTGAGCGCGAAGTAGGCGAAGGTGGCCAGCCGGCCGGCCCGCAGGGATCTTTCCATGCAGCGAACGTAACAAACAAAATTCTTGTTTGAAAAGTTGGATTGCCCGCACCTTCGTGTTTGAATAGTCGTCATGAGCAGCAGTGCCGGTCGACTTCGCCTGATCACCGACGCGGTCCGGGCCAGCGGGCAGCGCACCGTCGCGGAACTGGTCGAACTCACCGGCGCCTCGGACATGACCATCCGCCGTGACCTGGAGCTCCTGGCCGGCCAGGGCGTCCTGGAGCGGTACCGGGGCGGCGCCCGGAGCCTGCTGCTGCGCGGCGAGGAGCCGCCGTTCGCGCTCCGCTCCCAGGACGGGCTGGAGACCAAGCGACGGCTCGCCGCCGAGGTCGCCGAGCTGCTCGCCGACGGCGAGTCGGTGGTGCTCGACAGCGGCAGCACCTGCCTCGAGGTGGCCCGTGCCATCACGCACCGGCGGCTGACCGTGATGCCGCTCTCCCTGCACGCCGCCAACGCGCTGACCGGTGCGGCCCAGCTCAAACTCCTGCTGCCGGGCGGCGAGCCGCGTCCCGGTGAACTCGCGCTCACCGGCCCGCTGGCCGAGGCGTCCCTGGGGGCACTGCGCTTCGACACCGCCGTGATCGGCTGCTGTGGGCTGAACGCGGCGAACGGCCTGACCGCGTACGACCTCGCCGACGCCGCGATCAAGCGGGCGGCGATCAACGCCGCCCGTCGGGTCGTCGCCGTCACCGAGGCGGCCAAGTTCTCCCGGACCGCGCTCGCCCACGTCACCCCGATCAGCGCGCTGCACGTCGTGGTGACCGGACAGGACGCGCCGGAGGACGAGGTCCAGGCACTGACCGCCGCCGGTGTGGCGGTACGGAGGGTGTGAGTGATGATCGAAGCCGTGCTGTTCGACCTGTTCGGGGTGCTCGCCCGCGCGCAGACCCCGACGGGGAAGGAGCGGCTGGTCCGGACGGCGGAGGTACCCGGCCCGGCCTTCTGGGAGGCGTACTGGGCGGTGCGACCGCGCTACGACAGCGGTGAGCTGACCGGTCCGGCGTACTGGTCCGAGGTGGCGGCGACCCTGCACACCCGCTTCGACGACCGGCAGGTCGGCGCGCTGATCGAGGCCGACGTGGCGAGCTGGCACGCCGTCGACGACGAGATGGTCGCGATGGTCGGGGAGTTGTCCGCAGCCGGACGACGACTCGGGTTGCTGTCGAACATCCCGGCGGAGTTGGCGGTGCACCACGAGGCGGAGCACCAGTGGCTGCGGCACTTCGAGGTGATCGCCTTCTCCTGCCGTACCGGGCAGGTCAAGCCGCTGGCGGAGGCGTACCGGTGGTGCGGGCGGGCGCTGCGCCTCCCACCCGACCGGATCCTGTTCGTCGACGACCGCGCCGAGAACGTCCGGGGCGCCGAGGCGACCGGCATGCGCGGCCACCACTTCACCGGGATCGACCGGCTGGGCGCCGCCCTGGCCCGGCTGGGCTGGACCGATGCCGGGCGAGGTCAGCCGCTTTCCGCGCCCCGGTACTCGTAGAGCTGGTCGACGAACTTGCGGCGCAGCGGCGGCACCCGGCTGGTGACGCTGAAGTAGCCCCGGGCGGCGAGCATGGCGAGCCGACCGATGACCGGCTTGTAGATCGGGTCGTCCCCGTTGGTGCCGTTGGTCCGCAACGAGTCGGCGACCCGGGCGAAGCCGTACCGGATCATCTCCGCCTCGTAGTCGGCGACCGCCGACAGCAGCGGTTTGGCGCCGGAGGCGCAGGCGACCAGCTCCCGGCGCAGCAGCGCCGCGTCCCGCAGCGCGGTGTTCGCGCCGACCCCCCGACCCGGGGTCATGGTGTGGATCGCGTCGCCGAGCAGGGTGACGCGGCTGCTCGGCCACGGTTCGACCGGCACCGAGGTGGCGACCTTGACCGGCACGACGCTGCCCGGATCGCTGTGCCGGAGCAGCTCGCGCAGGTTCGGATGCCAGTTCCGGGTGAGTTCCAGGGCGATCTGCGCCAACGGCTCGCCGCGCAGCTCCATCACGTTCGCCGGGAACCGGCTCGCCGTGCTCCAGACGATCAGGTTGATGTGGTCCCGGGTGTTGTCGTAGAGCAGCCCCGGCCAGCCGGAGATCATGCTGGCGTCGGTGACTCCGATTCCCGGCTTGAGTTCGCCGCGCCGGTCCCACTTGAACTCCATCACGTGCAGCACGCCCATCACGCCGCCGGCCCCGAAGATCAGTGAGATGCCCTGCCGGACCTCGTCGGAGAGCAGACCCCGGGTGTACTCGGTGAGCGGGATCTTGCTGGCGATGTTGATGCTGCCGGCGTCCTTCACCACCGCGTGCGGGAGGTACTGCCGGCGGACCGCGGAGTGTGTGCCGTCCGCGGCGACCAGCAGATCCCCGGTGGCCGAGGTGCCGTCCGCGAAGTACGCGGTGACCCGATCGTCGTGCTGCTGGTAGTGGGTGAACGTCCTGCCGAAGTGGACGACGTCCTCCATGTCGGTCAGCAGCACCTGCCGCAGCGTCATCCGGGAGACCGACTGGTCGATGCTGGTCGGGTCGGCGTCCGGGCGCAGCGGGAACGAGGCGGTCCGGTGCA
This sequence comes from Plantactinospora sonchi, assembly GCF_036422035.1. NCBI lineage: Bacteria > Bacillati > Actinomycetota > Actinomycetes > Micromonosporales > Micromonosporaceae > Plantactinospora > Plantactinospora sonchi. The sequence goes on from NZ_JAZGQK010000035.1 coordinate 60,550, forward strand.
GCTGCTCGGTGAGCACGTTGAAGTACCGGGGCGGCTGGGCGGTGGTCGCCAGGAACGTCTGGAAGAGTTCCGGTGGCAGGCACTCCCGCAGGGCCCGGCAGCCGGTCGGGTTGATCCCGACCCGGTAGCCGTGCAGGCCGTCGCTGCGGGTGCGGTACCGCTCGTAGACCGCGACACTGATGCCCGCGCGGCGCAGCCCGTGCGCCAGGCACATGCCGCCGGTACCGGCGCCGATGATGAGCACGTGCAGGGGTTCGCTGGACATCGGAACCTCTCCCTGCCGCGATCAGCGGGCGTCGCCGGCCGCCGACCCGGGACCGTTCCACTGGTAGAAGCACCGGGCCATCGCATCCCGAGGCGACCGCCAGGTCGGCGAGTACGGCGAGACGAAGGCGCCGAGCCGTTCCTGGACGGTGACGAAGAGCGGATGCCGGTTCGCCTGGGCCAGCCGGGCCGGTGCGTCGTCCTCGGTCTCCATCAGGTGCAGACAGAGGTCGTCGAGACAGTAGAGGGAGCGGTGGCGTACCCCGGTGACGGTGTGCAGGTCCGTCTCGTCCGTCTCGGTGAAGATCTTCGCGATCTCCTCCTCCGTGCCCGGTACGATCCTGCCCACGATCAGCACACGGTTCATGTCGGCTCCTCAGTGGTGGTGGGGCGATCGGCCCGGTCACCATCGCCCCGAGCACGTCATCCGGCCATCACCAGCCGGAGGCGTCCCGTTGCCACCGGTTGACGTCCGGGTGACGTCGGCCGGCCACCCTGGGCACGGGCAGCGCCGACCGGTTGTCACCGGTCGGCCGGACTCCCCGGCCCTCGCGGCGTCGACCCGGCGTCGCCCGTGTCGGGCCTCGCTCATGTCCGGCCTCGGGCCGTGCTCGCCGTCGACCGGACGCGGGATGTCCGGCCTCGCTCATGTCCGGCCTCGGGCCGTGTCCGCCGTCGACCGGACGCGGGATGTCCGGTGTCGACCGTGTCCCGGACCCGTCGACGGCGACGGCCGGATGTCGGTGCTGGACCCGGCCCTCTCAGCGTCGGCCGGGGATCGCCGACAGCGGCGCCCGGTCGGTGGCCGGGCCGGACCGGGCCGCACCGGGGGACGCCACCCGACCGGGGGCGGGGGACGCCGGCTGTGCCGCGTCGTACGGGCCCGGTCGGGTCGGATAGGGCCGTGGCCGGGGCGAACGGGTGATCGTCGGTCGGGGGATCGGCGCCAGCAGATCGCTGAGCAGGGCGCACATCGCCGGGGACGGTTCCAGCTGCAGTTCGCGCAGCAGCAGGTCGCGGTATACGTAGAAGGCCTGCAGCGCCTCGTAGGCGTTCCCCTCGGCCAGATGCGTCTCCACGATCAGCCGGTGTGGCGTCTCGCGCAGCGGCTCGGCCCGGACCGCCTCCAGGGCCGCCTGCAACGCCTCGCCGTGCTGTCCGGCCCGCAGGTGGCCACGGGCGATCTCCTCCAGCATGTGCAGCCGCAGCTGACGCAGCCGTTCCCGTTCCAGCAGGACCCAGTCGTCGTACCAGCCGGGCAGCAGGTCGTGCCGACCGCTGGTGAGGATCCTGGCGGCCCGGCGCGGGTCGCCGCCGTCCCGGACCTCGTCGGCGGTACGGACGAGTTCGTCGACGTCCAGGGCGACGACCGGATCGAGTCGGACCGTGTCGCCGGTGACCAGCAGTGGACAGTTGCCGTCCTGGCGTAGCCGCCACAGCGCGGTACGCAGCGAGGACATCGCCCGCTCCTCGGAGGTGTCGGACCAGAGCAGACCGGCCAGGTGCGCCCGCGTCGCACCCGGTCGCAGTCCGATCAGCGCGATGATCCGCTGCAGGCCCCGGGGTACGACGACGGGCGCACCGTCGTGCAGCAGGGTGAAGCCGTCGAGGAGCAGAAGTTCGATCGACCGACGCGACGGCGGATCGGGTTGGCGGACCGGCGGCCGGTGCGCATCGCCGTGTGGCGTGCTCTGCCGAGAGGTCACGGCCCACCCTCCTGCACCCGGAAATCAACGTCCGGAGTCCGCTTCCGCTGGATGACGCCGCCCTTGGTCATCCTGGCCTGCCGACGGCGCTCCGGACGCCGCTCGGTCGGCCGGCCGGCATCGGATATCGGCCGGCCGCAAATTGCAAAGCGTGACGAACGCTATCAATCGTCGTTACGCTCGGTCAACTGGCTGGTCAGCAATCCGACCCGCTTGAGTGATCCGATGAAACCCCTGCTGAGCTGCGCATAAGCCTGTTCGGTTGGACGCCTCCCGACAGCGCTCGGCGCGTTCCGCGCGCGTACGGCTCGCGTATTGTGCCGATCTGCCGTCACCAGAGCGTCACCAATGGGAAGCACCCGAACACATGATCGGGTGACGACCCGGTGACAGTCCATCAGCAGGGTGGTTCCCAGTCGTTCGGACGAGGCCGCAGTCGGGGACCTGCCAGCGGGCAGCCCTCGCCATGCGGCCCGGACCCGCTTGCCAGTTACCCGGGAGTGCGGAACTCGGGCCCAGGAGGCTGCCCCATGGATCGCTCACTGATCGTCGCGAAGGTCGTCCCGGCCGCGGAACAGCAGGTGGCGCGGATCTTCGCCGAGTCGGACCAGACCGAGTTGCCGCGTCTGGTGGGCGTACGGCACCGGTCGCTCTTCCGGTTGCAGGACCTGTACGTCCACCTGATCGAGACCGAGCACCCGGGCGCCGCCGCGGTGGAGAACGTCCGTCAGCACCCGGAGTTCGTCCGGGTGAGTGAACGGCTGTCCCCGCACGTCACGCCGTACCTGGCGACGTGGCGGGGCCCGGCGGACGCGATGGCCCGCTGTTTCTACAGCTGGGACGCCCCGGCCGGGGGTCGGCGATGACGGCGCTGGCCGCCGGCCGGTCGTCGTGGATCCGGTGCGGTGCCTGTTCGGCCCTGCTCTACCGCAAGCGGCTACGGCGCAACCTCGACGTCTGTCCGGAGTGCGGGGACCACCGGCGGCTCGACGCGCCGGATCGGATCCGTCAGCTGGTCGACCCCGGAAGCTTCGTCCCGCTGCCCGACGAGGTCGGCCAGGTAGACCCGATCGGATTTGTCGACTCCGTGCCGTACCCGCAGCGGCTGGCCGCCGCGCGCGCCGCGACCGGGCTGGCCGAGGCGGTGCTCTGCGGTACCGCGACGCTCGGCGGCCACCGGCTCGTCCTGGCGGTGATGGACTTCCGGTTCCTCGGCGGCAGCCTCGGCTCGGTGACCGGCGAACTGATCACCCGGGCCGCCGAGCGGGCGCTGGCCGAGCGGCTGCCGCTCCTGGTCGTCACCGCGTCCGGCGGGGCGCGGATGCAGGAGGGTGTGCTGGCGTTGATGCAGATGGCCACGATCAGCCAGGCGATCGCGGCACTGCGCGAGGCGGGTCTGCTCACCGTCAGCCTGATCACCGACCCGACCTACGGGGGAGTGGCCGCCTCCTTCGCCACCTGCACCGACCTGGTGGTGGCGGAGAGTGGTTCCCGAATGGGTTTCGCCGGCCCCCGGGTCATCCGGCAGACCATCCGGCAGACGCTGCCGGCCGGCTTCCAGGGCAGCGACTTCCTGCTGCGGCACGGCCAGGTCGACATGGTGGTGCCGCGGCGCAACCTGCCGGCACGGCTGCGCTGGCTGCTCGCTGCCACCGCCGGTACGGCACCGGGCGGGCCCGTCACCACCGCCGGCCCGGTGGACCGGGTGGCCGCGCCGACGCGTACCGAGGCCGGTAGCTGGTCGGCGACCGAGGAGGTCCGGTCCGGAGTGGGACAGCGGCGGCGGACCGGGCCGGTGGACCCGGAAGCCGAACGGGACGCCTGGCGGATCGTCGGTTCCGCCCGGCACACCGACCGGCCGACCACCCTGGACTATCTGGCCACCGCGTTCGACGGGTTCCTCGAGCTGCACGGCGACCGTCTCGGCGCCGACTGCCCGGCGATCGTCGCCGGCCTGGCCCGGCTGGGCGACCGGTATGTCGCGGTGATCGGACACCAGAAGGGACACCATTCCCGGGAGTTGCGCGAGCGCAATTTCGGCATGGCCAGCCCGGCCGGGTACCGCAAGGCGCTGCGGGTGATGCGACTCGCCGTCCGCCTGCGGATGCCGGTCGTGACCCTGATCGACACGCCCGGTGCGTACCCGGGGGTCGAGGCCGAGCGGCAGGGCCAGGCGGCGGCCGTCGCCCAGAGCATCCTGACCATGACCGGCCTGCGGACACCGGTCGTCGCGGTGATCATCGGGGAGGGTGGCAGTGGCGGGGCGCTCGCCCTGGCCGTCGCCGACCGGGTGCTGATGCTGCGCAACGCGGTCTACTCGGTGATCAGTCCCGAGGGCTGCGCGGCGATCCTCTGGAACGACCGGGCGGCGGTGCCCCGGGCCGCCGGCGCGCTCCGGCTCACCGCGCCGGACCTGCTGCGGCTCGGCGTCGCCGACGCGATCATCGCGGAGCCGCCGGAGGGCGCGCACCGGGACCGGGCCGGTGCCGCCGCGCTGCTTCGCCAGGCCCTGCTGGAGACCCTGAAGCCACTGTTCGAGGTGCCCGCCGACGATCTCGTCCGACGCCGGCGCCGGCGGTTCCGCCGGTACGGCGCCGCGTCGACGGTCGCACCCGGGCCACTGTGGCCCGAGACGACGATCGGCCCGGAAACGCCCGAGGCGACGATCGGCCCGGAACCGCCCGGCCCGGAAACGCCCGAGGCGACGATCGGCCCGGAACCGCCTGAGGCGACGATCGAGCCGGAACCGCCCGAGGCGACGGGCACGTCCGGGCCGCCGCGGCCCGAGGTGACGATCGGGCCGGAGACGTTGCGGCGGCTGGAGCCGTCCGGACCGCTGCTGTCCGAGCGGGCCGTGCTGGCCGGGGCGGTCCTGCCTGAGCTGGTCCTGCCTGACGCGGGCCCGCCCGAGGCGGCCGTACTGCCAACCGGAAAGGGGTGCTGATGGTCGCCGTGTCGCCCGAGGGCGGTCCGCAGCCCGGGCGTGAGCCGGACCGCGACCCGGCTTCGTCGACCGCCGCCAACGGCTGGCGGCAACCCACCGCCTCGGCGGCCGTCCCGGACGCCCCGGCACCCGAGCACCGGATCCCGGAAAGCCGGTCCTCGGAGAGCCGACCGGTCGGCAGCGGGTCCCCGGTCGGCGGACCGCCGGACGACAACCGCGACGCCGACGACGGTAGGGAACTCGCCGAACTGTGCCGACACGCGTCCCGGCTGGTCGCCGAGACGACCGGCCCGCTGCGCCGGATCCGCCTGCGCCGGGGTGACGCGGTGCTGGAGATCGAGTGGCACGGCGAAGCGGCCGCCCCGGGATCCGGGACCGGTACGACCGTCGCCGCCGTGGTACCCACGCTCGCCGTGCCGACGCCGGTCGGCCCACCCGGCGCGGACGTGGTTACGGACCTTCGCCGGACCGTGCCGGCGCCGCTGGTCGGCACCTTCTACCGGTCGCCCGAGCCCGGCGGACCGCCGTTCGTCGAAGTCGGCGACAGGGTCGAGGCCGGTCAGGTGGTCGGCATCGTCGAGGCGATGAAGTTGATGAACGAGGTGGTCGCCGACCAGCCCGGTCGGGTCGTCGAGGTGCTCGTCCGCGACGGCGAACCGGTCGAGTTCGGACAACCGCTGATCGCCCTGGTTCCCGCGTGAGTCGAGGACGGTGGCACAGTGTTCGAGAAGGTCCTGATCGCCAACCGGGGCGAGATCGCGGTCCGGGTCGCCCGGGCCTGCCGGGAACTCGGCATACGCAGCGTGGCGGTGTACTCGGCTGTGGACCGGGACTCGGCGGTGGTACGGCTGGCCGACGAGGCGGTCTGCATCGGACCGGCGGACAGCCGGCACAGTTACCTGAACGCGGCGGCGATCATCGAGGCGGCCCGCCAGACCGGGGCGCAGGCGGTGCATCCCGGCTACGGCTTCCTCTCCGAGGATCCCGACTTCGCCGAGATCTGTGCCGACAACGGACTGGTCTTCATCGGCCCCCGTCCCGAGGTGATGCTGGCGCTCGGCGACAAGTCGCGGGCGAAGGCGTTGATGGCCGAAGCCGGCCTGCCCCTGTCGCCCGGCAGTCTGGCGACCGTCGCCACGGCGGCCCAGGCCCGGACGGTCGCCGACGAGACCGGCTATCCGGTGATCATCAAGGGGGCGGCGGGCGGTGGCGGACGGGGGATGACCGTGGTCTGGTCCGCCGAGGAGTTCATCCCGGCGTACGAGCGGACCCGGATCGCCGCGCAGGCCGCGTTCGGCGACGACCGCGTCTACGTCGAGCGGTACCTCACCCAGGCCCGGCACGTCGAGGTGCAGGTCCTCTGTGACGGGTACGGCAACGGTGTCCACCTCGGCACCCGGGACTGCTCGGTACAGCGGCGGCACCAGAAACTGATCGAGGAGGGGCCGGCACCCGCGCTCTCCGCCGCGACCCTCGACGCGCTGGCCGCGACCGCGCTGCGCGGCGCGCTGCGGGTCGGCTTCACCGGGGCGGGAACCTTCGAGTTCCTGGTCGACGAGACCGAACGCTTCCACTTCATCGAGATCAACTGCCGGATCCAGGTCGAACATCCGGTCACCGAGATGATCACCGGCGTCGACCTGGTGCACGAACAACTGCGCATCGCCGGCGGGATGCCGTTGCGGCTGCGGCAGGAGGACGTACGCAGCTCGGGCGTCGCGATCGAGTGCCGGGTCAACGTCGAGGATCCGGAGCGGGCCTTCGTACCGACCCCCGGCCGACTGACCCGCTTCGTGCCGCCGGCCGGCCCGTTCACCCGGGTCGACACGCACGGCTACCCCGGTTACCTGGTCGGTCCGCACTACGACTCACTGCTGGCCAAGGTCGTGGTCTGGGCGCCGGACCGGGATCTGGCGCTCAGCCGGATGGAACGGGCGCTGCACGAGTTCGAGGTGTCCGGTCCCGGCGTACACACCACCATTCCGTTCGCCCGGAGGGTGCTCGAGGACCCGGGATTCCGCAAGGGGCGGTACACGACCAACCTGGTCGACCGCCTGCTGGGCGTCCCCGGTTCCCCCGGCGACGAGCCATGTCCGTCCAGTTCCGCACATCCCACGAGGAGAACCAGATGACCGTCAGGCACGAGGATCCGGTGGCCACCGGGCGGGAACCCGGCACCGCGCACGACAACGGTGGATCCGCGGTCACCGCCGTGGAGATAACCGACATCCTGGTCCGGCACTGCGGGCTGGACGCCGGGGCGGCGGCGGCCACGCCGACCGCCTCCCTGGAGGAACTCGGCATGGACTCGCTGGCCCTGCTCGAACTCCAGGCGGTGGTCGCGGACCGCTACCGGGCGCAGATCCCGGAGCAGGCCACCCGGCTCAGCATCACCGAGATCGCCGAACTGGTGGCCCGACAGCTCGACCCGGAGCCGCCGGATCCCGGGCCGTCCGCCGCCGGGGCGTCGGACGCCGGGTCGCGAGCCGCTGCCCCGACCGCCGGCGCCACGCCGGGGACCGGATCGGCCACCGCGCCGTCGCCGCGTCCCGGCGCCGCCGGGCGGCCCGGCCACACCGAGAACGGGGTGCTGATCGCCGCGCCGCTGGACCTGGTCTGGGACCTGACCAACGACGTCGCCGGCTGGACCGGCCTGTTCACCGAGTACCAGTCGGTCCAGATCATCGAGGAGCACGGCGACACCGTCCGGTTCCGGCTGACCATGTACCCGGACGACAACGGCGTGGTGTGGAGCTGGGTCAGCGAACGCACCGTCGACCCGGTCCGGCGCGAGGTGCACGCCCGCCGGGTGGAGACCGGGCCGTTCGAGTACATGCGGATCCACTGGCGGTACCACGAGGTGCCGGGCGGAACCCGGATGACCTGGACCCAGGACTTCGAGATGCGACCGACCGCGCCGGTGACCACCGCCCAGATGACCGACCGGATCAACGCGAACAGCCGGATCCAGCTCGACATCATCCGCGACAAGATCGAACGGATCGCCGCCGAACTCGCCGCCACCGCACCGGGGGGAACCGACGATGAGTGAGTCGGGACGCCACCTGGTCGCGGCCCGGGACGTACCGGCGGACCGGCGGCGCGGTGCCGAACTGCGGGTACTGCTCGGCCCCCGCACCGTGGGCAGCACCTCCGGCTTCATGGGGGTGGCACACCTCGCCCCCGGCGAACGGATCGCCGAGCACTACCACCCGTACAGCGAGGAGTTCCTGTACGTGGCGCGGGGCGCCTTGGTGGTCGACCTCGACGACACACCGGTGCCGGTGGGTGCCGGCGAGGCCCTCTACGTACCGGTGAACGTCCGGCACCGGCTGCGGAACGTCGCCGCCGAGCCGGCCGAGGTGGTGTTCCACCTCGGCCCGCTCGCACCGCGTCCGGAACTCGGCCACGTCGACACCGAGCCGGGCGCCGCCCCGGTGCGCGGACCCGGCCCCAGCAACGCCCCGGCCGGAGCCGCGCCATGACCCGGCGCCGCACCGTGGTGACCGGGATCGGGGTGGTGGCTCCCGGCGGGGTCACCCGGGACGAGTTCTGGGCCACCGTCACCGCCGGCCGGACGGCGACCCGACGGATCACCTTCTTCGACCCGTCGTCGTTCCGATCACAGATCGCCGCCGAGTGCGACTTCGACCCGGTCCGGGCCGGGCTCACCGTGCCGGAGCAGCGGCGTGCCGACCGGTACGTCCAGTTCGCGCTGGCCGCCTCGATCGAGGCGCTCGCCGACAGCGGACTGGAGCTCACCGACCCGGTACGGGACCGGGCCGGCGTGGTGCTCGGCTCGGCGGTCGGCGGCACCATGCTGCTGGAACAGGAGTACGTCCGGGTCAGCGACGGAGGCGCGCAGTGGCTGGTCGACCCGGAGCGGGCCGGCACGTTCCTGTACCAGGCGCTGATGCCGAGCAGCCTGGCCGCCGACGTCGCCTGCCGGCACGGGCTGCACGGCCCGGCCCAGGTGGTCTCCACCGGCTGCACCTCCGGCATCGACGCGATCGGCTACGCCCACCAGCTGATCGAGGACGGTGAGGCGGACGTTGTCCTCGCCGGTGCCTCGGACAGTCCGATCTCCCCGGTCACCGTCGCCTCGTTCGACGCGATCAAGGCGACCACGCCGTGCAACGACGACCCGGCACACGCCTCGCGCCCGTTCGACCGGGACCGGCAGGGCTTCGTGTTGGCCGAGGGGGCCGCGGTGCTGGTGCTGGAGGAGGCGGAGCAGGCCCGGCGACGTGGTGCGCGGATCTACTGCGAGGTCGCCGGGTACGCCAACCGGAGCAACGGCTACCACATGACCGGGCTGCGTCCGGACGGGGTGGAGATGGCGTTGGCGATCGAGGACGCGATGGCGCAGGGCCGGCGGGAACCGGGTGAGGTGTCGTACATCAGCGCACACGGCTCGGGTACCCGACAGAACGACCGGCACGAGACGGCGGCGTTCAAGCGGGCGCTCGGCGGCGCGGCGTACGGCGTGCCGATCAGCTCGATCAAGTCGATGATCGGGCACTCGCTCGGCGCGATCGGCGCGATCGAGATGGCCGCCTGCGCGCTCGCCGTCGAGCACGGTGTCGTCCCACCGACCGCGAACTGGGCCAACCGCGACGAGGAGTGCGATCTGGACTACATCCCGAACGTGGCCCGGGAGGTCAGGGTCGACGTGGCGCTCTCGGTCGGCAGCGGCTTCGGCGGCTTCCAGTCGGCCATGCTGTTCACCCGCCACGACGGGGCACGGCGGTGACCGGGCCGGCCGGTGCCGGGGTGCCATTCGGGCCGGCCGGTGCCGGACCGGTACGCCGGGCCGTGATCACCGGGATCGGCGTGGTGGCACCGAGCGGCATCGGCGTCGACGCGCACTGGAAGTGTCTGCTGGCCGGGCAGAACCGGATCGGCCGGATCACCCTGTTCGACCCGAGCCGCTATCCGGTGACGTTGGCCGGCGAGGTCGCCGACTTCGACGCGCTGCAACACGTGGACAACCGGCGGGTGGTGCAGACCGACCGGTGGACCCACCTCGGTTTTGCCGCCACCCGACTCGCGTTGGCCGACGCCGGCCTGCCCGAACTCGCCGACGACCCGTACGGGTACGCCGTGACCCTGGCCAGCGCCTCCGGTGGCAACCTGTTCGGCCAGCGGGAACTGCAGCGGCTCTGGCGGGGACCGGGGCGCACCGTCGGGGCGTACCAGTCGATCGCCTGGTTCTACGCGGCGAGCGTCGGACAGCTGTCGATCCGACACCAGTTCAAGGGACCGTGCGGGGTGCTCGCCGCCGAGACCGCCGGTGGCCTGGACAGCCTGGCGCACGCGGTACGGCTGGTCCGGCGGGGCACCCCGGTGGTGCTGGCCGGCGGCACCGAATGTCCACTGAGCCCGTACGCGCTGACCTGCCAGCTGCGCAGCGGGCTGCTGAGCACCTGTCCCGATCCGGAGCGGGCGTACCGGCCGTTCGACGCGGCGGCGGGCGGGTACGTACCCGCCGAGGGTGGCGCGATCTTTGTGGTGGAGGAGCTGGAGCACGCCCTGGCCCGGGGTGTGGACACCGTCTACGCCGAGGTGGCCGGCTGGGGGGCCAGCCACGACGCCCGGCACACCGGCTCCTCGGGTGCGGTCGACAGCGTCCAGTACGCCCGGGCGATGCGGTTGGCACTGGACCGGGCCTCGGTCGACCCGGCGTCGGTGGACGTGGTGGTGCCGGACGCGCTCGGGGTGCCCCGCTACGACCGGAGCGAGGCGGACGCGTTGCGTACCGTCTTCGGCTCCCGGCCACCGCCGGTCAGTACGCAGAAGGCGTTGACCGGCCGGGCGCACCAGGGCGGGGCCGCGCTTGACGTGGCGACCGCGCTGCTCGCGATGCGGCACGGTGTGCTGCCGCCGACCGCCGGCCCGGACCGGCCGGCCGCCGGTTGTGACCTCGACTTCGTCCGGGACTCCGGCCCCCGGCGGGTCGCCACGGCGCTGGTCTGCGCCCGGGGCTTCGACGGCTTCAACAGCGCCGTGCTGTTACGGCGGGTCCCGGGCTGACACGAAGGAGGACCGATGATGGCCAAGGCCAGGGTGTTGTTCCTGATGCGGGTGCCCCGTGACCGCACCGAGGACTTTCTGAAGGCGTACGAGCAGATCCGTTACCAGGTCGCCGAGGGGGTGCCGGGACATCTGGTGGACCAGGTCTGCGAGTCGACGACCGACCCGGAACAGTGGTTGATCACCAGCGAGTGGGTGTCGTTGACCCACTTCGAGGCATGGGAACGCAGCCCCGAGCATCGGGAGCTGGTCGCGCCGATGCGGGCCTGCATGACCGAGGCACGGTCGATCCGGTTCGTCGTCCGGGAGGAGACCTCGGCCCGTCGCGGTTGACCGCCCGTCCGGTCGCTCCGACGGACCGGACGGGCGGTCACCGGTGAAACCGGGTCGTCACGCCGACACGTGTGCCACTCCGGGCCGGCCGCTCTGCACGTGGACACTGGCCCGGGTGGTGACCGGGGCTCCCGGGGCGTTGACGAACGGCACCACGCGGTAGTCGGTGCGCATCTCGTGCCGACCCAGGTGGCACACCTGGTAGCCACGCTGCGAGTTGTGGAACCTCATGTGCGGGTTCTCGGCCAGCCAGGTCGTCCCGAGGGTGTCCATGTCGGTTCCGTTGCCACCGGAGCTGATCGAGGTGCCGAGGAACTCGGTGCCGATCGTGCGCGAGTTCGGGTCGGCGAAGTTCAGCTTCAGGTCGGCGGCCACGCTGCGGTGGGCGTCGCCGGTGACGATGAGGAAGTTGTCGACGCGCCGCTGCGCGACGCCGTCGAAGAGCCGCTGGCGCGCGGCGGCGTACCCGTCCCAGGTGTCCATCCCGAACGACTCGTCCGGACCGGCGGTGTGGTCGGCCTCCATCGCGAAGATCTGGTTGGCGAGCACGTTCCACCGGGCCGTGGACGCGCCGAGCCCGGCCAGCAGCCACGCCTCCTGCTTGGCGCCGAGCATCTGCCGGTCCGGTGCCCAGCGCAGCGACGGGTCGGTGAGCTGCTGGTCGCGGAAGCGTCGGGTGTCGAGCACGTCGAGCTGCAGCAGGTCTCCGAACTTCAGCCGCCGGTAGACCTGCATCTCCGGACCGTGCGGCATGGACGAGGCACGCAGCGGCAGGTTCTCGTAGTACGCCTGGTAGGCGGCGGCCCGACGGAGCCGGAACACGGCCGGGTCCTGGTCCGGCTCGGTGTCCGGTTGCGAGTGGTCACCGGCCCAGTTGTTCTCCACGTCGTGGTCGTCCGGGGCGACCACCCAGGGCGCGGCGGCGTGCGCCGCCTGCAGTGCCGGGTCGAGTTTGTACTGGGCGTAGCGGATCCGGTAGTCGGTGAGGGAGAACGTCTCGGTGGCCGGCAGGTGTGCGCGGCCGATCGAGCCGGCGCCACCGCCCTCGTAGATGTAGTCGCCGAGGTGTACGACCAGGTCCAGGTCCTCCCGGGCCATGTGCTCGTACGCGGTGAAGTGGCCGTCGGTGTACGCCTGGCAGCTCGCGAAGGCGAAGCTCAGCGACCTCAGATCGGCTCCGGCACGCGGTGCCGTGCGGGTACGACCCACCGGGCTGACCTGGTCGGCGACCAGGAACCGGTAGAAGTAGACGTGGTCCGGCCGCAGGCCGTGCACTTCGGCGTGCACCGAGTGGGCCCACCTGGCACTGGCCCGCTCGACGCCACGGCGTACCACCCGGCGGAACCTGTCGTCCTCGGCCACCTCCCAGCGGACGTTGACCGTGCGGTCGGGCATGCCGCCGAGTCCGTCGGGGGCGAGCGGGTCGGGGGCCAGCCGGGTCCAGAGCACGACCCCGTCGGAGGTCGGGTCGCCGGACGCGACGCCGAGGGTGAACACGTGACCCGGCAGGGTGGTCCGGTCCTTTCCGACGGCGGACGTCGCCGAGGCGGGTTCGGCGGCGAGCACGGCCGCGCCCGCGGCGACACCGCCCAGGGCGAGGAAGTGACGGCGGGGCAGCGTCAGCGGAGACTGCGACATGGAGGGCCTTCCGAGGTCAGCGGTGCAGTTGATCTCCCTCATCCCAACGGTCCGACGTGACACCCACCGGAACGCGCGATGAACACCGTGGCCACATACCTGGGCCGGGACGGGCACCTGTTCCATCGACGTGGATGGATGTAGATTGAATCCGTTCATCTGGTCGCGCCCGGTGGCGCCCGGCGCAGGGGAGAAGCCATGTCCGCCCCGAGGATCCGCTACCGACCGGCGCGCCGGCACGCCGGCCCGGCACCCCGCCTCGTGCTCGCCGTGCTCGCCGCCTCCGGTGTGCTCGCCGGCTCCGGCGGTCTCGCCGTCCCGGCCCTGGCTGCGGTTCCGGCGGCCGCGCCGACGGTGACCCGGCTCGGCGACACCCAGCTCGACCCGGCCGCGCTCTACTTCGTCTCGTACGACGGGCTGGTCAACAACGCCTCGTACGCCGACGGCATCATCAGCCACGCCGGATACCAGTACGCGGCCTGGTACACCTCGTCCCGGCACGCGACGCTCGCCCGTCGCCAACTGCCCGGCGGCGCCTGGCAGACGCTGCGGCTGCCGCACCAGCTGAGCACGAACGACTCGCACAACTCCATCTCGCTGGGCGTCTCCCCGGGCGACGGCCGGCTGCACGTCGCGATGGACACCCACGACAGCGACATCCACTACGTGCGGTCCGAGGCTGGCCTGGTCTCCGCACCCGCCGCGGCGAGCTGGACCGCCAGCCGGTTCGGCCCGGTGCAGCGGACACTGGACGGTGTCGCGCTCGGCGCCATGACGTACCCGCAGTTCCGGGTCGCGCCTAACGGGCGCCTGCAGTTCAGCTACCGGACCGGTCGCTCCGGCAACGGCAGCAACGAACTGGCCGAGTACGACGGCACCTGGCGGCGGCTGGGCCGCTGGCAGTCGGCGACCGGCGGGTACACCGCCAACGGGGCGACCAGCACCACCCGGAACATGTACCTGCACGGCCTCACCTACGGGCCGGGCGGCCGGCTGCACGCCGCCTTCACCTGGCGGGAGGGGAACGCCGCGGTGACCTGCCACCCGGGCGGCCTCACCAACCACGACACCGGATACCTCCACAGCGACGACGCGGGCCGGACCTGGCGCAACGGCACCGGTGCCGTGGTCGGCACGACCGGCTCCGGCAACCTGGTCTCGATCTCCAGTCCCGGTCTGGTCGTCGACCCGCTGCCACCGAACCACGCGCTGATCAACCAGGAGAGTCAGGACGTCGACTCGACCGGAAACCCGCACCTGGCGATCAGCTACGTGCCCGGGCGGTTCACCTCCTGCGTCACCGACTACCCGTCCGCGCGCCGGGCCAACGGCCGGGCCTTCCACCTCCACCGCACCGGCTCCGGCGCCTGGCGCAAGACGGAACTGCCGGTGCCGCTGAACGCGATGGGCCGTTCCCAACTGGTGCTGGACGCCGCCGACAACGCCTACGTCGTGCTGCCGTACGGGCGGATCGCCGCGGCCAGCCGGGCCAGCGGCTACACCGACTGGACACTGCGGTTCGACGCGGCCGGGCTGGGCGCCTTCGGCGAGGTGCTGGTCGACCGGACCCGGATGGAGAGCGACGGCGTTCTCTCGGTCATGTACCAGCGCGCCTCGACGGGTACCACCCCGTCCCCGATCCGGGTCCTCGACCTCCGCCTCGGCTGAGGTGTAAGGAGGGGCCCCTTGTTATCGCTTTCGGTTGTACAAGGGGCCCTTCCTAACAGCCATCGCGGGTGGGTCAGGCCGGGAGCTGCCAGCGCTGGTTGGCGCCGCCGAAGCAGTCCCAGATCTGCAGCCGCGTGCCGTCGGCCGAGGTGTTGTCGGTGGCGTCCAGGCACTTGTTCGACGCCGGGTTGCGCAGCGTCCCGTTGCTCTGTGCCTGCCAGACCTGCGCTCCGGTGCCGTTGCAGTCGTAGAGCTGCACCTTGGCGCCGTTGGTGGTGGCGGCCGCGGTGATGTCGGCGCACTTGCCGAGTGCCCGCAGCGTGCCGTCGGTGCCGACCGTCCACCGCTGGGCGTTGCTGCCGTTGCAGGTCCAGAGCTGGATCGCCGCGCCGTTGGCGCTGGAGGCGCTGGCCACGTCGACGCACTTGCCGCCGATTCCGGTGATCTGACCGGTCCGGCCGGTCGGCGGCGGGGTGCCGCCGCCACCCATCACCGTGTCGTAGATGGCGCTGACCAGCGAGTACGAGTCGTTACGGTCCTGGGACAGCTCCCAGTTCATCATGCCGCCGGCGTTGGCCAGGGCCCACTGGGTCTTCCGCTTCACCGTCGGGATGCCGTTGTAGCACTGCTGGGTGCCGCCGACGCTGACGCAGTCCCGGTTGGCGTTCGCCGGGTCCATCCCGACGAGCTGGTTGTAGGTGTAGTAGCCGGGACGGCTGTAGAACGGCACACCGAGTACGGCCTTGCTGGCCGGCAGGCCCCGCGACTTCCAGATGTTCACACTGTTGATCGACCAGTCGTAGTTGGCGTGCGGGCTGCCGCCGTCGTACGCCATGATGTTCAGCCAGTCGACGTAGCCGAAGACCGCCGGCTGCACGCCGTTGACCGTGCCGCCCTCGGAGACGACCGCCGCGGTCAGCAGTTTGCCCTGGGGGCGCAGGGCGTTGCTGAGCTGCTGCATCAGCGCGGTGTAGTTGTTGGCCGAGGCGCCCGCGTCCGGGTACTCCCAGTCCATGTCGACACCGTCGAGACCGTACTGGTTGACGAAGCTGACCAGGCTGTTCACGAACGTCGTCCGGGTCGAGGCGTTGGCGGCCAGCGCCTCGAAGGCCGAGTCGTCGCCGTCGTTCCAGCCGCCGACCGCGATCGACACCTTGACGTTGCTGCTGTGCGCCCGGGACACCAGGGAGGAGAGCTTGCTGGGGTTCTCGACCGCGCGCAGTGTGCCGTTCGAGTTCGGCAGCACGAACGCGTAGTTGATGTGGGTCAGCTTGTTGTACTGGACGGCGTTGACGTCACCGGCCCAGGACGGCATGTACCCGACGCTCTTGAAGTTGTTCGGCAGCACGACGGCCGCGGCGGGGGACTGCGGGACGAGGACGACGGCGGTGCCGGCGACGGCGGTGGCCAGGGCGAGCCCGCCGGCGGCGAGGACGGACCGGAGGCGCCGACCTCCTGACGGGTACGGCTGGTCCGGGCTTGCGGTGGGTGACATGGTCGATCCCTTCTGCGGGGGAGGCACGCCAGCGCACGTTGATCCGCCCTTGGGTGCTGCCGGTGGTGGGGGTGGAGCCCGGCATGACCCTGCTCAAGGGGGGTGTGGTGAGGGGATCGGGATCGACGTGGCTGAGTGGCAGAAAGATTAGGAAAGTTAACTAAGAAAGTCAATATCGAGTCATCCGGACGACCCGCCGCCCCCGGTCGGGCCGTCCCGGCGGAAGGGCTCCGCCGGGCCACCGGCCCCGGCTCAGCGGGGGCGCAGACCGGTCAGGATCAGATCCACCACCGCGTCGAGCTGCCGGCCGGTCTCCGGGTCGTCCCACATCGCCGCGTACGCCGGATCGTGGAACAGGACGGTGGCGTGGAACACCGCCCGAGCGGTCGCCGGTACGTCGTCGGCGGCGAAGTCGCCGGCGGCGACCCCGGCGGCGATGATCCGGCTGAGCTGCGTGACGAGTTCGTCGAGCGAGGCGCGCACCACGTGGCTGTTCTCCCGCACCAGGACGAGATAGGTCGCGAACAGCTCAGGATCGTCCAGTGCCCGCCCGCGCTTCGCCCGGTGCAGGGTGTGGGCCCAGGTGCGCAGCCGCTGTGGCGCGGGATCGTCGGCGTCGACCACGGCCGGCAGTTCCCCGTGCGCCCGCTCCAGCCACCGCTCCGTCACCGCCTCGCGGAGCGCCACCTTGCTCGCGAAGTGCCGGTAGACACTGCCGTGGCTCACCCCGAGTGCCCGGGCGACGTCGACGACGGTCGCCTTGGCCGGGCCGAAGCGGCGGAGGACGTCCTCCGCCGCTTCGAGAATCTGTTCTCTGGTCAGGGTCGTGTCGGCCATGGACACCATCTCACCGTTCGCTGTCCAGGTGCTGCATCAGGGGTACCGCGTACCGGGTCCCGGCGGCGGTCCCGGCCGGTACGGCACGCTCGACCGCGGCCAGGTCGTCCGCGCTCAGCGCCAGATCGAGCGCGCCCAGCGACTCGGCGAGCCGGTCCCGGCGCCGGGCACCCACCAGCGGTACGACGTCCTCGCCCCGGCTGAGCACCCAGGCGATCGCCACCTGTGCGACGGTGGCGCCCCTCGAGTCCGCCACACCGCGCAGCGCCTCGACGAGCCGCAGGTTGGCGGTGAGGTTGTCCCCGCTGAACCGGGGGCTGACGCCACGGAAGTCTCCGCTGGTCAGCTGCCGGTCCGGGCGCCAGTGTCCGCTGAGCAGCCCCCGGGACAGCACCCCGTACGCGGTCACCCCGATGCCCAGTTCCCGGCAGGTGTCCAGGATCTCCGTCTCGACGCCCCTGGAGAGCAGCGAGTACTCGATCTGCAGGTCGCTGATCGGGTGCACCGAGTGGGCCCGGCGGATCGTCTCTACGCCCACCTCGGACAGCCCGACGTGTCGTACCCGACCGGCCTTCACCTGCTCGGCGATCGCCCCGATGGTCTCCTCGATCGGCACGGCGGGGTCGAGCCGGGACGGCCGGTAGATGTCGACGTGGTCGGTGTCGAGGCGGCGCAGGGTGTACGCGAGGAAGTTGCGGACCGCCTGCGGGCGGCTGTCGTGTCCGCCCCAACCTCCCTCGGGATCCCGCAGGCTGCCGAACTTCACGCTGATCGTGACGCTGTCCCGGTCCCGGCCACGCAGTGCCCGGCCGATCAGCATCTCGTTGTGCCCCGCGCCGTAGAAGTCGCCGGTGTCCAGCAGGGTCACCCCGGCGTCCAGGGCCGCGTGGATGGTGTTGACGCTCTCCGTCTCGTCGGCCGGCCCGTAGAGGTCGGACATGCCCATCGTGCCGAGGCCGAGGGCGGAGACCCGCGGGCCTGAGCTGCCAAGATTCCGTTGTTCCATGATCACTCCCACTCCCACTGCCTCGTACCGGACCGGATCCTGCCCGGTCCCACGAAAACAAGTATGCGCTAACAGCTGACAGATTCCAAATTCTGTCAGGCGCGCCGTCGGTGAACCGGCCCCCGGCGGCGCCGTGGTTATCGGGGCGGTGCCGCGGGTAGCACCCGACGTGGGGGACAGGGCGGCCCGGTCGGGCGGAATCGGGTCGACTCGGCCCGCGGGGTCGCGTCCCTGGCCGGTCCGGTCCGATCGTGGCCAGCCCCGCCCAGCCCGGCCCGGCCCCGAGAGCACTCCGGAACAGGAGGTACGCGGTGATGAAGACCACCTGGAAGCCCGTGGACCAGCACGGCGTGATCAGCAGTAAGCAGTCCCGGGAACTGCCCGACAGCGCGTTCGCCTTCCCGGGCAAACGCAAGGAGCCGCTCACCGACGCGAAGCACGTACGCAACGCGCTGGCCCGGTTCGATCAGACCCAGGGGGTGAGCGACGCCGAGCGCGACCAGGCGTTCGCGAACATCCTCGCCGCGGCCCGGCACTACGACATCCAGGTCGCCGAGTCGGACTGGCGACAGTTGGGCAAACTGCCGCACACCCCCAATCCGGCACACTGACCGGCCCCGGCCCGGCCGGGCCCGGCGTGGAGGGAGCGGGCCGGCACCGACCACGTGGCGATCGGCGCCGGGTCAGGCCGCCCGGTCGGGTCTTGCCTGGTCGGGTCGGCCTGGTTGTGTCCGCCCGGTCGTTTCGCCGGGTCAGGCCGCCCGGTCGTGTCGCCGGTCGGCCGCGTGGCCGCCGCCCAGCCGGACCGTGGACGCGGTGGTGACCCGGGCCGTCGCGGACGGGGCGCGGAGCAGGCGGAGCCGGGGCGGTGCGGGCCGCTCGTCCTCCTCGAAGGTGACCCGCCACGCCGTCCGGTCGCCCGGTCCGGACCTGCTCGGCGGCTCTCCCGAGTCGAATACCAGCCGGGACAGTCCGAGAATGATCAGATAGCCGGCCACGATGAGCCCGTGGCTGAGGATCCGTTCGGCGTCGACCCGGCCGGCGATCACGTCGTTGGTGGAGAGCAGGGTGAGGACGGCGACGAACGCGGTGAGGGTGGGCAGGAGGCCCTGCGGACGGGTCCGGCGCAGGGCTATCCAGGCGAATCCGGCGCCGAGCGCGACGTTCCAGGCGGCCGACTCGTGCCACAGGTGGTTGGGCCCGCCGCCGAGCACAGCCTCCAGCCCGTGCGAGTGCGCCGTGTCCACGACGCCGACGCCGGCGATCTGCGCCGCGCCGAGCAGGAACTGGGCGACCCCGACCACACCGAGGGCGATCCAGAGCGCGCGACCGAGCCGGGCCCGGCGGGGTCCGGGGGCGGCGTCGAGCAGCACCTGGTCGATCTCCAGCGGCGCCGCCGGGACGAGGCTGGTCCGGGCGTACCTGTTGAGCGTCGTCGCGCTCTCCAGCCAGGCCCGGCACTCCGCGCAGCCGGCGAGGTGACGCTCCGTCGCGGCCCGCTCCGCGACCTCCTCCTCGCCGTCGAGTCGTGCCGACAGGGCTTCTCGATACTGTTCACACCCCACACCCACATAGTCGGCCCCCGGGCGGCCCCGGTTCCCACCGGGGTGCGGCGATCTTCCGCATGCCGGGCGGGGGTATTCGGGGCACCGGGCCACAGGTAGCGTGGACGCCATGCCTTCCCCCGGCGCCGACGGCGACGAGATCACCAGTTGGGCGCTCGCCGCCAAGGACGGCGACCGCTCGGCGGCGGCGGCCTTCATCCGGGCCACCCAGCATGACGTCCACCGGTTCGTCTCCCACCTGGTCGGCCCCGGAGAGGCGGAGGACCTGACCCAGGAGACCTACCTGCGGGCGATGCGGGCACTGCCCCGGTTCGCCGCCAGGTCGAAGGCGTTGACCTGGTTGTTGGCGATCGCGCGGCGGGCCTGTGCCGACCACATCCGGATGACCATGCGACGGCCCCGGGTGGCCGCGCTGCCCGACTGGCAACTGGCCGCCGACGCCGAGCTCGCCCGCGACGCCGCCGGGTTCGCCGGTGCGGTCGAGCTGTCCCGGCTTTTGGAGGACCTGCCCCGGGACCGCCGGGAGGCGTTCGTCGCCACCCAGGTGGTCGGGCTCAGCTACGCCGAGGCGGCCGAGGTCTGCGACTGCCCGGTCGGCACCATCCGGTCCCGGGTGGCCCGGGCCCGGGAGGACCTCGTCGCGGCGATGCGCGCCGACGGCAACCCCCGCGACCTCCGCTCGACCAGCTGACGGGCGGCCCAGCCGGCGGTCAGCGTCCGGAGATCGGCAGGCAGACCCGGAAAACCGTGCGCCCCGGCTCGGACTCGACCGCGAGGTCCCCGTGGTGCTTGTTGACCACGATCCGGTACGAGATCTCCAGCCCCAGCCCGGTGCCCTCGCCGATCGGCTTGGTGGTGAAGAACGGCTCGAAGATCCGGGAGCGGACGTCGGCGGGTATGCCCGGACCGGTGTCGACGATCTCCACCACGACCCGTTCCTCCTCCTGTCCGGTACGCACCGTCAGCACACCGGTCTCGCCGATCGCGTAGAGCGCGTTGTCGATGAGGTTGGTCCAGACCTGATTGAGTTCACCCGCGTACACCGGGATCGCTGGCAGGCTCCGGTCGTACTCCCGGACCACCCGCACGTCAGGCCCGATCTTCGCGCTGAACATCGCCAGCGTGGCGTCGAGCAGATCGTGCACGTCGGCGGTCTGGTACGGGGCCCGGTCGAGCTGCGAGTACTGCTTGGCTGCCCCGACCAGGCCGGTGATCCGGTGCAGCGCGTCGTCGATCTCGCCCATCAGCAGCTCGGTCTCGACGGTGTAGGCGAGCCAGCGGATCGCCGGCTCCAGATCGTCCTGGCTGACGGTGTCGGCGACCCGGTCCAGCCACGTCCCGTCGATGCCGCCGGCGGTCAGGATCGGCGCGAGGTCCCAGCCGCCGGTGATGTCGTGCTCGTCCAACCAGTCGGCCAGGGTGTCCTCCGCGTCGCTGGTCTCCAGCGGTGAGCGGGTGGGTGCGTTGGCGGCCTGCTTGACCGCCGCCTCCTGGAACTCGACCAGCCGGTGCAGCCGTTCACCGTCGAGCCGACCGTCGGCGATCATGGCCAGCTTGTGCCGCATGCCGGAGACCCGGTCCCGGAGCACGGCGGTGGCCCGGACCGCGGCCGCCGCCGGGTTGTTCAGCTCGTGGGTCAGACCGGCCGAGAGCGAACCGAGGGCGAGCAGTCGTTCCCGCTGGTTGACCAGGTTCTCGGTGGTCCGCATGCCGAGGAACAGGCCGTCCAGCAGGTGCATCGCCATCGGGAACCAGCGCCGCATGGCGGTGCTGATCACCTCGGCGGGCAGCACGAAGAGGGTGACGTCGGTCACCGCCCGCATGCTGTGCAGGTAGTTCTCCACCCGCTGCTCGTTCAGGTACGACTGGGTCGCCCCGCCGTACGCGCCCCGTTGACTGCTGCGGCTGATCTCGATCCGGTCCCCGTGCACCAGCCGGGTCAGCGACACCGTGCCGTCGAGCAGGACGTAGAAGCAGCGCGCCGGGTCACCCTCGACGAAGATGTCGGCGTCGGCCGGCAGTCGCTTCACCCGGCCGTGCTCGTGCACGTAACCGAGCTTCTCGTCGTCCAGGGACTCGAAGAGAAAGAGCGTACGCAGCTGCGCCGGCTCCAGCCGCTCGTCCGTTTCCGCGGTCATCCCGACCCCCTGTCGTCGATCCGGCAACTATTGCGCGGCCAGGTACTGGTGGGCCAGTGAAACGACCATCGCGCCCTCGCCCACCGCCGAGGCGACCCGCTTTATCGACTCGGCCCGTACGTCGCCGGCCGCGAAGACGCCGGGCAGACTCGACTCCAGCGGGTACGGGTCGCGCGGCAGCGACCAGCCGGCCGGTCGCCGGCTGCCGTTGGCCAGTTCCGAGCCGGTGAGGATGTACCCCCGGGCGTCCCGGGCGACCGACTCGGCCAGCCAGTCGGTCCGCGGCTCGGCGCCGATGAACACGAACAGCCAGGACGCCTTGACGGTACGTTGCCCACCGCCCCGGTTGTCACAGATGATCAACTCTTCCAGATGGTCCGTGCCGCGCCCGCCCACCACCTCCGAGTACGGGTGCACCTCGATGTTGTCGATCCGCTCGATCTGCTCGATCAGGTAGTGCGACATCGACCGCCGCAGGTCGGGCCCCCGGACCAGCAGGTGTACCCGGCGGGCGTGTCGGGCGAAGTACACGGCGGCCTGGCCGGCCGAGTTCGCCCCGCCGACGATGTAGACGTCCTCGCCCGCGCAGTACGGCGCCTCGGTCGACGCCGAGCCGTAGAAGACACCCCGGCCGGTCAGCTCGGCCAGCCCGGGGGCGGTCAACTGCCGGTACGCGACCCCGGTGGCCAGTACCACCGTGTGACTGGCGATGGACGTACCGTCACTGAATCTGAGCAGGCGGGTGGCGCCGACCGCCTCCAGGCCGACGACGTCCCGGGCGGTCAGCAGCTCAGCGCCGAACTTCAGCGCCTGCCGCCGGGCCCGGTCGGCGAGCTGTGCGCCGGAGACACCGTCCGGGAAACCCAGGTAGTTCTCGATCCGGCTGCTCTGGCCCGCCTGGCCGCCGGTCGCCTGCCGCTCGACCAGCACCGTGCGCAGACCCTCCGACGCCCCGTACACCGCGGCGCCCAGGCCGGCTGGTCCGGCACCGACCACCACCAGGTCGTAGAAGTCGGCCGCGGGTGTGGTGGCCAGCCCGACACGCGCCGCGAGTTGTGTCTCGGTCGGCTTCACCAGGGCCGTGCCGTCGACGGTCACCACCAGCGGCACCTCGGTGGCGGCCACCCCGGCGGCGGCCAGCAGTTGTGCGCCCTCGGGCTCGTCGGCGAGCAGCCACCGGTACGGCACCAGGTTCCGGGCCAGGAAGTCGCGGATCGCGAAGGACGGCGCGGACCAGCGGTGACCGACGACACGTACCTCGTTCGCCGTCGCCGGTGGGCTCGCCTGCCACGCCTCCAGCAGCGCGTCGACCACCGGGTAGAGCTTCTCCTCCGGCGGGTGCCAGGGCTTGAGCAGGTAGTGGTCCAGGTCGACCAGGTTGATCGCGTCGATCGCCGCCTCGGTGTCCGCGTACGCGGTGAGCAGGACCCGGCGGGCGGTCGGGAAGAGGTCCATCGCCGCTTCCAGGAACTGGATACCGGTCATCTGCGGCATCCGGTAGTCGGCCAACAGCAGCGCGACCTGGTCACCGCGGAGTTTGATCTCCCGCAGCGCGGCCAGGGCCTCGTCTCCCGAGGAGGCCCGCACCACGCGGTAGCGGTCGCCGTATCGCCGTCGGATGTCCCGGGCCACCGCCCGCGACACCGCCGGATCGTCGTCGACGGTCAAGATCGCCGGGTTCGCCATGGCACCAATGAAAGCATGGCCGGCGCGGTGGCGAACCCCCGAGCGCCGTCCCGGCTCAGTCCCGGCCGTGCGGTCTGACCAGTCGGATGCCGCCGACCGGGGGCCGGTCCAGGGTGGTCAGCGCGGCGGACGCCCCGGCCAGGTCGATCGTCTCGGTGACCAGGTCCGCCGGGCGGAGCACCCCGGCCGTCACCAGCGACAGCAACTCCGGGTAGGCGTGCGCGGCCATCCCGTGGCTGCCCCGCAGCTCCAGCTCGTACGCGATCACCCGGTCCATCGGCAGCGCGGTCCGGCCGGCGGCCGCCGGCAGCAGCCCGACCTGGATGTGCCGGCCCCGGCGACGCAGGCTCTCGACCGAGGCGACGCAGGTCGGCTCGCTGCCGAGCGCGTCGATCGACAGGTGCGCCCCACCGCCGGTGTGCTCACGGACCGTGGCCGCCACCTCGCCGTCACCGGTCAGGGTGGTGGCGTCCAGGCAGACCGCCGCGCCGAACCGGCGGGCCAGGGCCAGCGCCTCCGGGCTGACGTCCACCGCCACCACCCGGGCGCCACAGGCCGCCGCGATCATCACGGCGGAGAGCCCGACGCCGCCGCAGCCGTACACCGCCACCCACTCACCGGCGGCGAGCCGCCCCTGCGCGACGACCGCCCGGAACGCGGTGGCGAACCGGCAGCCGAGCGCGGCCGCACCGGCGAAGCTCACCTCGTCCGGCAGTCGGACCAGGTTGACGTCCGCGTTCCGGACGCCGACGAACTCGGCGTACGAGCCCCAGTGGGTGAAGCCGGGCTGGGTCTGCCGCTCGCAGACCTGCTGGTCGCCGGCGAGGCAGGCGGGACAGCTCCCGCAGGCGCAGACGAACGGCGCGGTGACCCGGTCACCGATCCGCCAGCCGGTGACGGCGGAGCCGACCTCGGCCACCACGCCGGCGAACTCGTGACCCGGTACGTGCGGCAGCCGGATGTCGGGGTCGTGCCCCTGCCAGCCGTGCCAGTCGCTGCGACACAGCCCGGTCGCGGCGACCCGGACCACCACGCCGTCGGGGTCGGCCGCCGGATCGGGCACGTCACGCAGCTCCGGAACGCCGCCGAACCTGTCGAACACCACAGCCTGCACGCGGGTCATCCTCACATCCCCGCCCCGGGCGTGAGGAAGGGCCCCTTCTTATCGCTTTCTGTTGTAGAAGGGGCCCTTCCTAACCGGTCAGCTGGGGGGAGCTGGCCTACCGCCGGGCCAGGCTCAGCGTCTCGCCCTGGTCCCGCGCGTAGTCCCGGGCCACCCGGAGCAGCTCGACCAGGCCGTCGGCGTACTCCTGGGACTCGGCGTGCGCCTCGTCGAACGGGGGCTGGAAGCCGACGCCCTCCCACTGCCCGGTCGCCTCGTTCCACCGGTCGTTGCCGACCTCGAAGTCCCAGGCGAAGATGCCCAGCTCGTAGTAGAGCTGGTCGGCGGAGTTGCCGGCCGCCGAGTACAGCACGTCGGCGACCGGACCGGTCTGCGACGGCCAGGTCATCGTGCCGCGCTCGGCCGCGATCGCCCCGACGATGCGCCGCGCGCTGTCCAGGAACATCTTTGACTCGTCGATCGAGGGCCGGGGGAGGGTGATCCGGCCATCGGCCCGGTACGCCCCCGGCGGCCACATGAAGTACCCGCCGTAGGAGTGCACGTTCATCGCGAACCGGATGTTCGGGTGGTCCTCCGCGAGCGCGATCACGTTGCGGCTCTCCGCCTCGGAGAGCTCCCCGGTGCCGGCGTACGTGCCGGAGAGGCAGTTGGTGCTGGCCCCGGTGTAGCCGTCGAAGAGCGAGCCGACCGTGTAGTTGCGGTTGACGTCCACGCCGACCGAGTCCCGGTTGGCCGGGTCACGCTGCGCCCCGGTGCAGTGGTTCACCAGGTTCTTGCGCTGGAAGTTGGCGTCGTGGAACGAGTAGTTCGCGCCGTCCGGGTTGACCATCGGGATGACGAACACGTCGACCGTGTCGAGCAGCTCCCGGGTGGCCGGGTCGGTGCCGGCGTTGGCCAGCAGCCGTTCGGCGAACTCCAGGGTGACCAGCGGGGTCGCCCACTCCCGGGCGTGCTCCTGCGAGTACGCCAGCACACCGATCCGGGAGCCGTCCCGGTGGGCGCCGATCCGCAGCGCCTGCACCGTCCACGGCTTCTTCGGCACCTCGGTGCCCCGCAGGCCGTCGTCGAGGCGTACCGGCCCGGTGACCGGCATCCGCAGGCCCGCCGAGCCGTTCTCCACGAACGCGCTGAACTGCTGCGGGTGACGGGCCGAGATGAACGCGGCCACCTGGTCGGTGGTGCTGATCGTCGCCCCGGTGGCGTCGGTGGCCAGGCTGACCGTGAGCACCCGGTCCCGGTAGGTGGCGCTCAGCGGCCGGTTCGGCCGGCCCGGGTCGACGGTGCGGACCTGCACCCCGTTCATCTTCTGGTCGCCGAACTTGACCGACTCGACCACCACGGCGGCGGTCGCCGGGTCGCCGAGGTAGCCGGCGGCGGTACGCCGGTAGCCCTGGGT
Organism: Plantactinospora sonchi; assembly: GCF_036422035.1. NCBI lineage: Bacteria > Bacillati > Actinomycetota > Actinomycetes > Micromonosporales > Micromonosporaceae > Plantactinospora > Plantactinospora sonchi. Next base: position 86,382 of record NZ_JAZGQK010000035.1, read on the forward strand.
CTTGTGCGGCAGGTCGATGACGTCGACCAGGTCGTCGTACTGGCGGGCCAGCCGCCTGATCCGGGCCTGGATGTCGGTCGGCGTCAGGTACGCGTCGATGAAGTCCTTCTGGTAGCCCTCGGGCAGCGCCGGCGGTGTCGCGTTGGGCCAGGCGGTCGGTGTGGTCGTCCGGGCGGTCCCGCCGAGGCTGGAGGTGGCGGTGACCCGGACCGGTCGGGCCGGCAGCGGCTGCGGCTGCGCGTAGTGGTACTGGTACTCGCCCGCGTCGGCGAACCTGACCAGCGGGAACGAGCCGGTCGTACCGTCGGCGGTCTGCCAGGTCACGGTGATCTCGACGTTCGGGTCGTCGGTCGCGGTGGTCGCCACCTGCGTCTGCACGAAGGTACGCCCGGAGGCGGTCCACCAGTAGGCCTGGAGGAAGTGCAGGGTGTCGACGGCGGCCACGGCGGCACCGCGTCCGTCGTCCGGGGCACGCAGGCCGGTCCGGGACTGCGCGGCCCGCACGCTGTCGGCGAACCGGCGGGCGGCGTCACCCTCGCGTTGCACGACCTGCCGGGCCACCACGCCCTGAGCGGTGAGCGCGGCCAGCTGCCGCCCGGTCAGCACCAGGTCGACGAGGATCCGGCCGTCGTCGAGGCGCGGTCGGTTGGCGATGTCGGCGCCCTCGGCGAGCAGTCGCCGGAACTGTGTCTCGTCGGTGAGTTGGACGCGCACGAGGGCGGTCTCGTCGGCGTCCAGCGTCACGCCGGTGGTCGGGGTGGCGGGGGCGGCGACGCCCGCACCCGGGGACACGAGCGCGGCAGTGGTCAGGACAAGTGTGGCGGCGGTGGCCGTCCACCATCGTCTGGGGGACACGGAACCTCCTGACGGAGTCGAGGTCTCTGCGTACACACCAGTCCCTTGATCGAATTATGTCAAGACGTCGAAACCGGCAGCTGGTCCCGGAGTGTCGGACCGGTCGCCGTCCGACGGCGTCCGGGCGGAAGCGGCCGTCACTGTCCGGAGTGTCCCCGTCACGGGTGCTGTCGGCCAACTGTCGGCCACATTGGACCGGGTCCGATTCCGGTGTCGCTGCGTGAGATGTCGCGGATCCCCGTGGCATTGGTGATGATCGAGAAATTCGTGCCTGGTCGACCGCGATTAACGGTCGTTTTGGTGGCGGCCCGTCGATGGCGCTGCCGGATGGTTCGCGACGGTTCGCGGCAGTGCCGCGCGGTGGCTGGTTCCGGCTGCCGTCGTCCGGTGCCGGGTTCCCGGCGGCAGGCTGGGTTACCCACTGTGACCAGCGGTGCAAGTGCAGGATGCAAGCCGCCGGTCGAGCCGGAACAGGTCGGCGGATCCATCGTGGTACGCGAGGAAGTTCCGCCAAACAATGGCATGTACCAATGCCTTGACTAGCGTCCCCGGTGGGCGCATCGTGGGAATCCCAGATGTCCCAGGGATCCGGAGGGCGGCACATTCCCGGCGGTCGAGCCATTGCCCACGGGGGCTGTGTCACCGTGCCATAGCGTGGGCCAGGAGGCGGCCATGGAGCTTCGCCCGTTCGCTGGTGCCTATCTCACCGATCCGGGCGCCGTGTGGCGCGACCTCCTGCACCGCGACCAGGGCGTGCACTACGCCGACGACCTCGGGATGTGGCTGATCAGCCGGCACGAGCACGTACGGCAGGCGTTCGGGGATCCGGAGAGCTTCGGCAACGCGTTGACGCTCGCCCCGGTCTACGAGATGTGCCCGGAGGCGTTGGCGGTGGTGATGCGGCTGGACGTGCCGCCGACCACGGCCGCCGCCGACTCGCCGGTGCACACCCGCACCCGGGCGGCGTTGCGGGCCACCTTCGCCAACACGGCCGGCCGGGTCTCGGTCCAGTACGGACCGATCGTGCGGCGCCGGGTCGACGAGCTGGTCGACGGGATCGCCCGCCGCCGGGGCGAGGTGGTGGACCTGATCCCCGAGTTCACCGCCCTGCTGCCGCTCCTGGTGGTGGTCGACATCCTCGGCGTACCGGACCGGGACGTGCCCCGGATCCGTAGCTGGGCGGACGGCCAGATCGCGTTGATCTGGGGACGTCCCGAGCCGGCGGAGCAGGTGCGGCTGGCCCGGGGCCTGCTGGACTTCTGGCACTACTGCCAGGACCTCGTGGCGCGGCGGGTCGACGAGGGCGCCACCGGTGACGACTTCGTCAGCCGGGTGCTGCGCCACCGCGACGGTGACGACGGCGTGCTGACCGAGGCCGAGGTCGCCAGCATGGCGTTCAACCTGCTCGTCGCCGGGCACGAGACCACGGCCGGCCTGCTCGCCCACGCGCTGGAACAGGCGCTGGCGACCCCCGAACGGTGGCGACGACTGGCCGAGGAGCCGGAGGCTGTGCCCGGGTTCCTGGAGGAGACGCTGCGGTTCGGGCCGGCCATCGACGGCTGGTTGCGGGTGACCCGCCGCCCGGTGGCGGTCGGCGGGGTGACCATTCCGGCGGGTGCCCGGTGCCTGCTGTTGATCGGCGCGGCGAACCGCGATCCGGCGGTCTTCGCCGACCCACAACGATTCGATCCGGATCGGGTTACGGCCCGCGATCATCTTTCCTTCGGCTACGGCCCGCATTTCTGTATCGGAGCGGCGCTGGCCCGGCTGGAGGCGCGGATCGCACTCGGTCGGCTCGCCGAGGCAATTCCGGCGCTGCGGCTGGCCGCCGGCCACGTGACCGCGTACAAACCGAATGTCGCGTTCCGGGCACACCAGATCCTGCCGGCGGTCGTCGATACCGGTACGGTGCCCTGGGAACGATCGGACGATCCGGCCGGTACGTCGGCCCGCGCGGCGTAGCCCGGGGCTGTCACCGCCGGTCGCCTCGGTCTTTGCCGGTACGGGGCGGGGCCGGCCGTCGCGGCGGTCACGTCAGAGATCAATTCACTTCGTCAAGTAGCTCGGCGTACTAGGTTTTTCACTTGCCGTCAACGTTGGGTAGCGCGCGCATCTTCACAGGCGTCCGCCGGAGGGTAAGAATTGGCCCCGGCAATTGCTAGATCATGATCTTCGGCGTGCCTGGCTCATGATCTCGCCGATTGATCAAATCGCTGTCGTGATCGAATCGCCGACGCGCGAAGGTGAGTAAATGGATGCTGCGCCCGCCACAGACATCACGGATTTGACTGCTGCCCGACAGTTTCAACGGGAACTGCGTCGCTGGCGTACCCGCAAGGGGCTGACCCAGCGCGCGCTCGCCGACCGGGTCCGGTTCTCCCGGGAGACCGTGGCGGCGGTGGAGGCGGGCCGCCGCTTCGGCAGCCAGGAGCTGGCGATCCGGTGTGACCAGGTGCTCGGCACCGGCGGCCGGCTCGCCGAGTTGTGGCCGAGGGTGGCGGAGGAACAGGCCGCCGCCGACGGTCGACGTGGCCCCCGGCCCGCCGGACCCGACCCGGATCCGCAGACCCGGGACCGGCAGGCGGTGGTGGAGGCGATCGACGAGCTGCGCGGGCTGATCGACCAGATGCTCCGGGTCCACTTCCGGTCCGACGAGGAACGGTCCTCGGTGGAGTTGGCCCTGGCCCGGGCCGAAATGTCAACGTCCGGGGTGGAGCTGCCCGCGCCCCGGACGGCACCGCCGACACCCGGCGCCGAGGTGCCCGGGCGTCCGGGGGAGCTGTCCACCCGGTCCGTGGAGCCGCCCGTCGAGCGACGGAGGTTGGCCGGGGAGGGCCGGGGCAGACCGTCCGGGGAGCCTCGTCGGAGCCGGGCCGGTGCGGCCCGGTGGCGCAGCTGAGCGGCGATGCGGCGGGTCCTGTCCGCTGTGGTGACTGTCGGTTCGCCGTTGGGTACAGATAGTGGTACGAGCTGTTTGTACCACCGTGAACCCTGGTCATCCGTCCCCGCCGTCCGGCGGAATGGGATTTGCTAACTGCAAGATGCAGGTCTCCTCGATGACGAGCCGTGGGAGTCAGTCTTGGCCTCGACCACCGGATCCCACGCGGCCCGGCCCCAGCCCGTACGTCGACGCGGCTGGAAGATCGCCTCACGGATGCGCATCATCGTGGCCGCGCCACTGGTGGCGGTCGTCGGGTTCGCCGGCCTGGCGCTCGCGGACAGCGTCCGGCAGGCGGAGCGCGCCAGCGACCTCGGCCTGCTCGCCGAACTGGGCGCGGAGGCCGGTCGGCTGGCCTACCAGCTGCAGCGGGAACGTGCCGCCGCGGCCGACCTGCTGACCTCGGCCAGTGCCCGCCAACAGGACACCTACGCGCGGCAGGCCGCGGAGACCGACGACATCGTCGCGCGTTACCACCGGCAGCGCGCCCGGGTCCCGGAGGTGACCGGCGGCCCCGAGGCGGTGCTGCTCCGGGTCGACAAGGCACTGTCCGGTCTCCCGCCGTTGCGGGCCCAGGTGCGGACCGCTGCGCACGCGGCCGTCTCCGCCACCACGTTCAGCTACCGGATCATCGTCGCCGACCTGCTCGCCTACCGGGAGGCGATCGCCCAGGGAGTGGCCTCGGCCGAGGTCGCGGACGGGATCCGGGCCGCCGCCGCCCTGTCGAAGACCGCCGAGGCGCTGGGCCAGCAGCAGGTCGCCGTCCTGCGGGCGATCGCCGCCGGACAGCTGACCCCGGCGATGCAGCAGGACATCACCGCCGCGCGGACCGGGTTCACCGAAGCCAGCCTCTCCTTCGTCGGCCTGGCCCGGGGCGAGTGGGACGTCTGGTGGGAGCAGGCCGGCAGCGGCAAGGAGGCGCTGACACTGCAGCGTCTCCAGGACGAGGTCTCCCGCGCCGAGATCGGGGCGCCGCTCGACGTCGACATCGACGCCTGGATCGGCGCCACCCAGGGCTGGGCCGCCCGGCTCTTCGACGTACAGCAACGGGTGGACGCGGCGGTGCTGGACGACGTCGACGCCGCCCGGGTCGAACAGCGGTGGCGGGCGATCGCCGAGGCCGGCGCGATGACCGTCGCCCTGCTGCTCACCGTGCTGGTGACCTGGGCGGTGGCCCGGCAGATCACCCGCCGGCTACGGCGGCTGCGCGACGCCGCGCACTCCGTCGCCTTCACCGAACTGCCCGCGATGGTCGCCGAGCTGCGTGACATCGACAGCGCCGGCATCCATCCCGAGACGCTCGCCCGCCAGTCCGCGTCCACCCTGGAGGCGTCCAGCGGGGACGAGATCGGCGAGGTCGGCCAGGCGTTCACCGCCGTACACCAGGCGGCCGTACGCACCGCCGCCGAGCAGGCGGTCATGCGGGCCAACACGGCGGACATCTTCGTCCACCTCAGCCGGCGCGAGCAGCGGCTCGTCGACGCCGTGCTGGCCCAGGTGGACCGGGTCGAGCGCGACGAGACCGATCCGGAACGGCTGCAGCAGCTCTACAAACTCGACAGCCTGGCCACCCGGATGGGCCGGATCAACGCCAGCCTGCTGGTGCTGGGCGGAGTCGGCGTCGGCCGGGTACGCCACGAGGACGTCCCGATGCAGAAGGTCGTCCAGGCGGCGCTGTCGCAGATCGAGCACTACACCCGGGTCCGGATCGGGGTCGTCGACCCGGACGTGGCGGTCATCGCCGACAAGGTGGACGAGGTCGTGCACCTGCTCGCCGAGCTGATGGACAACGCCACCTCGTACTCGCCGCCGGAGACCGAGGCGTGGGTGACCGCGCGCAGTCTCGGCGACCGGGTCATCCTCCAGGTCAGCGACGAGGGCGTGGGCCTGTCCCCGCAGCGGTTGGCACAGCTCAACGACCTGCTGGCCCGACCTCCGGCGACCGACGTCGCGGCGGTCCGGGCGATGGGCCTGGTGGTGGTCGGACAGCTCGCCGGCCGGCTCGGCGTCACGGTCGAACTGCGACCCGGACCCAAGCTCGGCACCATCGCCGAGATCTCCCTGCCGGCGGCGCTGATCCGACCGGTGCCCCCGGAGAGCCAGCTGCTCGCCCCCGGACGACTCGCGGCCATCCCGGAGGCACGTGCTCGCGGACCGGTCGCCGCCGGTCCGCCGTACCCGGGCACGCCCGACGGCCCGATCCGCAAACCGCCGGCCGAACGGGCGCTGCCGGCCGGCTCGGTCTTCCAACCGGCACCCCGACCGGGTGACCGGGGTGACGACCCGACCCAGGAGCTGGTCATCTTCCAACAGGTGAACCACTGGTTCCGGACCGACCGGGGTACGTCCCCGGCGGTGTCCGCGGACCCGCCTCCCAGCTGGCCCACGCCAGCCCCGGTCAGCACCGTGAACGGCGCGGCCAGCCAGCCCGCGTCGGACTGGCAGACCCGGGCCGACGAGGGATGGCGGGCGGCCACCGGCCTGGTCACCCCCGACGTCGTCGCCACCACCCAGTCCGGACTGCCGAAACGGCAGCCGCAGCGGCACCTCGTACCGGGCGGCGTCACGCCGGTCCCACGCCAACAGCAGGCCGCGGAGCACCGTGACCCGGCCGAGGTGGCCAACGCGATGTCCGCCTACGCCCGTGGCGTGGCCGCCCGCCGTCCCAAGCTGGTCAACGCCTCGGCGACAAGCGACGCGACAGGGAGTACGACGTGAACCAACGGGACCTTGGCTGGATGCTGGACAGTTTTGTCGAACGGGCGCCGGAGGTCAGCCACGCCATCGCCATCTCGGCCGACGGCCTGATGGTGGCCTCCACCCGGAACCTGCCGCCGGACCGGGCGGACCAGTTGGCGGCGACCGGCAGTGGGCTGGTCAGCCTGCTCCGGGGGGCCGCCGGCTTCTTCGAGGCGGGCGCGGTGATCTCCAACGTCACCCAGCTCGAGGGCGGTTTCATGTTCTCGATGGCGTTCAACGACGGCGCCTCGCTGCTGGTCCTCGCGGCGCCCAACTGCGACGTCGGCAAGGTCTCCTACGAGATGACGGAACTGGCGAACCGGATCGGCGACGTACTGACGCCGACCGCCAGGGCCGCGCTGACCCAGGGTCGGTGAACCGAGGCGACGTCGAGCAGCCACCGGACGGTTCCGGCTCCCGCCCCCCGGGACATCCCCACCATCCTCTTCCACCCCCCTCCTGGAGAAAACTCATGCCACTTCCCACCGGGACCAGCCGGCGCCGTGCCCTGACCGGGGCACTGCTCGCCCTCGGGCTGACCGTGGCCGCCAGCGCCTGCAACAGCGGCGCCAACGGCGGCGGCGCACCGGACACGATAAAGATCGGCCTGCTCGCCTCGCTCTCCGGCACGTACGAGGCGGTCGGCACCGAGATCCGCGACGGCTTCGAGCTCTACCTGAAGATGCACGACAACAGGCTCGGCGGCCACAAGGTCGAGCTGATCACCGCGGACGAGGGCAACGGCGCGCCGACCGCCGTACCGGCCGCGACCAAACTGATCAAACAGGACCGGGTGCACGTGCTCACCGGCATCGTCGGCGGCGGTTCGGTGGCCGCCGTCTACCCGCTGCTCGCCGAGGCCAAGATCCCGTTCGTCGGCTCGAACGGACGACCCGAGCTCAAGGACGTCTCGCGGATCTGGACCACCTCGTACCTCTCGGACGAGCCGGGCGCGGCCATCGCCGAGTACGTCCGGGACAACGTCAAGGGCGAGGTCTTCGCGATCGGCCCCGACTACCAGGGCGGCTGGGACGAACTGCGGGGCTTCACCGACACCTTCGCCAAGATCGGTGGCAAGTTGGCCAACCCGGACGGCAAGACGCTCTGGACCCCGTTCCCGGCGACCACCAACTTCACCCCGTACTTCGCCCAGATCAAGGCGTCCGGGGCGGAGGCGGTCTACACCTTCTACGCCGGTAACGCCGCGGTTGACTTCGTCAAGCAGTACGCCCAGTCCGAGATCAGCCACCTGCCGCTCTACGCCGCAGGCTTCCTGACCGAGGGCGGCGTGCTCGCCGCCCAGGCCGAGGCGGCCAAGGACATCTACTCGGTGCTGAACTACTCGCCGGACCTGGACAACGCGGAGAACCGGTCCTTCGTCGCGGCCTGGAAGGAGGACCACGACGGTTCGCCGACCACGTACGCGATGGCCTCGTACGACGCGGCCGCCGTGTTGGACAAGGCGATCGGCGCGGCGGGGGAGAACCCCACCCCGGAGGAGATCAACAACGCGATCGCCGGACTGGGCCAGATCAACAGCCCGCGCGGCACCTGGCAGTTCTCCCCGACGACGCACTCGCCGGTGCAGAAGTGGTACCTGCGGCAGGTCCGCCAGGACGGTCGGGCGCTCTCCAACACGGTCGTCGGGGACCTGGCGACCGTGGGCGGATGACCGGGTACGCGGCGCGGGTGACCGACTCGATCGACCCGTACCTGATTCCCGCCCTGGACGGGGTCGCCTACGGGTTGCTGCTCTTCGTCGCGGCGTCCGGACTGGTGCTCTGCTTCGGGGTGGCGAACATCCTGAACCTGGCGCACGGCACCCTGTACGCGGTCGGCGCGTACACCGTGTCGGCGCTCGCCGACGGTGGCTGGGGCAGTCTGCTGCTGGCCCTGGCCGTCGGGGTGCTCGCCGGGGCCGGGGCGGGTGGCCTGCTCGCCGGGCTGCTCGCCCCGGTCGCCCGACGGGACCATCTCACCCAGGCGCTGCTGACCTTCGGTGTAGCCCTGGCCGGTGGTGCGCTGCTGGTCGCGGCCTTCGGACCGGACAGTCTGCCGGTGCGGATCCCGGCCGTGCTGGAGGGCACCGTCGAGGTGGCCGGTCACCGGTACGCCGCGTACCGGCTGGGCTTCATCGCCGTGGCGGCGGTGATCGCGGTACTGCTCGCCCTGGTGGTGACCCGGACCCGGGCCGGCATGCTGGTCCGGGCCGCGGTCGACGACCCGGAGATGGTCGCCTCCCTCGGGGTGAACCCGGCCCGGATCCGGATCGGCGTGCTCTGCACCGCCGGCGCCCTGGCCGGGGCGGCGGGCGTGCTCGGCGCGCCGATCATCGGTCCGGCCCCGACCACCGCCGACACCGTGCTGCTGCTCTCGCTCGTGGTGGTGGTGCTCGGCGGACTCGGCTCGGTCCGGGGCACCCTGCTGGCCGCGCTCGCGGTCGGGGAGATCCAGACCCTCGGCGTGGCGCTGGCCCCGACCGTCGCGCCGTTCCTGCTCTTCGCGGCGATGGCGGCGGTGCTCGCGATCCGGGCCCGGGGACTGCCCGCCCGACGGCTCCGACTCCGCTGGGGAGGTACGACGTGAGCAGCGCCCGCCGTCGTCGGCTGGTCCAGGCCACCGCGGTCGGCGTACTCGCTCTCGCGGTCGCGGTGCCCTGGCTGACCGACCCGTACACCACGTCGCTGCTCGCCCGGACCCTGGTGCTCGGTCTGGTCGGGGTGAGCGTCGCGCTGCTGACCGGGGTGGCCGGACTGCCGACGCTCGGCCAGACCGGGCCGTACGCTGCCGGCGCCTACGCCGGTGCCCTCGTCGGGCTGCACGTCTCGTCGGTCGGGGTGGTGCAGGTGCTGACCGGCGCTGCCGCGGGCGCGCTGTTCGCGGCACTCGCCGTGCCCCTGGTCGTCTACGCCCGGGGCGTGGTGGTGCTCATGATCACCCTGGCCATCGGCGAACTGACGGTGACCGCCGCCAGTCGGTGGCGTTCGGTGACCGGAGGGTCGGACGGCCTTGCCGGGATGCCGGCGATCCAGCCCGTCTGGGGCATGGGCGTGCTGGACAGCGACCGGGCACGCTATCTCTACACCCTCGTTGTGGTCTCGGTGGTGGTGGCGATCGTGCTGATGGTGCTGCGTACCCCGGCCGGCCTGCTGTTGCGGGCCACCCGGGACGACGAGGCGCGGATGCGGGCCAGTGGGCATCCGGTCACCGGCTACCTGGCGACGGCGTTCGTGGCCGGCGGCGCGGTGGCCGGCGTCGCCGGTTCACTCCTGGTAACCGCTCAGCAGTATCTCTCGCCGGCCGACTTCGGCTTCGACGTCTCCGCGCTGCTCCTGCTCGGTGTCGTGATCGGCGGGGCGACCTCGATCGGTGGCGCGATCGCCGGCACCGCCCTGGTGATCGCGGTCCGGGACTGGGTCTCCGGACAACTGCCCGGGCACGCGCCGCTGCTGCTCGGCGGTCTGTTCGTGCTGACCGCCTACCTCTTCCCCCGGGGGGTGGCCGGCTCCGCGGCCGGGATCGCCACCCTGCTCCGGTCCCGGGCCCGGAACCGTTCCCAGCCCGACGAGCGGGGACCGGACCGACCGCCCGGGGAGGGACCAACTCCCACCGCCCCGGCCCAGGCCCGGCCGGAGGTGGTCGGATGACCGCGCTGTTGACCGCCGAGGCGGTGACCCGGCGGTACGGCTCACTGACCGCGGTGGACCGGGTGACCCTGCGGATCACCGAGGGGGAGCGGCACGCCCTGATCGGCCCGAACGGGGCCGGCAAGACCACGCTGCTCGACCTGATCGGCGGGGCGACCCGGGTCGACGCCGGCCGGATCGGTTTCGCGGGGCGGGACGTCACCCGGCTCGGGCCGGCCCGGCGGGCCCGGATCGGCATCGGCCGCATCCACCAGCGTCCCGCCGTGTGGCCGTCGCTGACCGCGCTGGAGAACGTCGAGGTGGCCGCCTGGCGCCGGGTCGGCGGGCTGCGCGGGGTAGCCACGCCGGGGCGGTTCCGCGGGCGGCTGCGGGAACCCGCACTGGCCCTGCTCGACCGGGTCGGGCTGACCGAGGTGGCGACCAGCGCGGCGGGTCACCTCTCCCACGGGCAGCGGCGACAGCTGGAGATCGCGATGGCGCTCGCCGGCGAACCCCGGCTGCTGCTCCTGGACGAACCGGCCGCCGGACTCTCCAGTGTCGAGGTGCAGCGGCTGGTCACCCTGCTGTCGAACCTGTCCCGGGAGGTTTCGGTCCTGCTGGTCGAGCACCGGCTCGACCTGGTGTACACACTGGCCGACACGGTCACCGTGCTGCACGACGGTCGGCACGTGGCGACCGGCGGGCCGGCCGAGATCCGCGACTCGCCGGAGGTCCGGCGGGCCTACGCCGAGGCGGTGCGCTGATGCTGCGGGTGAGCGGACTCCACGCCGGGTACGACGGCGGCACCGTACTGCACGACGTCGGGGTGGAGGTGGCGGCCGGCGAGGTCCAGGCCGTGGTCGGCCGCAACGGCGCCGGCAAGAGCACCCTGGTGCACGCCGTCGCGGGCCTGGTCCGGCCGTACCGTGGTGAGGTCCGGGTCGACGGGGTCGACCTCGCCGGCCGCCCGGCGCACCGGGTGGCCCGGGCCGGTGTCGGCCTGGTACCGCAGGGACGCCGGGTGTTCCCCCGGCTGACCGTGGCCGAGCACCTGACCCTCGCCGCCGGTGTCCGGCGGCGCGGCACCGCGTCGTCCGGTCCACGCTGGACGGTTCCAGGAGTGTTGGAGCTCCTGCCCCGGCTCGCCGAGCGGTTGCGGCACCGGGGTGACCAGCTCTCCGGCGGTGAACAGCAGATGGTGGCCATCGCCCGGGCGTTGCTCACCCAGCCCCGGGTGTTGCTCCTCGACGAGCCGGGCGAAGGGCTCGCCCCGGAGCTGGCGGCCCGGGTCCGGGAGCTGATCAGCCGGCTGGCCTCGGCCGGGCTGAGCATCCTGGTCATCGAGCAACAACTGCCGCACGCGATCGAGGTGGCCGACCGGATCGCCGTGCTCGACTACGGCCGGGTGGTGTTCACCGACTCGTCGGCCGCGGTACGCGCCGACCCGGCTCCGGTCGAGGCCTTGTTGAGTGTGGCCGGCGCGGCCACCCCGGACGGAGGCGTACCGGTTCCGTCCGACCAGGAGGCGGCCCGTAACGGGTCCGACCCCATCCGCCCCGGGCCCGTCGGCGGGCCGGAAGAGCCTGCTCCGCCACCCGGACCCCCGCCCGTAGCAACCTCCCCTTCGACAGTCACACCCTCTCCCTCGTCCGCACCCTGACGTACGCCCCGACTCGTCCTCGCGTTCCGCATCCGGGATCCCCTCCGGTGCCGACGCGCGATGGTGCGTGCCCGGAGCATCGTCACCGATCATCATGATGGAGGTACCGATCGTGACAACCACCCCTGTACGGACCGGTTACGCCTTCGACAACCGCTCGCCGGAAGCCGAGGCGCAGATGCGAGCGCTGGAGGCGTTCCTCGATCCGATAACCGCGGACCGGTTGGCCGCACCCGTGCTGACCCCCGGTGCGCGCTGCTGGGAGGTGGGCGCCGGAGGCGGCTCGATCGCCCGGCTGATGGCCCGGGCCGTCGGCCCCACCGGCCTGGTCGTCGCCACCGACATCGAACCCTCGCACCTGGTCTCCGAGGGCAACCTGGTGGTGCGGCAGCACGACGTGCGGACCGGTGCGCCGGAGGGCGGGCCGTTCGACGTGATCCACGCCCGCCTGGTCCTGCTGCACCTGCCCGAGCGGCGCCGGGTGCTGGCCGAACTGATCAACGCCCTGGCGCCCGGTGGTTGGCTGGTCGTCGAGGAGTTCGACTGCACGGCGGGGCTGCGGGTGCTGGCGGCACCGACCGACGACGCCGCGAAGCTCTTCCAGGAGGTGATGGAGGCGACGCTGGGCATCCTGCAGGACCGGGGCGCGGACCTGGCCTGGGCGCAGGACGTGCACACCGAGATGGTGCTGGCCGGTCTCGGCGACGTCGACACCATCACCCACTCGCAGAGCTGGACCGGCGGCTCCACCGGCGCGTCGTTGCACGAGACGAACTCCCGGCAGCTCGAGCCGCGGCTGCTCGCCACCGGTCTGTCGCCGGACCAGTTGCACGTCTTCCGGGAACTGGCCCGGGACCCCGCGTTCGCCTCGCTGTCGTACCAGTTCGTCTCCACCCGGGGCCGTCGGCCGGAGCCGGGCAGGGTACCGGCACCCCGTCGTCCGGGCCGGTCGACGAGCTGAGGTCGCCGGCTGTCGGCCCGCCCGTCGACGGCCGTCCCGGCCGGTGCTGGTGGCACACGCCCGTGTCACCGGCACCGGCACCGGAGCGCCGTGCCGGAGTTCGGCGCACCAGCCGACGGGCGGGCCGGACGGGTACCCGCACCGCGTCCCGGTGGGGCGGTCAGAGCCGTCGTGCGTAACAGACCGACAGCGGCTCGCCACGGTAGGGGCCGAAACCTTCGACCCGCCGGTAGCCCTCGCGCTCGTAGAAGCGCATCGCGTCCGGCTGGGCGGTGCCGGTCTCCAGCAGCAGTGTCTCCACCCCGCGCTGGCGGGCCTGCTCCTCCAGCGCCCGGAGGACGGCCACCGCGATCCCGGTGCCACGGGCGGTCGGTGTCACGTACATCCGCTTGATCTCGGCCGAGTTGTCGTCGAGGAAGCGCAGTCCGCCGCAGCCGAGTGCGGTGCCGTCCGGGGACCGGGCGAGGACGAACACGCCGACGGACCGGGCCGACGGGGGCTCTCCCGGTTCGTGGTTGGTGCAGCCGTACCGGGCGTCGAGTTCGGCCCGCTGTGCCGCGCGCAGCCGGACGCCGTCCGGGTCGTCCCAGTCGGCGAGTTCGACAATCACCGCCCCTGCCATTCGCTGCTCCCCTCATCGTCGTAACAAGCGTTACCGTAACATGCGTTACGCTAAGTCGGTGTGGCGGGAGGGGCGGAGTGAGCAGACAGCGTGACCTGCCCGGGCAGCGGGCCAGACTCTCCGCGGCGACCTGGGCGGTCCTCGCCGAGCAGGGCCTGCCGGGGCTGACCCTGCGGGCGGTCGCGGAGCGGGCGGGCTGTACGACCGGCCTGGTGCTGCACACGTTCCCGGACAAGCGGGCCCTGCTCGTCCACGCCCGTGAACTGCTGCACCAGCGCACCGCGGAGCGGGCGGACGCGGCCGAGGCGCTCGGCGGAACACCGTCGGAGGTGCTGCGCGCGGTCCTCCTCCAGGCCGTCTGCCTGAGCCCGGAGAAGCGGGAGGAGGCCCGGGTCTGGCTGGGTTTCCTGGCCGCCGCGCTGGCCGACCCCCGGCTCGCGGAACTGCACACCGCCAACAACCGGTCCTTCTGCCGCCGGGTCGCCCGGCTGGTCGCCGCCGGTCATCCGGACTGGCCGCCGGACCGCCGGGACCGGGCGGCGAAACACCTGGTCGCGCTCGTCGAAGGGCTCAACACGCTGGCGGCGGTCGACCCGGAGACCTATCCGGCGCAACTGCAACAGGCGGCCCTCGAGGCCGCGATCGGATCGCTGTCGCGGCTGTAGGCCGCCGCCACTCCGCTTCCCGGTGACCGGAGCCGCCGTGCGGATGCGCGGCCACGGGAACCGTACGGCCCGGTGGTCCGTCAGAACGTTCATGAACAACTGGCGGACTCTTCCGGCGACCGCGGCCGGTTCCCTGCTTCTGCTGGTCACGGCCTGCGCCCAGGGTGGCGACGGGACCGGGGCCGCTGCCCCCGGGCTGCCCGTCTCCGACAATGTCGACCCGTCCGGGGTCGTGCTACGGGTGGAGCACACCGGTGGTTTCGTCACCCCGGCCACCCTGCTCGGCCGGCTGCCGATGGTGACGGTCTACGCCGACGGACGGGTGATCACCGAAGGTCCGCAGACACTCGCCTTTCCCGGTCCGGCGCTGCCGAACATCCAGGTCCAGCGGATCGCCGGGGAGGACGTCGACCGGTTGATCGAGCGGGCCCGCGCCGCCGGCGTGGAGGCCGGGGCCGACCTCGGCCGGCCCTCCGTCACGGACGTCCCCTCGACCCGCTTCACCGTCAGGTTCGCCACCGGTACCGAGGTCCTTGAGGTGTACGCCCTGAACGAGGGCATCCAGCCGCCGGACGGGTCAGCCGACGACGGGGCGCCGTCGGACGGGCTGACCGACATCCAGCGGGCCGGTCGGGCGGAACTGCGAAACCTGGTGGCGGCGCTCACCGACCTCGGCGCAACCCTGGGTGCCGACCGGGTGAGCCCGGCGGAGCCGTACCGGCCGACGACGGTGGCGGCACTCGCCACCGCCTGGTCCGGCGACCCGGACGGCCCGGAACAGCCCGCGCTGGCCTGGCCCGGTCCGGCGTTGCCGGGCCCGTCGCTGGGATCCGGCCTCGACCTGGGGTGTGTCGAGGTGGGCGGTGCCGCCACCGCCGAACTGCTGACCCTGGCCGAGAAGGCGAACGCCCAGACCCCGTGGACGTCCGGCGACGACCGCTGGACGGTCGCGCTGCGTCCGCTCCTGCCTGACGAGACGGAGTGTGCCGACCTTGCAACCGATTAGTTCCCCGGTGTTCCAGCCGATCAGCCTGCCTGGTTTCCAGCCGATCAGTTCACCGGACAGCTCCGCCGAACCGACCCGTGCGCGGGCCCGACGGCGCAGAATGGGAGGCGCGGCGGCCTCGACGCGGACCGGCCCGTTCCCGATCCGGTACGACGACGGTGAACGGGCCGGGAGCGATTCCTCCCCACCCTCCGGTGAACCGGGCCGTCTCCCACCAGCAGGGTAGGGTCCGACCGGCGCCTTCCCCACGGCCCGGTCGAGAAAGGCGAGTCGATGGAGCAGCAGAGGCGTTTCGCGGTGGACCCACCGGAGACGAGCGCGAGCGTCGCACCGGGCCCGCAGTTGCTCGGCTGGCGCTACCAGCCGGACGCGCGGGACTGGGACATCCCACGGCTGCTGGAGATCGCCGAACCACCGGAGTCGATCCGGCAGATGACCGTCGAACAGATCCTGGCCGGCACGCCGTACTTCTCGGACTGGCGGGCGTACCTGGTCTTCTGGCGCTGGCTGCGGACGCAGCGGGAGCCGCTCACGAAGCGTGACACGGCCCCGGCGTGGGAGCTGACCGTCCAGCTGGACCAGGGGCAGACCGGGCACTGCGTGGGATTCGGGTGGGCCGGCTGGGTGGACGCGATGCCGGTGGCGGGCACCTACCAGAACGCCGACGGCCACGCCCTCTACTACGAGTGCAAGGTGATCGACGGGGAGCCGGGCAAGGAGAACGGTTCGACGGTGCGGTCCGGGGCGCTGGCGGTCCGGGAGCGGGGGCGGCTGGCCGCCTTCGCGTTCGCGCGCACCACCGCCGAGATCGACGAGTGGATCGACAGCCAGGGGTCGGTCGTGGTCGGTACCGCCTGGACGAGTGACATGTTCGGCCCCGACGCGGACGGGTTCGTCAAGCCGACCGGATCGGCCAACGGTGGCCACTGCTACCTGATGCTCGACCGGATCGAGGACGAGGACGCCTACCTGTTCCAGAACTCCTGGGGTGCGGACTGGGGTCAGGGTGGCCGGTTCAAGATGCGGCGCGGTGACTTCGACAGCCTGCTCCAGGACCAGGGTGAGGCGTGTTGCGCGGTGGAGCTGCCACACTGAACCGGAACGACGGCCCGGCCCGGGCCGCGGATCGGAGGTTCGCCGGTGGCGCGCCATGATCTGACCGAGAAAGACACGGGGCGGTCGTTTCCGGCCGCTCCCGGTGACCTGGTTGTCGTCGAGCTCGGCGAGACGCCGAGTTCCGGCTACCGGTGGCACCTGGAGGCGGTCGACGACCACGTGGTCGCCCCGGCCGGCGATGCCTTCCGGACCGACGAGGGAGGGCTGGGCGCCGGGGGAAGGCGGCAGCTCCGGTTCAGCGTGGTCGGCGAGGGTCGGACGACGCTGCGGCTGGTACTGCGACGCGGCTGGGAGCCGGACGGACCGGTGGGTCGGCGGTTCGAGGTGATCTTCACCGTACGGTGACGTCCGGGCGTTCGTCGGCGGCGGTCGCCGCGGTGGGGTGGGATGAGGGCGTTGCCGTCTGGGGCACGCGGAGCAGCACCTATTGACATCTATCTATGTCACTGGATACCGTGACTTCGCCGTGGGACCCGACCGTTACGTTCTGTCAGCCGCAAGGAGTGTCCCATGACCAACGTCCGTGTCAGCGACGCCGTCACCGCCCTGTTCCGGGTCGTGCTCGGCCTGTTGTTCGCCCTGCACGGCGCCGCCTCCCTGTTCGGGGTCTTCGGTGGCAACCGTGGCAGCGGCGAGGCCATCCCGCTCGGCACCTGGCCCGGGTGGTACGCCGCGCTCATCCAGTTCGTCGGCGGAACACTCGTGCTGGTCGGACTCAGCACCCGGATCGCGGCCCTCATCTGCTCCGGCTCGATGGCGTACGCGTACTTCGTGGTGCACCAGCCGGAGGCCCTGCTGCCCCTGAACAACGGCGGTGAACTCGCCGCGATGTTCTGCTGGTCCTTCCTGCTGGTCGCCGCGCTCGGCGGTGGACGGTGGTCGCTGGACGCCGCGTTCGCCCGGCGTCGCAGCCGGGGGGTCGTGGAGGCCGCTGAGCCCATCGCCGCGCCCGCGCGCTGATTCCCGACCCCGTCGTCGCGCCTGCGTCTGAACCGCCCGACGTGTCCGCGTCGCCGGGCACCTGATCCGCCCGTCGCGCTCCGTCTCCGTCCGCCGGCCGCCCGCCGGCGGACGGAGACCGGGCGCGACGCCGTGTTCGCGGTCGATGGTCAACTGCCGTCGCGCAGGTCCGCCAGCCGACCCGTCTCGAAGCCGATCCGGTCGAACTCCACCGTGCAGCCGGAGCCCGTCGGAGACTGCGCCTCCAGCCCCATCCGGAGCGGCTCGGCCTGCTCGTCGAGTCGGAAATAGCGGACGAAGTGCCACCAGGACCCGTCGGTGCTGGCGTGGAAGGCCCAGGCGGGCCCGAGGCGGGAGACGCGCAACCAGAGGGGTGCGTCGTCGGGCACGACAAAGCCGTTCGCGTCGTCCGACACGTCCCGAGTGATCACCGAGACGACCATCCCGGAGGTCTGGGGCGACCGCTCGTACGCGAGTTTCGCCCAGTTTCGTGGCCCGGCGTAGAGCAGGAGGCAGCCCGCGTCGTACGTGGCGGAGAAGCCGACCCGGACCCGGGCCGAGAACCGGAAGTCGCCGTCGGGTGCCGCCCCGAGCAGCCGAGGCGCGCTGAGTACCGGTGCGTCACCCGCGGGGTCCACGAACATGTCCGTTCCGCCCGATGCGGTCACGGTGAGCCCGTCGTCGCCGTTCTGGTGCCACTCGGCGGGTGCGACCTCCCAGGTCAGCGTTGTCGGGATTGGAGTGAGGCTGGTTCGCATCCGTGCAGGATGCCAGAAACAGGGCCACTTCGGGGGGCCCGTCGTCGCGACCCAAAGCTTCGGCACATCGCGGGTTTACCCCTTGGATGAGCGGCGATTCGGGGGTTACCGGCGGTCCACGCCTGAACGCGCTGCTTGGGCCTTCGAGGGCGCGACGGAATGCGATCTCAGAGCAGGAGGGAAATGGGGTGGGTGGAGCATGATATTGAGGCGTCGAGCGGTGTTGTTGCTGATGATGCTGATGACCGCCGTACCGTTGGTGCTGGCCGGTTGCACGGGCGGTCCCATCAAACGGGCGTCCCGGCCGGCGCCGGTGCCACCCAAACTGGCGATCACCCCGGCGCCGGAGAGTCGAAATCTGCCGACCAGTGTGGAGATCGGCACCACGGTCAGTGATGGAAAGATCTCCGAGGTCGTGCTGACCGATGACAAGGGCGTTCGCGTCGACGGGGCGATGCGTTCCGACGGCTCCGGGTGGATGCCGAGCAGGGCGCTGGCGAACAGACGGACATACACCGCCCAGGTGACGGCGAAGAATGACTCCGGTAAGACGGTCACCCAACGGACCACCTTCACCACGATGGACAAGCCGGCCAGACGTACCGTGACCAACCTGAACGTGCAGGACAAGCGGACGTACGGGGTCGCGATGCCGGTGACGGTGTCGTTCGATTCGGAGATTCCGAAGGACGCGCGCGCGGGAGTCCAACGGCGTCTGCTGGTCAGCACCGACCCGCCGCAACCGGGGGTCTGGGCCTGGGAGGCGAACGGACGGCAGGTCTCCTACCGGCCGCCGGACTTCTGGCAGCCCGGTACCCGGCTGAACGTGCGGGCGGCGCTCGACGGGGTGCCGATGGGCAAGGGCAGTTTCGGCGACACCGACCGGACGGGGAGCGCCCGGATCGGTGACCACCGGTTGTTCCTGGAGATCGACAACAGGACCAAGCAGATGTCGGTGTTCAAGGACGACAAGCTGATCCGCAAGATCCCGGTCAGTCTCGGCAAGAGCAGCACCCCGACATCCAGCGGCAAGATGGTGATCATGGAGAAGCACGAGTCGACCATCTTCGACACCACGGGCTCCCCGGACCCCTACGTGGTCCAGGTTGAGGATGCCCAACGGTTGACCTGGGGCGGCGAGTTCATCCACGCGGCGCCGTGGTCCGTCGGCGACCAGGGGAGCCGGAACGTGTCGCACGGTTGCACCAACGTCTCGAACGCCAACGCGGACTGGCTGATGGAGACGACCCGGATCGGTGACCTGGTCACGATCAAGGGCACCGAGGTCAAACTGGACCAGGGCAACGGGTGGACGGCCTGGAACGTGAGCTGGGACGAGTTCGTCAAGGGCAGCGCACTGCCGGTGCCGGCCGACCTCAAGCCGGCCCCACCCGCGCCGGCCGGTCCGGCGAACGGAGGCCCGCCCGCCGCCGACAAGGCGTCGACACCGACACCGACACCGTCCAACGGCGGGCGGTAGTTCATCGATCTGTACCGGTGCCACCGACGACCGCGTCGTCGGTGGCACCTCTGCGCGCGCGGCGACACCGGTGGCCCGGCGCGGTCGACCCGCACCCGTCGACCCTGGTGCCCCGGTGTGGGAACGGGACCGCGGTGTCGACCGGTCAATCGGATTCCGCCGCCCAGCTCGGCCCCTGGACGCGGCGGAAAGCCGGCTTCGACGTACCGGACGGCCCGGGTGGGGCCCACTTACCGCTGGCTGTTGTACGCCTGCACGACCGACGACGGAATGCGCCCGCGCTCGGAAACGTCGTAGCCGTTCTGGACGGCCCATTCCCGGATGGCACGGTTCAGTTCCCGGTCGCTGCGGGTGGGACTCGTCGGGGCGCCGCGCCGGCCGGTGCGACGGCTTTCCACCGGACCCCGTCCGACCCGGTTGCCCGCGTGGATGTAGACGTCCAGCGCCTTCCGAAGCTTGCCGGCGTTCTTATCCGACAGGTCAATCGTGTAGTTGACGCCGTCGATACCGAACTCGACGGTGCGGTCGGCCTCGCCGCCGTCGAGGTCGTCGGTCAGCAGTGTGATTACCTGCTTCGCCATGGTCGATTACTCCTCGTGTACAAATCTATTTCTAGGGGTTGAGTTTGACTGACCGGCGGGCAATTCTGCAAGTCATTGGGCAATTCCGGTTCCACAGTGCCCGCTACCCGGACTTTCCGCGTGCCCGGACCGGCCGTTTTGTGTACGTCGCGGACGCCGACCTCGAGCGCGGTCGGTATGCGCCGGCACCAACTGTTCCCGGCCGGGCGCCGAGGCGGGACTTTCCCACTTGTCCAGATCGGATCGTGGATGGTGCCCGGATCGGCCCGGTACGACCGACGTCTTCCGGCGGGCTGGCCGGCGGCCCGACAGGCTGGCATGCTCGCGGATAGGTCGGCGCTGGTCCTGGCGTCGGCACCGGATCCGAGACCGTTGGTGGTGCCCGTTGGCCCGAGCAGATCGTTCGCCTGACGAGTCGTCCGGGTCACCGACGTCCGAGGAGTCGGTGCCGGCGGAGTCGACGTCCGTGGAATTGGCGCCGCCGACGGCGGACGAGTGCCAGGTGTGGCGCCTGCCGATCGGCGCGGAGCACTGGCGCGACTTCGACGTACTCGACGAGGGGGAGCGGGCCCGACACCGACGCTTCCGCCGCTCCGCCGACCGGGACCGCTACCAGGCCGCGCACGTCGGCGTACGGCTTTTGCTCGGTCACTACCTCGGGGTTCACCCGGCCGAACTGCGTTTCTCCCGGCATTGCCGGCACTGCGGCGCCGGACACGGAAAACCGACGGTGGCGTATCCGGCGACGAAGTGGGAGTTCTCGGTCACCCATTCCGGTGACTGGGTCGCGGTCGCGGTGGCGTCGGTACCGGTCGGCCTCGACGTGCAGGAGACGACGGACGGCACCGACGTGGTCGCGCTGAGCACGGCGGTGCTCTCGCCGGCGGAACTGCGGTGGTGGCGCGAGCGGCCGGCGGAGGACGCCCGGCGAGCCTTCTTCGGATACTGGGCCCGCAAGGAGGCGTTGCTGAAGGCGACCGGGCACGGCCTCGCGGTGCCGATGAACACGGTCACCCTCAGCCCACCCGAGGAACCCGCCCGGCTGGTCGACTGGGCCGCCGACCGACCGCTGGACGGTCCGGCGCAGCTGTCCGACCTCGACGCGGGGCCGGGCTACACCGCCGCCGTCGCGCTCCTGTCCCCGCTGCCGGTACGGATAACCCGGGCGGAGCTGCCGCTCGGCGTCATCGCGGCGGCGCACACCTCGGCTGGGTAGTCTTCCGGTCGTGGTGGAAGTACGTCGGGCGGTCGTCGCCGACGCGTCCGAGCTGGTACGACTGCGCGGGCTGATGCTGGCGGACATGCACGGCCGAGTTCCTGAGCCCGGCCCCTGGCAGCACCTCGCGGCGCAGACCCTGCGGCGGCGGCTTGACGACGGTTCGCTGGCGGCCTTCGTGGTGGACCGGGGGACCGTGGACGGTGACGGTTCCGTGCTGACGGCGGACCGGGGGATCGCGGGGGACGGCGACGGCTCCACGCTGACGCCGAACCGCTCCGCTCCGGTTCGGGACGACCTCGTCCGGTCCGGCGACCACGCCGGTCCGGCGCCGGGTGGGCTGGTGGCGTGCGCGGTCGGCGTGATCGAGACCAGGCTGGGGGATCCGACGAACCCCAGCGGCGAGTCGGGGTACGTGTTCAACGTCGCCACCGAGTCCGGGTACCGCAGGCGGGGGTACGCCCGGGCCTGCGTGGCGCGGCTGCTGGACTGGTACCGGCGACGCGGCATCCCGGTCGTCGACCTCCGGGCCACCCCGGACGGGGAGGCGCTCTACCGGTCGCTCGGCTTCGTGTCGTCCGCCACGCCGGTGCTGCGGCTCGACAACCGGATCCGCTGAGCCCGGACCGTCTCCGCCAATTGCGTCCGGGAGGGTCTCCCAGGTTCCGTCAGGGGTCGTCTCCCAAGTTCCGTCAGGGGTCGTCGCCCGGGCTCGGTCAGGGCCGTCGTCCGGGTTCGGCCAGAGGTTGTCTCCGGCGGCCGTCAGAGGCCGAAGACGCTCTCCTCGGCGCCGTCCCGGGCGCCGTCGACAAAACCCCGGAACGCGGGATCGTCCCGGTCGGCGGTCACGCTGGTCACCTGCTCCCCGGTGGCCTCGGCGACCGCGTCCACCAGCGGCGCGTACGTCAGGTCGACCTCGCCGAGTTCGTCCTCCTCGAGTTCGGCGAGGTTCAGCACGTCCTGCAACTCGTCGGCCGGGGTGTCCGGATCAGCGGCCCAGGACTCGCCCAGCCCGTAGCACTCGTCGTAGAGCGCCCGCTGGTCCTCGGTCCAGTCGTCGTCGTAGTCCTTCACTCCGTACCCCCTTCGCCGGCCGCCGCCTACTCCTCTGAGCATGCCCCGAGGCGACGGGAACTGCGCGCGGTCACGGAAACGTGTCCGGGCCGGAGAAGTCGGAGCGGGGGCACCGAAGGTGAACTGACCGTTTTGTCCCTGACTCGACCGGGCCCGCCCGGAGCCTCCCGGTCACGAGGTGACGCGGACACCCCCGAGAACCGTCGCCCGCCAGCGGTGGCAGCCCACGACTGTCGACCCGGCCCGTCCGACGAGGGACGGCCCGGAGGGGTCAGAGTCCGGTCCAGACCGCCTTCGCGCCGGAGTCGCCGGTGCGGACCACGTAGTACAGGCTGGCGCCGGCCGCGAGCAGCGTCAGCACCGCCAACACCTGGGGCAGGAGACGCCGCGCGCCGGTCGTACCGGCCTGGTCGGTCGCGGGGTTCGGGGCGACCAGGTAGACCAGAGCCAGCGTCAGCAGGCCGAGCAGCAGCGCGACGGTGAGTGTCAGGTTGCCCAACTGCTGATGGGACTCGAGTTTCGGGTAGAACTCCGGACTGATCCGGTCGCCGGACTCGAGCCGGGCGAAGAACGCGTCGCCGGAGAGCTTCGCCAGCAGCGCGGCCACCGGCGTCGCGACCGCGAGCAGGCCCAGCACCCAGCGCAGGTGCGGCCGGACGAGCGGAACGAAGGCGTACGCGACCGCCGAGATGGCGAGCAGTGGCACGAACACCACCGCGGCGTGGACCAGGAGGGGGTGGGTGGGTATCCCCATGAACTCCTCGAGCACCGGCGTCTCCTCGGGGCGGCGACTGGGCAGTGAAGGCCGTGCCTGTCGTTCAGGTGCCGGCCCGTAGCCGGCCCACAGTGAGGGCCGTGCATGGCCCAGGCAAGCGTACGGATCCCGCCGTCCGAAACACAGAGGCGTCGGCGGGATGTGTGGTGCGGGGGGCATCCCGCGAGACAACCCCGCAGCGGCTCCGTCCACCCCGGTCAGCCCGCTCCTCGAGGTCGTCGGGCCAGGAGTGGGCGGTCGGGGTCACGCCGGGGAGGCGGACCGCCGTTGATCGGGCAGGACGACCCGATGGTCCGCGACCAGCGACGCCGGGGTCGGCGCGAGTTCCCGGGCGCCACCGCCCAGCCCGTGCGGCGGGACGACGGCCGGGGCCACGTCCCCCCGACCAGACACGACAGGGTCACCGGTCTACCGCGTGCCTCGGTGCGCGCCGTCGGACGGCCACGGTGGCTGTGCCGTGGCGTCCTTCCCGAGCCGGACGCGCGCGGCCACCGGCAGGTGGTCGCTTCCGGTGGCCGGCAACGACCAGAGGTGGGTGATCGTCGCCGTACGGGCCAGCACGTGGTCGATCCGGGCCACCGGCAGGGCGGCCGGCCAACTGAACGGGAAGCGCGGCCCGGTCGAGGTCATCCGCGACGTCACCGGCGCCAGCCCCCGGTCGTCGACGGTGCCGTTGAGGTCACCCAGCAGCAGCATCCGGTGCAGCGGTTCGGCGACGATCATGTTCCCGAGCAGGGTCGCGCTCTCGTCGCGCGAGCCGGACCGGAAGCCGTGTCGAAGGCCGAGCCGGAGCGAGGGCAGGTGCGTCACGTAGACGGCCACATCGCCCCGATGTGTCCGGGCGGTGGCCCGCAGACCCCGGTTCCAGTCGGGGCCGAACCCTTCCGGCCTGATGTCCACGGGGTGCACCTCGGTCAACGGGAACCTCGACCAGAGTCCGACCGTGCCGTACACCGCCTGGTGCGGAAGTTCCGGAGCCAACGTCGCCGCGTACGTCGGCAGGGCGGCCGGGGTCAGCTCCTGCAGCGCGACGAGATCGGGCCGGATGTCGAGCAGCGCCCGTGCCGTGCCCGCCGGATCGGGGTTCTCGTCACTGACGTTGTGCTGCACGGCGGTGACGTCGTGCGGCGGATCGTCGGCCGGGACCAGGTCGGGGCCGAAGAGACCGAGCCAGGCGGCGCCGGGGAGCAGGAGCGCGAGCAGGGCGACGACCGAGCGACGGAGCAGCGCGATGCCCAGCAGGACCGGCACGCCCAGACCGAGCCAGGGCAGGAACGTCTCCAGCAGACTGCCCAGCCGGCCGGGGGTGTTCGGCACCCGGCTGTGGCCGACCAGGAGAGTCGCGAGCAGGACGGCGACGGACGCCAGGAGGTGGCCGCGCCGTGGTCGGAACCGCCGTCCGGGTCGGGTGCCGGGACCGGTTCGCCGGTCGGGACGTCGCACCAGCCAGCGGGACACGCTGCTTCCGGTCGGTACGTCAACCCGATGTGGCGCAGGTTCCCCGGAGGTCATTGTCGGTTGCCCTTCCGCGTACTGTCCGCACCCGTCGCCGGGAGGCTGACGGTGTGTTCTGCCATGATGGTGGTCAACATGATCTCTCGGGAGCACACGACCCCTCAGGACCTCTGCCGGGACAGCCTCGACGGGCTCTCCGTCGGCGACGCGCTCGGCGCCCAGTTCTTCGTACCCGGCACGTCGGTCGCGGACCTCCGGGCGGGACGGCCGCCCGAACCGGTCTGGCCGTGGACCGACGACACCGAGATGGCCTGCGCGCTCGTCGCCGAGCTTGGTGCCGACGGCCGGGTCGACCAGGACCGGCTCGCCGCCGCCTTCGCCACACGCTTCGACCCGTACCGTGGCTACGGTGGCGGCGCCGTGGTCATCCTGCGGCAGATCGCGAACGGCGGCGACTGGCGGGACGTCTCCCGGGCGGCCTTCGACGGACAGGGTTCGATGGGCAACGGGGCCGCGATGCGGGTCGCCCCGCTCGGCGCCTTCCACGCCGGCGACTCCCGTTCGGCGGCGCTGGAGGCGATGCGCTCGGCGGAGGTGACGCACGCCCACGCGGAGGGGATCCTCGGCGCGGCGGCGGTGGCGGTCGCCGCCGCCGAGGCCGGCTGGGCCCGGCAGGTCCGGGACCGCCCGGAACCGGCCGCGCTGCTCGACGCGGTGCTCGGTTACCTGATCGACAGCCGGGTACGCACCGGGATCGAACGCGCCCGCCGAATCCTCGGGGCGGAGGTGGCCGAGGCCGCCTACGAGCTGGGCAACGGTGCGCAGGTGCTGGCGCAGGACACGGTGCCGTTCGCGCTCTGGGTGGCGGCGACCTGGCTCGACGACTTTCCGTCGGCGATCCTCGCCTGTGTCGAGGCGGGCGGGGACGTCGACACCACGGCGGCGATCGTCGGCGGCGTCGTCGCGACGTACACCGGCCGAGGGCCGAACGGGATTCCGGCGACCTGGCTGGCGCGACGCGAACCGTTGCCGGATCTCGTCGCCGTGGCCCGTCCGCTCTCGTCCGCTACCCGCCGGCCGGACGGCCCGGTCAACGGCCGGCGTCCCGGGTAGAGCTCTCGTCCGCTACCCGCCGGCCGGGCGGGCCGGGTCAACGGCCGGCGTCCCGGGTAGACCGGCGACCGCGCCCCGGCCCGCTGTCCACTCTGACGGTGTCGGCCGGGAGCCGGTCAACCGGGCGGCGTCGTGGTCCCCGGTGCGCCTGGTAGCGACACCGGCCATCGGTGACGGGCCGGAGACCGAACGGTCCCCAGGAGTGAGCCACCGGCCCCGCCCCCCACCGGTTGAGCGGATTGGTTACCTTGAACCCGGTCATCATGATCTGACCATCCGCGTACGGCTGGAGTCGCGGGGTTCCGTTGTGGGGATGGGGAGGTTACGGGTGGGTTCACACGGGCCGGCGGTCGCTGTTCCTCGCGGCCAGACGGTCGTCCCGCCGCAACCGCCGATGCCGGCGCAGCCCGCCCCGTCCCGGCCGAGTCCGCCCGGCGCGCTGCAACGGCTCACCGCCCCGCTGCACCAGACCCCCGGTCGGCTCACCGCGATCCTGGCCACTGTGGTGGTGCTGGGCCTGCTCACCGGCCTGGCCGCCCTGGTCGGCGTCCGACAGCGGGCCGACCTTGTCCACGGGGTCACCGCACGCAGCGGTGAGCTGCTGGTCGCCGCGCAGAATCTCTACCGGGCACTCTCCGACGCGGACGCCACCGCGGCGAGCGCGTTCCTCTCCAACGGACTCGAACCACCGGTCCTGCGTGAGCGGTACCAACGGGATCTCGCCGACGCCGCCGCCGCGCTGACCGTGGTGTCGGCCGCCACCGACGGACGGAGTGTCTCGGCGATCGCCCGGATCACCGCCCGACTTCCGGTCTACAGCGGCCTGGTGGAGACCGCCCGGAGCTACAACCGGCAGGGTCTGCCGCTCGGCGTGGCCTACCTGCAGGAAGCCTCCGGTCTGATGCGCGACGAGCTGCTGCCGGCGGCGCAGGAGCTGTACACGGCGGCCTCCGACGAGCTGGACGCCGCCCGGGACCGGGCGGCCGGGTTCCCGTGGATCGCCACGCTGCTCGGGTTGGCCACTCTCGCCGGTCTGGTGCTGACCCAGATCTACCTGATGCGGCGGACCAACCGGTTGCTCAACGTCGGGTTGCTGGTCAGCACCGGTTCGCTGGTGCTGCTGGTCGGCTGGCTCGCCGTGTCGGCGATCGCGGCGGGTGGTTACCTCCAGGCGAGTCGCGACGACGGCTCCGCGCAGATGAACCTGCTCGCCGAGGCCCGGATCGCCGGCCTGCAGGCCCGGGCCGACGAGGCGCTGACCCTGGTCGCCCGGGGTAACGGCGCCGCCTTCGAGGAGAACTTCGGCGTGGTCATGGAGCGGTTGGCCGGCACGGACGGCAACGGCGGTCTGCTCGGCCAGGCCCGGGCGGCGGCGTCGGACCAGGCCACCCGGCAGGCCGTGGAGACGGCGATCCTGAAGACCCAGGCGTGGACCGTCACGCACCGCCAGGTGCGCCTGCACGACGAGGCCGGCGACTACGAGAAGGCGGTGCAGACCACGGTGGGCAGTGAGGGGCTGACCACCGCGGCGATCTTCACCCAGCTCGACGAGGCCCTCGCCCAGGCCATCACGCACAACGGAGAGCGGTTCGAGCGTGAGGCGGCCAGCGCCGGCCGGGCGTTGACCGGCGCCGACGTCGGTATGGTCGGGCTGACCCTGCTCGTGCTGGTCGGGGCCGTGCTCGGAATTCAACGTCGGATAGCGGAGTATCGATGAGAGTCCGGCACCTCGCCGGCCGGCTGCTCGCCGGCGTCCTTGTCCTCGTGGTCACCGCCGGATGCGGCGTCAACGACCAGGCGCTGCCCGACGACCAGGTGCCGACGGCCCCGCCCCGACCGGTCGGCATGCAGGACCCGGCGGTCATCCCGAGCGGACCCGCCGGCTCGTCCGGCTCATGTGACCCCCGGGCCAGCCTGCGCCCCACGGGGGCGCTGCCGGCTCCGCGCCAGATGCCGTCCGGCTCGGCGATGGCACGGATCGTGCAGCGCGGTCGGCTGGTCGTCGGCGTCGACCAGAACAGCTACCAGTTCGGCTTCCGTGACCCGTTCACCGGACAGTTGACCGGCTTCGACATCGACATCGCCCGGGAGATCGCCCGAGCGCTCTTCGGCGACCCCAACAGGATCCAGTTCCGGGCGATCAGCTCCGCCGACCGGATCAAGGTGGTCCAGGACCGCAGTGTCGACCTGGTCGTCCGGACCATGACGATGAACTGCGAACGCTGGGAGCAGGTCTCCTTCTCCACCGAGTACTTCACGGCGGGGCAGCGGATCCTGGTCCACCGGGGCTCGGAGATCGGCTCGATCAAGGACCTGCGTGGCAAGAAGGTGTGCGCGGCGGCCGGCAGCACCTCGATCCGCAACATCGCGGAGGCGGAGACCGCGCCGGTGTCGGTGGTCAACTGGACGGACTGCCTCGTTCTGTTGCAGCAGAACCAGGTCGTGGCGGTGTCGACCGACGACAGCATCCTGGCTGGCCTCGCCGCCCAGGACCCGAACACCGAGGTGGTCGGTCCGAGGTTCAGCGACGAGCCGTACGGGGTGGCGATCTCCAAGGAGTCGCCGGAGCTGGTCCGGTTCGTCAACGCCGTACTGGCCAGGATCCGTTCCAACGGCACCTGGACCCAGCTCTACAACCGCTGGCTGCGGTCACTGGGGCCGGCGCCGGCGCCACCCACCGCCCGGTACCGGGACTAACGTGGTACCGGGAGTCCGGTACACGGTGGTGTCGTCGTCCAGCGCCGCCGCGCGTCCCCGGCGCTGTCGGAACAGCCTCACCGGGCATCCCGCGCCCGGCCGAAGGGAGCCGTACCTATGAGCGTCCGCTGCCTGCGGCCCGGTTGCCCGGGCTCGTACCGTCCCGACGGCCACTGTGACCGCTGTGGCGGCCGGGCGCCGACGGCCGGTTCGGCACCGACGGGCCCGTCGGGGGTCACCGGTCGCAGTACCGGCCGCGCCGCGGTCCCGAGCGCCGGTGGTGGGGCCCCGTCCCAACGCGCCGCCCCCACCGGCGTGCCGCCCCTGGGCGCCGCGCCGGTCTCCGGTGGGCCGTCCCACGGTGCCGCGCCGGTCTCCGGCGCAGGAGCGGCCGCCAGTGTCGGCGGGCGGATGCCGAGCGTCTCCGGCAGCGTGCCGAGCGGCCTCAGCACCATGCCCAGCCGGGCCACCACGAGTTCCGGTTCGCGCGGCTCCACCCGGGCCCGGAGCGCCTCGCGGGGTGGACTCGGCGCTGGGCTGGTCGAGATCGCCCGGGTGCCGTTGCGTGACCCGGCCACGGCGGTGATGGCCGATCCGCAGGTCGCCGAGGCGCGGCGGTTCTGCGTACGCTGCGAGAAGCCGGTGGGCCGGGGCAGGGAGGGGCGTCCGGGCCGGGCCGAGGGCTTCTGCCCGCACTGCGGTACCGCGTTCTCGTTCCTGCCCAGGCTGGGGCCGGGTGACGTGATCAACGGCCGCTACGAGATCCTCGGCGCGCTCGCGTACGGCGGGCTCGGCTGGATCTACCTGGCCCGGGACCGGAACGTCAGCGACACGGTCAGCGACCGCTGGGTGGTCCTCAAGGGACTGATCAACACCTCCGACGCCGACGCGATGGCCTCGGCGGTCGCGGAACGCCGGTTCCTGGTCGAGCTCGACCACCCCAACATCGTCAAGATCCACGACTTCGTCGAGCACCCCGACCCGCGCACCGGCACCCCGGTCGGCTACATCGTGATGGAGTACGTCGGCGGCCAGTCCCTGCGGGACATGCTGCTCGCCCGCCGGCGGGACATGGGCCAGCGGGCGCTGCCGCTGCCGGAGGTGCTCGCCTACGGCATCGAGATCCTGCCCGCGCTGGACTACCTGCACGACCGGAACCTCCTGTTCTGCGACTTCAAACCGGACAACGTCATCCACGCCGAGGAACAGCTCAAACTGATCGACCTCGGGGCCGTCCGGCATGTCGACGACCTGACCAGCGCCATCTTCGGCACCCCCGGCTACCAGGCGCCGGAGGTCGGCACCGTCGGCCCGTCGGTGGCGTCCGACATCTACACCGTGGGCCGGGCCCTGGCCGTGCTCAGCCTGGACTTCCGCGGCTTCTCCAGCACGTACGCCAACCGGCTGCCGGATCCGGCCGAGGCGCCGCTGTTCGCCGCCGAGATGTCGTACCACCGGCTGCTGCGCCGGGCCACCCACGCGGATCCGGAACGCCGGTTCTCCAGCGCCGGAGAGATGAGCGAACAGCTGCTCGGCGTACTGCGGGAGGTGCTCTCGGCCGCCGACGGGCTGCCCCGGCCGGCGGTGTCCCGACAGTTCACCCCGGAACGACGGGCCTTCGGCACCGACGCCGGAGAGGTGGTCATGGGGCTGGCTGGCCGGTCCTGGGGAGCCGGCGGTGGGATTCCGCCGGGTGCCATCGCCCCGGCCCCGCCCGCGGTCTCCGCCGCACTTCCGCTGCCGCAGGTCGACGTGCTCGACCCCGGGGCGGGATTCCTCGCGTCGCTCGGTACCACCGACCCGGGTGAGCTGGTACATCACCTGAGCAACGCACCGGTCCGGAGTGTGGAGGTGGCACTGCGGTTGGCCCGGGCGCGGATCGAACGCGGCGACCTGGCCGGGGCCGCCGCCGACCTGGACCGGCTGGGCGCGGCGGACCCGTACGACTGGCGGGTCGACTGGTACCGGGGCCTGCTGGCGCTCACCGCGAACCGGGCGGCCGAGGCACGGGTGGCGTTCGACGCGGTGTACGACGCACTGCCCGGTGAACCGGCGGCCCGGCTGGCGTTGGCCGCGAGCGCGGAGTGCAGCGGGGACCGGGCGCTGGCCGCCAGGTTGTACGACCGGGTGTGGCGGGTCGACCGTGGTTACCTGAGTGCCGCGTTCGGGCTGGCCCGGATCCGTTTCCTGACCGGTGACCGGGCCGGTGCGCTGGCCGTACTCGACCAGGTGCCGGACAGTTCGAGCCAGCACGTCGCCGCGCAGGTGGCGGCGGTACGGGCGAGCCTGCCGGGGCTGGCCGGGGCGACCGGGCCGGACGACCTGCTCCGGGCATCGGCGCGGCTGGAGCAGCTCGGACTGGACGTCGAACGGCAGACCCGGCTCACCATCGAGGTGCTGGAGGTCGCGCTCGCCTGGCTCCGGAGCCGGCAGGCACCCGGGCCCGGGACGCGGATCCTCGGCCACGAACTCACCGAACGCGGTCTCCGCTTCGGCCTGGAACACGCGTACCGGACGCTGGCGCAGCTGGCTCGCGAACCGCAGCTCCGCATCGCGCTGGTGGACCACGCGAATGCGGTCCGACCGAGGACGTTGGTATGACAGCCACTGGCGCCGGTACCGCCGGCAGTTTGCCGAAGCCATGCCCGGAACACGGGCCCCCGGACGCGCCGGAGCACCGGTTCTGCGAGGAATGCGGCCGGGAACTGGAACGCATGCCGGCGGCGGAGGCCGGGAGCGGGTCGGCGGTTCCGTCACGGGACCCGGCCGTCGGTGCGGCGATCACCGGCACGGGATCGCCCGGCGCCGCCGAGTGGACCGGCCGCGACGGGCCCGGGGACCAGACGACGGGCTGGGGTCCGCCGTCCGCTCCGGTGACCGCGCGTTGGCCGCAGTCGGAGCAGTCGGCGGGCTCCGCCGGCTGGGGCGGTGCGCCGGCCGGTTCGGCGTTGGCCCGTGGCGCGGGCGGTGCACCCACCGGTTCGGGCGACTCCGGGGCACTGCCGGAGCCGGTCGTTCCGGGTGGTCTTGACGCGCTCGCCGGGCCGTCCCGTCCGGTCGGCTCGGGGGCACTGCCGGAGCCGGTCGTTCCGGGTGGTCTTGACGCGCTCGCCGGGCCGTCCCGCTCGGTCGGGCGGTCCACGCCCAGCTCGGCCACGCCGGTCAGTCCGGGCGCGCAGCCCGGCTACCCCGCCGTCGCGCCCTCCGTCGGTCATGGGGCGGCGCCCGGCTATCCGGTACCTGCCGCACCATCCGGGTACCCGGCGTCGGCCGCGTCCACCGGTCATTCGGCACCGGCGGCGCCGGGGTCCGAGCCCGGTGTCCCGTCCGGGTCGGTGGCGCCCTGGCTGTCCTCGAGGGCGGCCGGCCAGCCGTGTCCGGGCTGCGGCACGATGCCGTCAGGCAACCCGGGACACTGTGCGCGCTGTGGTCAACGCTGGAATGTCGGCCGGGACCGGGCGGACCTGGACCTGGGTACCGTTGCCGCGGTCACCGACCGCGCCCGGCGGCGTCGCAACGAGGACGCGATCGCGGTCGGGCGGCTCGGCCGGGCGACCGTGGCGGTCGTCTGTGACGGAGTGTCCACGTCGTTGCGCGCCGACATCGCCGCGCACGCGGCCGCGGAGAATGGCCTGGCGGCGATGCTGTCGGCGTTGGCGGGCGGACTCGGCGCCGCCGAGACCATGGTGACCGGCGGCCGGGCCGCCGCCGCGGCGGCCCGGGCGACCGCGACGGCCGACGACGGGCAGGTCCCGCCGAGCTGCACCTACGTCGCCGCCGTGGTCACCGTCGGTTCCGTCACGGTCGGCTGGATCGGGGACAGTCGGGCCTACTGGCTCGGCCCGGACGGGTCCGTCGAGGACGCGGCCCTGCTGACGATCGACGACTCGGTGGTCGGGCAGATCCAGGCCGGTCGTCCGGTGCCGCCCGGTGCCGAACAGGACCCCACGTCCCGGGCCCTCGTCAGGTGGCTCGGTGCGGACTCGAAGGACGCCGAACCGCAGGTCGTGACCTTCCAACCCACCAGGCCGGGACGGCTGGTCCTGTGTTCCGACGGACTGTCGCACTACCTGGGCGATCCGAAGGCACTGGCGGTACGGGTTCCCGGCCCCGGCGGAGCGGCGCCTATCGCGGTCGCCCGGGACCTGACCCGGTTCGCGGTCGAGTCCGGCGGGCACGACAACGTCGCGGTCGCCGTGCTGCCCTTCCCGCCGATCGCCTGACCGGCGCGGTCGAGGTCGGTACAGCGGGGGCCGGTGCCGCCGAGCGCTGACACGGAAGCCGATCGGCCGGTGCAGCCGAGCGCTGGCACCGGCAGCCGACCGGCCGGAGACGTCGGCACCGGGGGCCGGCCGGGGTCGGCACCGGTGTACGGGAGAGAACGGCAGGGGTCCGGAACGTCCTCAGGACGTGCCGGACCCCTGCTGTCGTGGGAACTACTTGATGCCGGCGAGGTCGACGACAAAAACGAGTGTGGCGCCCGGCTTGATCACGCCTGGGACACCCTGGTTGCCGTACCCGAGGTGCGGCGGGATGACAAGCTTGCGTCGGCCACCGACGCGCATGCCGAGCACACCCCGGTCCCAGCCCTCGATGACCCGGCCGCGGCCGGCCTGGAAGCCGAACGGCTTGTCAGGATTCCACGACGAGTCAAACTCGTCGCCGGTGTCGAACGAGACGCCGACGTAGTGCACCTCGGCCCATCGGCCCGGCTCGACCTCGGGGCCGGTGCCGACGGTGATGTCCTCAATGACAAGGTCGGTCGGGGGCGGACCCTCGACCTTCCCCACGGTGGGCTTTTCCATCCGGAAACCATACGACGGCCCGCCGCCAAGATCGTGTACGTGGGTCGGCGCGCCCCACCTGCGCGTCGAGAACCCATGGTGGCGTGTCTCGATGTAACACGGATCGACGGCGGTACGCTGTCGGCTCGGGAATCCCGGTGCCGACCCGGACTCCGCCGGATGGCGTGCGGCGGCGCCGGGAGGCGAGTATCGGACTGGTGGGGTGAGGCCGTGACAAGACCGGATTGGGCGCCCGACGACATCGATATCGACCGGCCCAGCGCGTCGCGGATATACGACGTCTGGCTCGGCGGGTCCCACAACTTCGAGGTCGACCGGGAGATCGCCCGGCAGACCGAGTTGGCCTGGCCCGACGCCGTCCGGTACGCCCGCGCGAACCGGGCCTTCCTGGCCCGGGCGGTCCGGTTTCTCAGCGAGCAGGGGATCGACCAGTTCCTGGACATCGGTTCGGGGATTCCGACCGCGAACAACGTGCACGAGGTGGCGCGGCGGAGCAACCCGGACGCCCGGGTGGTCTACGTGGACATCGACCCGGTGGCGGTCGCGCACAGTCGGGCGATCCTCGCCGGCGACGACCGGACCGCGGTGCTGCACGCGGATCTGCGGCGACCGAAGGAGATTCTCGACCAGATCCGTGACCAGGGGCTACTCGATCTGGAGCGGCCGGTCGCCCTGTTGCTGGTCGCGTTGCTGCACTTCATCCCGGACTCCGCCGACCCGCACTCGGCGATCGCCTGCCTGGCCGACGGGGTGCCGGCCGGCAGCTGTCTGGTGTTGAGCCAGGGCGCGCACGGGGCGAGCGAGGAGTCCGACGAGCGGATCAAGGAGCTGTACCGACGTACGCCGACGCCGTTGACCGCCCGCGACCGGGCGGAGACGGAACGGTTCTTCACCGGCTTCGAGCTGGTCGAGCCGGGGCTGGTGAATCTGCCGGACTGGCGCCCTGACCCGACCCTGGAGGTCGACGACCGGTTCGCCGGTGCCCTCATCTACGCCGGGGTGGGGCGCAAGCGGTGACGGACGAGGATGACGGGCCGGCCTCGGCCGACGGGTCCGGTCCGACCTCCGCGGCGCTCGACGGGTTCGCCCGGCACTGGGCCCGCTCGCTGGCGCAGGTCAGCTACGTGCCGGTACGCCCCGACGACCTGCGGCGGACGTTGCGCGCGTACGCGGAGCGGCTGGCCGGGCCGGAGGACGGTCCTACCGTGGCCCGGGAGATCGGGGCGGCGTTGGTCGCGGAGGGCTTCACCCACGTGGCCGCGGTGTCGGTCACGCTCGCCACCCTGGCTGACCTTCTTCCCCCGGTGCCCTCCGGTCCCGCCGCCTGTGCTGCTGAGCCTCCGCGTCCGGCTGACGCGTCCGCTCCTGCCGCGTCGCCCGGTCCCGCCACCTGTGCTGGTGCGTCGCCGGGTCCCGCCGTGGGACCGGACGCCGCCGCCCGGTTCGGGCCGAGCGGTCGGGCGGCACTGCTCGGCGCGCTCGCCGCCGGCTACGCGCGGGCGCTGCGCGAGCGGACCCAGGGTGAACTTGAGTCGATCATCCGCGCGGTGCTGACCGCCCGCCGGGCCGCCGAACGGGCCCGGGTGGCCAGCGAGGCACGCTTCGAGGCGCTCTTCGTCTCCTCGGCGAGCGGCATCTGCGTCGTTGATCCCCAGGACCGGATCGTGCAGGCGAATCCCGCTCTGGCCAGGATGCTCGGCTGCCCGATCCCGGACCTGCGGCGGCGACCACTGACCGGGCTGGCCCACCGGGACCACCGGGAGGCGGTGGAGCGGGCACTGCGCGAGCTGACCGCGGGGGAGCGGACGTACGCCGAACTGGAGGCGGCCTTCGTCCGGCCGGACGGCGGCACGGTGTGGCTCCGACTCTCGCTGGCACCGGTCCTGGACGACGAGGGTGAGTACCTTGTCGTCACCGCGCAGGACGACACCGAGCGGCACCATCTGCAGTCGGCGTTGTCGCACCAGGCCCTGCACGACCCGTTGACGAACCTGCCGAACCGTACGCTGGTGCTGCGACGGCTCCACGAGCTGCTCGACCGGCGTACCGGCACCGGCCACGTGGGCATCTGCTACCTCGATCTCGACGGTTTCAAGACCGTCAACGACTCGTTCGGGCACGCGGCCGGGGACGACGTGCTCCGAGCGGTGGCGGACCGGCTGGCCGCCTGCGCCGCCCGGCCGGGCTGGTTGGCGGGTCGGCTCGGTGGCGACGAGTTCGTGATCGTCGCCGGCAACGGCGCCGACCTCGACCAGCTGGTCCAGGTCGCGGAACGGCTCGTGGCCACCGTGCGACGTCCGATCCCGGCTGCCGGACACCAGCTCTCCGTCTCGGCCAGCATCGGGGTGACCGACGGCCAGATCCCGCACCGTCAGCCGGCGGATCTGCTGCGCGCCGCCGACGTGGCGCTGTACTGGGCGAAGGCCGCCGGAGGTGACCGTTACGAGGTCTACGACGCCAGCCGGCACGACGCCCAGGCGCTGCGGTCGACACTCGGTTCGGGGTTGCGCGTGGCGCTGCACCAGGGCGACTTCGTGATCCTCTACCAGCCGATCGTCCGGCTCGCCGACGGGGCGCCGGTCGGTGCCGAGGCGTTGCTGCGATGGACCCATCCGGAGTACGGCCCGGTGGCGCCGGAGATATTCATCGAACTCGCCGAGGAGCTGGGGCTGATCGGGCAGCTCGGCAGGTGGGTGCTGACCCGTGGCTGCCGGCAGGCGGCGTCCTGGTACCGGGAGTTCGGCGACCGGGCACCGTTCGTCAGCGTCAACCTCTCCGCCCGGCAACTGCACGACGTCGGTCTGGCGGAGGAACTGCTGGCCACCCTGGACGAGGTCGGCCTGCCGGCGGGGCAGTTGCAGCTTGAACTGACCGAGAGTGCCCTGCTCGGCCCCGCCCAGGGGCCCGCCGACGCGCTGGAGGTGCTGGCCGGGCACGGGGTACGGGTGGCGGTCGACGACTTCGGCACCGGCTACTCCAACCTCGCCTATCTCCGCCGGCTGCCGGTGCGCGAGTTGAAGATCGCCGGCGCGTTCATCGAGGGGCTCACGCCGGGACTGTCCGGCACCCCGGCGGACCGGCAGATCGTGGCGAGTGTGGTCGGGTTGGCCCACGGGCTCAACCTGACCGTCACCGCCGAGGGGGTGGAAACCCGGGAGCAGGCCCAGCTGCTGCGCTCGATGGGCTGCGACCACGCCCAGGGCTGGTGGTTCGCCCGCCCCGGCGACCCGGATCTGCTGAGCCGGATGGTGGCGGGGCAGGACATCAAATCGGTTGCGCCGGCTCCGGCCCGTTGAGCTAAGGTGGCCGGGTGTCGGCCACCTTCCACGCCCTGTTCTGCGGGTTCCTGACCGGGACGTGCACCGCGGGCGGGGCTCCCCAGTTGCTGCACCACCGGCTCCGGCGATCCGCCCTGGCCGGCTGAGCAGCACGAGCGGAGACGATCTGTCGGCGTCCGGCACCGTGACGCCGTGACGGTTCGGCACACCCTCCTGCCAGCGCTCTCGCGCCACCTGATCTCCACCCGTCCCCGGGCGACCAGCCGGGGGCGTCCGTGCCGTAGCACCGTCGCCGTGCCGTAACACCGGCGGCGGCCAGACGTCACCGGGTGGAGGTCGGACGCGTCCGCTGTGACGCGCCACCGCGAGTCGTTCGCCCATGCACGCCCAGGGTCACTCCGAGTCCGGATCAGATCGGGACAGGTGGCGGCCATCAGGGCCAGCCGTCCCGCGACCCTGCCCGGCTGCTGCCGGGCGAGAGGACACGGCCGTGCCACGCGACAGCGTGAATCGAAGGCATCAACCGCAGTTCCGCCAGGCGGAGACCGGTGGTCCCCGGACCGGCCGGGACCGGTCCCGGCGGGTGCTCGGACAGAACTTCCTCCACGACGGAGGGATCATCGATCAGATCGTCGCCGCGGCCCGCCCGGCCGCCGACGGGCTGATCCTGGAGGTCGGCGCCGGACAGGGGGCGCTGACCAGACAGCTGGCCCGGGTGGCGCGCCGGGTTGTCGCGTACGAGATCGACACCGGGTTGGTCGAGCGGCTGACCGAGGAGTTCGCGGCGGTACCCGCCGTCGAGGTGGTGTACGGGGACTTTGTCGCCGCCCGGCCGCCCCGGGAGCCGTTCGCGGTGGTGGGGAACATTCCGTACGCCTCGACCAGCCGGATCGTCGACTGGTGCCTGACAGCGCCCGACCTGACCAGCGCGACCCTGGTCACCCAACTGGAGTACGCCCGGAAGAGGTGCGGCGACTACGGCCGTTGGACACTGCGGACCGTGCAGACCTGGCCACGGTTCGACTGGCGGTTGGCCGGTCGGATCCCCCGGGAGCGGTTCCGGCCGAGACCCCGGGTCGACTCGGCCATCCTGCGTCTGGAGCGCCGTCGCGTCGACCTGTTGCCCGGCGGGGAACTCGCCGCGTACGAACGGTTCGTGGCTCTGGGGTTCAGCGGTGTCGGTGGCTCGCTGCGGGCCTCGCTGTGCGCGGAGTACCCGCGACGGCGGATCGACGCGGCGATGCGCGCCAACCGGGTGCCGGCCGACACCCTGGTCGGGTACGTCTGGCCGGAGCAGTGGCTCGCGCTGTTCCGGGCCGTCCACACCAGGGCTCGGTGAGGCCCGGCGTGGTCCGGTCGTCGGCACGGGCGCCCCCGCTGACCTGGGCCTATGAGATTTGTCATGGCCGGGGCCAGGTGAAACGCACCGGAAGTGGTGAGTGGACGCACTGCCGGTGGCGACCCGGACCGCAAAAAATCATCGGCATGAGTCAGACGTTGACGGAAGACGACCGGGTGGGGGCACCGTCCGGCCGGGAAACCGTGGTCCAGGTCGCCGACCTGCGACGGCGGTATGGCGGCGACACGGGCTTCGAAGCCGTCCGTGGGGTGTCCTTCTCGGTCGGACGGGGGGAGCTGTTCGCCCTGCTGGGCACGAACGGCGCGGGCAAGACCTCGGCGCTGGAGCTGATCGAGGGGCTGGAGGCGCCGAGCGGGGGCAGCATCCGGGTCTTCGGTCGGGATCCGTACCGGGAGCGGGCGGCGGTGCGGCCCCGGACCGGGGTGATGCTGCAGGAGGGGGGCTTTCCGGCCGACCTGACGGTGCGGGAGACCGCCCGGATGTGGGCCGGCACGTTGCCCCGCCCCTTTCCGGTCGACCACGTGCTGGAGTTGGTGGACCTGCGACACCGGGCGCGTACCCAGGTCAAGCAGTTGTCCGGCGGTGAGCGACGGCGGTTGGACCTGGCGATGGCGATCCTGGGCCGGCCCGAGGTGCTCTTCCTCGACGAGCCGACCACCGGGCTCGACCCGGAGAGCCGGCACAGCACCTGGCAGTTGGTCCGGGCACTGCTGGTGGACGAGGTCACCGTCCTGCTGACCACGCACTACCTCGCGGAGGCGGCGGAACTCGCGGACCGGTTGGCGATCATGCACCGGGGCCGGATCGTCACCACCGGCACGGTCGCCGAGGTGGTCGCCGCGCATCCGGCCCGGATCAGCTTCGCGCTGCCGGACGGGCTGCGTCCCGAAGACCTTCCCGCGCTGCCCGGTGCCCAGCCACCGCCGGCCGGCGCCGCGCCGACCTCGGCCGCCAGGCTGACCCTCTACACGGACGCCCTGCAGCCGGCCCTGACCACGCTGCTCGGCTGGGCGAACGGGCGGGGAGTGGAACTGGCCGGTCTGGACGCCCGGGCCGCGTCGCTGGAGGAGGCGTTCCTGGCCGTGGCACACACCGAGGAAACGATCGAGGGAGGACGGCGATGAGCGCGACGGTGCAGACGTCGACCGGTAGGCGTGGTCTCGCCGGCCGACTGGGACCGGTGCGGGTGGATCCACGACGGATCGCCGCGCTCGGCCGGGCCGAGATGGTCCTGCTGCTGCGCAACCGGACCGCGACGGTCACGGCACTGCTGCTACCGCTCGCCACGGTGGGACTGTTCGCCAGCCTCCTGGAAGGCAACGAGCACGTCACGGCCGGTGCGTTCGTGGCGACCGCGATGTTCGGGCTGCTCCTGCTCTACGTCGTCTACCACAACCTGGTGACGACGTACGTCGCCCGACGCGAGGAGCGGGTGCTCAAGCGCCTGCGGACCGGTACCGCGCCAGCCCGTACGCGACGCCGCTGTCCGTCCGGATGGTGCGCTCGTCGGTTTCGTTCACCACGATCATGTCGCCTCCTGGGTCAAGCTGCTTTACTCAGGAGGTGAGTCAAGCAGCTTGACTCGCGCGTGTCAAGATGGGGTCGTGAACACAGACGATCCGCTGGCCCGTACCGAACTGACCTTCCTGCTCGGCATGGGCTTCCAACTCGTGCTCGCGGAGTTCGTCCGGCGGGTGGCCGACGCCGGCTATCCCGACCTGCGTCCGGTGCACGGGATGGTGTTCCAGGTGCTGCACGGTTCCGGTGCCACCGGTACGGAGCTCGCCGAGCGGCTCGGCATCACCAAACAGGCCGCCGGGCAGCTGGTCGACGACCTGGAGCGGCGTGGCTACCTACGCCGTCAGGCCCATCCGGACGGCGGGCGGCGCCGGCTGGTCGTCCTCACCGACCGCGCGACCGCACATCTGGCCGTCGCCGGTCAGGTGCTGCGGGACCTGGAGGCCGAACTGGCTACCGGGGTCGACGCCGTAGACCTGGGCGCCCTGCGGTCCGACCTGGCCCGACTGATCCGGCACATGGCCGGCGACTCCCCGCCGCCGCTGCGCCCGCTCTGGTGAGCCGCCTGGCGCCGCGCCCGGCCGTGCCCGTCGCCCAGTCAGCGGACCCGGGCCGCGCCGGTGCTGTCGATCCGTGCGGTCACCTCCAGCCGGCTCGGGTCCAGCCCCGAGGTGGCCCGGAACCGTTCGACGGCGGAGGTGACGTGCTCCCGGACCGCGGCCAGACCGGCCCGCGAGCTGAGCCGCAGTTCGATCCAGAGTTCCGGTCGCGGCGGCGTACCGGCCAGTGTGACGGAGGCCTTGTGGACCTGGGGGTCCCGGGCCAGATCCCGTTCCAGGCCACGGACCAGACGGGCGCCGCGTACCCGGGTGGCACCGGGCGGCAGTTCGGTCTCGGCGGCGGTCGGCCCGGTCGTGGTACGCAGGTCGAGATCACCGACCCCGGGGCCGCGGCCAGGCCGCAGCTGACGGCCGAGCAGGTGGAAGCCGAGCCAGGCGAGCAACGCCCCGAGCACACCGAGGATGATCAGACCCCACGGGTTGATGTCCCGCCAGAGGTTGAGCAGGCCGGACCAGAGCAGCGGCGCGTCCTCGTCCACGCCGGCCAGGTGACCGAGGCTGGCGATCAGCCCGACCACCCCGATCGCGGTCAGCACCAGGCCGACCACGGTCCAGAACACCCGGAGCCGACTGTTCGTCATGGTGTCACCCCGAAGTGTCCGGTCATCGTCGAAGCCTGATCCGGGTCCGTCGCACGGGTCCGGGCACGATCATGTCGACCGCGACCGGATCGTCCGGCGAGGCACCGAGGCGTTCCAGCTCCTGCCGGACCGCGCTCTCCACGGCAGGGGCCACCGACGCCTCGCCGACCGCCCGGATCCGGGTCCGCCACCCTGTCCCGTACCGGCGGACCACGGCGGTGGCCGAGGCGACCCCGGCCACCCCGTCCGCCGCACCCGCCAGGTGTTGCTCGACCGACCGGCGCTGCAGGTGCCAGCCGTCGGCGAGTCGGGTCGGCAGACGGTCGGGCTTCCAGCGCACCAGTTGTCCGAAGAGGATCAGCAGACCGAGTACCCCGGCCGCAATGATGCCGGTCCGCACCCAGGGGTCCCGCAGCCGGGTGGTGGTGAGGGTGCGGTGCCAACCGGTGTGGTCGGCGACCAGCCCCGGGCGGTTGAGGGCCACCGCGACGACCTCGGCTACCAGCAGTAGACCGCCGACCAGCAGTCCCAGTGTCAGCAGCAGCGCGGCGACCCGGTTGACCAGACGCATGGTCAGCTCCGTCCGCCGTCGGTGGGCGTCTCGGGCAGGTTGATGTCGTCGACGACCACCTCCACCGACGGGTGCTGACCGAATCGACCCAGTACGGCCCGCACCGCGTCCCGGATCTGGTCGCCCAGGGGCCCTATCGGCACCGCGTCGATCCGGACGTGGACCTCGACCGGGTCGCCGAGCCGGATCCCGGCGATCTTGCCACCGGCGAACTGCGTCGCCACCTCGACTCCGTCGGTGCCCGGGTGCAGACCGGCGACCCCGGGTACCGCGAGCACCGCCGCGCGGAGCTGCGTCGCGACCTCCGCGGAGTCCGCCGCGACGCCCTTCCCGTCGGCCGCGCCCTTCCCGTCGGCCGCGGGTTTCCCGGTGCCTGCCGGTTTCCTGGATGCCGCCGGGTTCCCGGCGATCGCCGGCTTCCCCGCTGTCGGCTCCCGGGATTCCGTGTCGGTCGGCCCGGGCCGGCCGGTTGTCGTCTGCCGTGCAGTTCTCGTCGCCATCGAGATCACCGCCGGCCTGTCATTGCGTCCGCTGTGTGCCGCTGTCGCCGTCCTGGTCACCCTCGACGTAGACATCGTCGACGTTGATGTTGACCTCGACGACCTTCAGGCCGGTCATGCCCTGGACCCGCTCGACGACGTTGCGACGTACCGCGTCGGAGACGTCGACGATGCTCTGGCCGTACCACGTGACAACGTCCAGGTCGATGGCGGTCTCCCGTTCGCCCACCTCGACCGAGACGCCCTGGCGGACGGTCTCGGCGCCGCCCGGGACGAGGCTGCGCAACTGCCCCACCCGTCGGGCCATCCCGGAACCCATCGAGTGCACACCCGGGATCTCCCGCGCCGCGAATCCCGCGATCTTGGCGACCACGCCCTCGGCGATCCGGGTCTTGCCCTTCTCGGTGGTCAGTTGGGCCCGCGCCGGTTCGCCACCGCCTGGCATCGAAAATCTGTCGGACGACGTCTTCTCCCGGTGGTCGTTCCTGGTGGCGGTACTCGTGTCGGCCATCTCCTGCTCCCATTCCTACCGGTTGCGGTGGATCCGCCGCCGGATGCCGGTGGTCGGCCGGCCCGGTTCGGTCGGCCGGGTCGTGCGGTGGCCCGTACCGGTCACTGCCGACGCGACGCGGACGCCCGGTCCGCCAGGCCGCCGACCGTGATGTCACCGTCGATCACGCGTACGACGAGCCATCCGACCAGGCCGGCGAGCAGTGCGCCGGCCGCCGCCCCGAAGCCGGCGATGGCCCACACCGCCGCGATGAGGAAACCGGCGACAAAACCGAACTGTTGACGGGACATCCGTTCCTCCCCGTGGTGCGGCGGCAGGTCCGTAGTGGCTTACACGCTCTGGGCCGGGTCGAACCCTCGACGACCGAAACAGTATGTGATCCAGCTCACTTGTCGCGCGGTCGCCGGTGCCGGTCCGGAGGCGCCGTCCGGTTGGCGGCGGTCGGGGTGCGCCTGCGCCCGCTCGGGCCCGGCTGTCCCCTTTGACCGGATCATGCTGAGTACTGTCCATGGAATGCGTCCCACCAAATTCACCCACTCCTGCGTGAGCGGCCACGACTACCGCTGGCTCGCCCCGGGGGAGACCGCCTGACCGGCGGGTCAGGTGTGCGGGCGGCGCGTACTCTCGTCGCCGCTCGGCGTGCCGAGCCGCTCGGTCCGGCTGTCCACGATCGCGGCGACCAGGGCGATCAGGACGAAGCCGATGGTGACCAGGAGTGCGTCCCGGAACGCCCGGGACCAGCCGCCATGGGTGCGGGCCAGGGCGCTGAAGAAGATCGCGCCGACGCCGGCGATGCCGGCGGCGGCGCCGATCCGCTGGCCGGTCTG
This sequence comes from Plantactinospora sonchi, assembly GCF_036422035.1. NCBI lineage: Bacteria > Bacillati > Actinomycetota > Actinomycetes > Micromonosporales > Micromonosporaceae > Plantactinospora > Plantactinospora sonchi. The sequence continues at coordinate 129,250 of NZ_JAZGQK010000035.1, forward strand.
CAGCATCCCGGCGGCGCTGCCGGCCCGGGCGACCGGAACCTCGGAGAGGGTGAGCGTCTGGTTGGGGGTGATGACCAGGCCGCTGCCGAAGCCGGCGAGCAGTAGTGGTGCGGCGGTGGCCAGCGGCGCCCCCCTGCCGGGTACGAAGTGGAGTGCGACGACCACCCCGGCGAGACTGACCACGACCGTGGCCAGGCCGATCGCCACCAGTGGTCGACCGAACCGGTTGACGATCCGGCCACCGAGGGTCGCGGTGATCGCCGAGCCCACGGCGAACGGGGTGACGGCCAGGCCGGCCTCCAGCGCGGTGTACCGCAACCCGATCTGCAGGAAGAGCGTGAACAGGAAGAAGACGGCGACGAAGCCGGCGAAGTAGAGCAGCCCGATCAGGGTGCCCAGGGTGTACGAGCGGAGCCGGAACAGCGCCAGGTCGAACAGCGGCTCGGCGCGTCGTCGGTACCGGAGTTCCCAGCGGACGAAACCGAACAGCACCGCGAGGCCGGCAGGGATCAGCAGCCACTTGAGTGGCCCCCGCCACTGCTGTTCCTGCACCAGCGGCAGCAGCAGGAGCACCACGCCGAGTCCCAGCAGCAGCACGCCGAAAGGGTCGAGGTTCTGTTGTCGGGCCTGTTTGTCGGTGGGGTCGGTGGGGAGCAGCCGCCAGCCGAAGATGATCGTGACGACGCCGACCGGGACGTTGACGAAGAAGACCCAGCGCCAGCCCTCCTGTTGGCCGCCGAGTTCGATCAGGGCGCCGCCGAGCAGCGGACCGACCGCCGTGGAGATGCCGATGGTGCCGCCCAGCAGTCCGAACGGGCGTCCCCGATCCGCGCCCTCGTAGAGCTGCTGGATCAGCCCGATCACCTGTGGGTTCACCAGCCCGGCCGCCGCGCCCTGGAGCAGCCGGGCAACGATCAGCCAGGTCGGTGACTCGGCCAGGCCGGCCGCCGCGCTGGCCACGGTGAAGAGCGCGAGGCCGATGATGAAGACGGTACGGCGGCCCCGGACGTCGCCGAAGCGGCCGGCGGGCACCAGCATGAGCCCGAAGGTCAGCGCGTACCCGGAGAGGATCCACTGCAGATCGCTCGGGTTCGCGTTGATGGCCCGCTGGATCGAGGGGATCGCGACGTTCACGATGCTCACGTCGAGCAGGGTCATGAACGCGGCGACCAGCCCGATCGCGAGGATCTGCCGGCGCCGACGGTCGTCGACCGCGTCGCCCCGGCCGCCCGGTGGGCGTCCGGAGCCCGGCGGAGACCGGTCGCTGTCCGGCGCGCTCACTCGGGCCTCGCTGACCGTGCCAAATCAGGCACATAACAGACATTTGCCAACGGCAAGCCTAACCGGCGGCGGGCAGCTCAGCGCCGGAAATCCCCGGCGACGTGAGGCGACGTCAGCGTCGCGGCCGTCCGGGTCAGGCGAGCTGCTGAGAGCACCAGCGCGGACCGAAGTCCAGACCCGCCAGCGGCGAGTCCTCACGGTGCAGCAGGTTCTTCTCGCCGAGCAGGTGCAGCGGCGTCGCCAACTGTTCCTCCGGCAGGCCGACCTCGGCGGCGATGGCCTCGGGGAACGGCACCTGGCCACGGGCCTCCAGCGTGGTGACCGCGACGTACACCCGCTGTTCGAGGTCGGTGAGATTCAGTTGTCGCATGATGACCTCCTCGCCCGTGCACGATGCGTCGGGCAGTTCGCGAGGCCGCGATTACCCGCCGTGGCGCCGAAGATTCCCGATTCCGACGCGGAACCGGAATGCCCCGGACCGGGGCGACGGTCGGCCACGCCGCCGCGCCCCTGACCGGTGCCGGTGCCGGCGTCCCCTACGCTGCTACCCGTGATGTGGGACGTGGCCGTGATCGGCGCCGGGCCGGCGGGGCTCTCCGCCGCGTACGCCGCCGCCCGGGCCGGGGCGCGGACGGTGGTACTGGAGAAGGCCGAGCACCCCCGCTACAAGACCTGCGGTGGCGGGTTGATCGGCACCTCGCTGGCGGCGGCCGCGGCCCGGATCGACGTACCGGCGGACGACCAGGTCGACCGGGTCACCTTCACCGCCGACGGACGACGCTCGTTCACCCGCCGCCATTCCGGGCGGCTGCTGACCATGGTGCGCCGGGAGGAGTTCGACGACCGGCTGCGGGTCGCGGCGGTCGGGGTGGGAGCGGAGATCCGGCAACGGGTCGCGGTCCGGGGCCTCGAACAGGGGCCCGACGACGTACGGATCCGGCTCGCCGACGGTTCGGAACTGCGGGCCCGGGTGGCGGTCGGAGCGGACGGCTCGGCCGGCGTCACCGCGCGCCACGTCGGCGTCGACCACTGCCAGGTCGACCTGGGCCTGGAACTGGAGATTCCGGTTCCCGAGTCGGTCGGCCGGGACTGGCGGGGCCGGCTGCTGCTGGACTGGGGACCGTTGCCCGGCTCGTACGCGTGGGTCTTCCCCAAGGGCGACCGGCTCACCGTCGGCGTGATCGCCAGCCGGGGTGAGGGCGAGCGGACCCGGCGCTACCTGCGTAGCTTCGTCGAACGGCTCGGACTCGACGGGCTGGAGCCGGCACACGACTCCGGCCACCTGACCCGGTGCCGTGCCGAGCAGTCCCCGCTGCGTCGGGGCCGGGTGCTGGTCGCCGGGGACGCGGCCGGGCTGCTGGAACCGTGGACCCGGGAGGGGATCAGCTTCGCGCTCCGTTCGGGCGCGCTCGCCGGCACCGCCGCGGCCGGCGGCGACCTCGACGGGTACGTCGGCGCCGTGCACGACCAGCTCGTCCCGTCGATGCGGGCCGGCCACCGGATCCTCACCGCGTTCGCCCGGCATCCCGGCGTCTTCCACACGATGCTGGCCACCCCGGCCGGTTGGCGGATGTTCACCGCCTTCTGCCGGGGCGAGACCACCTTCGACGAGACCCTGACCCGACGCCCGGTACGCGCGGCACTGGCCCTGCTGAGGTGACCCGGCCCGCCCCGCGCCAGCGCCGGTGAACCGAACCGGCCGGGCGCCCCGACGGAGGGACGCCCGGCAGTGTCGTCGGCCGGTCAGCTCCGCGCGGCGGCCCGGCGACCGGCGTCGTACGGCGTGAAGCGGCGCAGCCGCAGCGAGTTGCCGACGACAAACACCGACGAGAAGGCCATCGCCGCTCCGGCGATCATCGGGTTGAGCATCCCGGCGGCGGCCAGTGGCAGCGCGGCGACGTTGTAGGCGAAGGCCCAGAACAGGTTGCCCTGGATGACCCGGAGAGTGGCCCGGGAGAGCCGGATCGCGTCGACGGCGGCGGTCAGGTCGCCGCGTACCAGGGTCAGGTCGGAGGCCTCGATGGCGACGTCCGTACCGGTGCCCATGGCCAGCCCGAGGTCGGCCTGGGCGAGGGCGGCGGCGTCGTTGACCCCGTCACCGACCATCGCCACCACCCTGCCCTCGGCCTGCAGACGGCGTACCACGTCGACCTTCTCGGCCGGCAGTACCTCGGCGATCACCTCGTCGATGCCGACCTGGCCGGCGACCGACCGGGCCACCGTCCGGTTGTCCCCGGTGAGCAGCACCGGCTCCAGGCCGAGCCGGCGCAGCCCGGCGATCGCCTCCCGGCTGGTCGGCCGGACCGTGTCCGCGACGGCGACGGCACCCCGGGCCCGGCCCTCCCAGCCGACCAGGATCGCGGTACGGCCGGCCGCCTCCGCCGCGCCGACGGCGCGGTCCAGTTCCGGCGGTAGGGCGAGGCCGTGTTCCGCGAGCAGCCGGGCCCGGCCCACCACCACCGGGCGCCCGCCGACCACGCCGGTCACCCCGAGTCCCGCGTGGTTGGCGAAGTCGGTCACCTCGGGACGCTCGCCGGTCCGCTCGCCGGCGGCGGTCGCGACCGCCCGGGCCACCGGATGTTCCGAGGCGGCCTCGACCGCCCCGGCCAGCCGGAGCACCTCGTCGGCGTCCTCGCCGTCGCCCGCGACGACCTCGACGAGGGCCAGCTGACCACTGGTGACGGTGCCGGTCTTGTCCAGCAGCACGGTGCCCACCCGGCGGGTGGACTCGAGCATCTCCGGGCCCTTGATCAGGATCCCCAGTTGGGCCCCCCGACCGGTGCCGACCAGCAGCGCGGTCGGTGTCGCCAGCCCGAGGGCACACGGGCAGGCGATGATGAGTACGGCCACGGCGGCGGTGAAGGCGGTACTGCCGTCGGCGCCGGTACCGAGCCAGAAGCCGAGGGTGGCGACGGCGATGGCGATCACCACCGGGACGAACACCGCCGAGATCCGGTCCGCCAACCGCTGGACCGGCGCCTTACCGGACTGGGCCTGCTCGACCAGGGTGGCCATCTGGGCGAGCTGGGTGTCCCCGCCGATCCGGGTCGCCCGGACGACGAGCCGGCCTCCGGCGTTGACGGTCGCCCCCACCACCTCGTCACCCGGGCCGACCTCGACCGGTACCGACTCTCCGGTGAGCAGACTCAGGTCGACGGCGGACGAGCCGTCCTCGACCAGACCGTCGGTGGCGATCTTCTCACCCGGCCGTACGACGAACCGCTCACCGACCGCGAGCTGGTCGACCGGGATACGGGTCTCGACCCCGCCGCGCAACACGGACACCTCCCTGGCGCCGAGTTCGAGCAGCGCCCGCAGCGCGGCGCCGGCCCGTCGCTTGGCCCGGGCCTCGAAGTAGCGCCCGGCGAGGATGAAGAGGGTTACCGCGGAGGCGGTCTCCAGGTAGATGTTGCCGGCGCCGTCGCTGGACCCGATGTCGAAGCTGAACGGGTGGGTCATGCCGGGCGCGCCGGCGGTGCCGAGGAAGAGCGCCCACACCGACCAGCCGAGCGCGGCGAGGGTGCCGAGCGAGATCAGGGTGTCCATGGTGGCCGCCCCGTGCCGCAGGTTGACCCAGGCGGCCCGGTGGAAGGGCAGCCCACCGTAGGCCACGACCGGCGCGGCGAGGGTGAGGGAGAGCCACTGCCAGTAGGTGAACTGCCACGCCGGCACCATCGCCAGCACCACCACCGGCACGGTCAGCACCAGCGACACCCACAGTCGGGTACGCAGCGCCCGCAGCTCGTCGACGGGGGAGTCCGACGTGGTCGCGACCTCGCCGGTCGTTCGCGGCGGTGGTGGCAGGCTGGCCGTGTATCCGGTCTTCTCGACGGTGGCGATCAGGTCGTCGGGGGTGTGGCTGTTGTCGTAGTCGACGGTGGCCTTCTCGGTCGCGTAGTTGACCGTGGCGGTGACGCCGTCGAGCCGGTTGAGTTTCTTCTCGATCCGGGACGCGCACGAGGCGCAGGTCATTCCGCCGATGGCGAGTTCGATCCGGTTCGGCGCCGTGGGCAGCCGCTTGGCGACCGGTGCCATCATCGCCTCCTGCTCAGTCATGGCCGTGGCCGGATGTGCCGCCGGCACCGGTGTCGGGTGACGCCGTCGGCTCCGGTGCGGGTGACGGCGCCTGCTCCGGTGCGGGCGGCACGGTGCCGGCCGGCCGGGCGGCGGTCAGGGTGAACTCGGCGGTGCGGACCGTCCCGGCGTGCCGGAAGTCCAGGTACAGCCGATAGGTGCCGGCCGACGGCACCTCGACGGAGAAGGTGATCCCCGGTCCGGCCGGCGTCTTCCCGTCGCCCGGCGTGCCCTCCGGGTGCACGTGCAGGTACGCCAGGTCGCCGTCGCGGAGCGCGACCAGGTGGCCGTACGCGCCGAGGTAGGGCTGCAGATCGGTGACGGGTCGGCCGTCCCGGCTGACCGTCATGCTGAGGCGGCTGGTCCGTCCCGGTGTCAGGGTGCCGTCGAGTCGGACGGTGTACCCGTCGGTCGACGCCGTTGGCGCGGCCGGCGGCAGGGGACGGGGCTGGTAGTCACCGGGGACGGAGAGGTCGACCCCGAGCGTCAGCGGCTCCGCCGCGCTGGGTGCGAAGTCGGCGAACGCCCGCCAGCTGCCGGGTGTGGTCAGCGGGGAGGTGATCCGCCAGGTGCCGTCGGGATCCATGGCGGGGTGGACGTGCCGGTAACCCGACAGGTCCCGACGGGCGACGATCAGGTGCATGCGTTGGTCGTGCGCGACGTCGTAGTCGGTGACCGGCCGACCGTCGGGGCCGATGATCCGGAAGGCGAACTCTCCGGCGGCGGCCGGCGCCGGGCTGAGGGTGTAGCCACGTTCGGAGACGAGCAGCCCGCCCGGTGGTCGGGATCCTGCGGTGGGGTCGGAGGGAGCCGGGGCCCCGCCCCGGTGGGCGGAGTCGGACTCGTGGGCGGAGTCGGACTGGTGGGCGTCGGCGGTGGTGCGTACGGGGCCGGACAGCTGTCCCGCCCCGTACGCGGCACCGAACACGCCCGCGAGTCCGAGCACAAAACCGCCCAGTTTGATCGCGGTGTTCATGGGTGTCCTTCGCCTGGGTCCTCAGGCCGTGACGAGTTCGTAGCCGGCCTCGTCGACCGCCGCGCGTACCGCCGCCTCGTCGACCGGTTCGGTGCTCTGCACGGTCACCTCGCCGGATGCGAGGTCGACGGTCACCTCGGTCACGCCGGGGATGGCGCTGACCTCGGTGCTGACGGCGTTGACGCAGTGGCCGCAGGTCATGCCCGTGACCCGGTACTTCTCGGTGATCATCTCGCCTCTCCCTTCACCGTCACCACCATATACCCGTGGGGGGTATCCGATGGACAGGTGGATGCTGGATCGCCTCGGTCATACAGGTACCCGGTAGGGGTAGCGGTGTGACCGTAGCATACCCCTGGGGGGTTAGCTATGCTTGGTCGCATGACGTCAGCAGCCGACACCCCGATCCGCGGTTACACCGCCAGCAAGGACCAACTGCTCGCGCGGCTGCGGCGCGTGGAGGGCCAGGTCCGGGGAATCGAACGGATGGTCGAGGACGACCGCTACTGCATCGACGTCCTCACCCAGATCTCCGCCATCCAGGCCGCCCTGGACAAGGTGGCGCTCGGCCTGCTCGACGGACACGCCCGGCACTGCATGCACGAGGGCGCCGCCGAGGGCCGGGCCGACGAGATGGCCACCGAGATGATGGCCGCCGTCGGGCGGCTGATGAAGCGCGGATAGCTCAGTCCCGGCCGACCGGTACGCGCCCGGAGACCGGGCGTGCCCTCCGGGCGCGGACCGATCCGGTCAGCGGGTGAACTCGACGACGGCCCGGTTGAACAGTTCCGGCTCCTCGATGTGGCCGAAGTGCCCGCTCGCGGTCAGCTCGATCAGCCGGGAGCCGGGAACGGCGTCGTGCAACATCGCGGCCCAGTGGGTACCGCAGATGAAGTCGTGCGTACCGACGATGATCAGGACCGGGGCGCTGACCGAGCCCAGTTCCGCCCGTACGTCGAACGGCGGCTCCTCGCCGCGCTGCGGGTCGGCCCAGGACCGGACCGAGGCCACCAGCGGCGCCAGCCGCTGCTCGTCGGTCCAGTAGTCGGCGAAGTACAGGGGCATGATCGACCGGAGTCGCTCGGTCATCGACTCGTCGTCGGTGGCGGTGACCGCCTGTTGGAATGCCGCCGGGATCGCGGCCGCCTCCGGCCGGTCCGGGTGCCGCTCCGGGTAGCTCGCGATGTTCGCCATCGCGGCGGCCCAGAAGTCCGGCCCGGTCACCGGGGAGGTGTCGTAGAGCACCAGGCCGGCCACCCGGTCCGGGTGCGCCAGGGCGTACCGCTGCACCACGAACCCGCCGTGCGAGTGGCCGAGAAGGTACACCTTCGGTGTCCCGAGCTCCTCGACCACCCCGTGGACGAACCGCGCGTACGTCTCCAGCCGGTACTCCCGGGGATCGGCGAGCCGGCCGGACGCGCCGGTGCCGATCGGCTCCAGGTACACCATCGTCAGGTGCTCCTCGAGCGCCGGCATCCGCAGATACCGCCACTCGATGCCGGGACCACCGGAGTGCACCACACAGACCGGCCCGTTCCCGGCCACGTGGTAGACCTGCCGTACCCCGTCGATCTCCACGCTGTGTGCGCCAGGAGCGAGGGGGTTGCCGGTGGTGAGGGTGGAACTCATCGTGTCTCCCGAGGTCCTGCCAGGCGGGGTGCCTGGTCATGGACCAGATGACGCGGTGCCGGGAAAAGTTCGGTCGGGCCGACGTGTTTTTCGGCCCACGCCCGAGCGTCCGCCGGTCAGTCGGTCGACCTCGCGGGTTGCGGATGGAAGATCCGCAGGCGGCTGATCCGCCCCTCACGCAGTCGGTGCAGCCAGACGACCCCGGGTGGGCAGTGCTCCGGATTGTCCGGCGGGCTGATCAGGTCGGCCTCCCAGACCAGCACGTCACCACTGGTCGCCACCTGCCGGATCCGCTGCCGTACGCCGTCGGTGAGGTCCTTCTCCATGCCCCGGATCATGAAGTCCAGGCCGGACGTGCGTTGCCCGTTCGGAATGACGAACTCGGCGTCGGGCCACCAGTGCTCCCGTACCGCCAGGGCGAAGTCGCCGTGCCGTGCCGCGGTGAGTATCTCCTCGGCCTCTCGTCGCCGTGCCTCGTTGACCACGGCCGCGTCGTCGTACGCGTGGTCGGCGGTCTTCCTCAACGCCTCGGTGAGTCTGCCGCGTGCCTGGCTCAGCCGACTGCGTACGGTACCCACCGGCACGCCGCAGAGGGCGGCGATCTGCTCGTACGACGTCACGCCCGTGAAATAGCGGAGCAGGGTGACGAGGCGGAGCGGTTCGGACAGTTCGCCCACCGCGTGCCAGACCCAGTCCCGCAGCGCCGTCTCCTCCAGGACGTCCTCGGGCGTCGGCCCGGTGCTCGGCAGGGCGGGGGTGGTGTCGCCGAGCAGCATCGGCCCGGGTGCCCGGAGCCGCGCCCGGCAGTTGTTGCGGACGATCATCCTGAGCCACGGGCCGACGGCGTGCGGATCGCGCAGTTCCCCGATCCGCCGCACCGCCGTCAGCATCGCGTCCTGTACGGCGTCCTCGGCGTCCGGTCCGTAACCGAGCAGGCTCAACGCGACGGCCCTCATCCCCGCCTCGTGCCTGCCCAGCAGGGCACCCAGGCCAGCCGCGTCACCGGACTGGACGCTGCGGACCAGATCCGCGTCCGAGCTGTCGACAGACGGCACGGCAGACTCCCCTCCGGGCGGTACGCGCCCCCGCCAGCAGATGCCGTGCTGGACGGAAAAGTTTGGCCACCGGACCGTGCCTTCTCGCCGGCGGTCCCGCAGGTCTGCGGTTTCCCGGCCCGGTCTCCGATAAAGTTACCGGGACCGACGAAACGCATAAGCAGCCGATATCGGCCAGATGTTGATCACGTCACATCCGCTCCCGGAGCGCGAAGGGTCGGAATGACGCCGACAGCCTGGGGGTTCAGGGCAGGTATGACAACCATTGGACTGATCGGCAGCGGCTACATCGGCGGTACGCTCGCCCGCCTGGCGGTGGCCGCCGGCTACGACGTCGTGCTGAGCAACTCCCGCGGACCGGAGACCCTCAGCGATCTGGTGTCCGAACTGGGGCCACGGGCCCGGGCCGGCACCCCGGCGGAGGCCGCCCAGGCCGGAGACCTGGTGGTGGTGACCATCCCGTTGAAGGCGTACCGCAGCGTGCCCGTCGAGCAACTCGCCGGGAAGATCGTCATCGACACCAACAACTACTACCCGGAGCGCGACGGGCAGTTCCCGGAACTGGACGACGACTCCACCACCAGCAGTGAACTGCTGCAGCGGCACGTGCCGACGGCGAAGGTGGTGAAGGGTTTCAACAACATCTTCTTCCGGCACCTCGCCGAGCTGGCCCGGCCCGCTGGTGCCGCCGACCGCAGCGCGCTGCTGATCGCCGGTGACGACAGCGGGGCGAAGGCGGCGGTGGCCGAGTTCCTCGACACCATCGGCTACGACAGCGTCGACGCCGGTTCGCTCGCCGACGGGCGGCGCTTCCAGCCCGGTACCGCCGCCTACGGCGCCTATGCCGACGGCCCGAACTTCTGGGAGTTGCCGGGCAAGCCACGCGGCGTGGACGAGGTCAGGGCCCTGCTCGCCGGCTGACGCCGGTCCCGCCGGGACCAGGTCGCCAGGGATCTTCGTCCCCGGCCCTGCGTAGCCCTCGAGAGGTGATTCCGCCGGGACCAGCCGCCGCCGGACGTCGTCCGGGCCCGGCGCAGTCGACGGAAGATCGCCTGCGACGACCTAACGCTCCGCGCCCGGTCGGGCGGTCGGTGCGTGCCGACCGTCCGACCGTCCCGTCGTGAACAGGTCGACCTGCTCGACCGGTCCACCCTCGGAGACGGTGTGCGCGGGGGCCGGCCGGTGAGGTGTCGACAGTCTCGAGTGCAGCCGGCCGGTCCGACCGGGCCCGGTTCGGGACGACACCTGGAAGGGCACCATGGTGATGGGCGACGGCGGCGGCTCGAACCTGCGGTCGCCCCACCGCACCCAGATCGGAATCCGGCCGGCCGCCGCCTCCAGCCGGAGCTTGTCGACGGTACGCCGCCGGTCGGAGTGGTCCACCTCGACCACCACCGGGTGACCGGCCTCGCGGGCGCAGCCGATGTCCACGATGGAGTGCCGGTGGGCGTACGGCGGTGGCAACGGCATCACACTGGCCGCGCGGCGGTACACCCGCCAGCCCTGAGCCATCGCCCAGGCCGCCACCGAGTCGATCAACAATTCGGTGACCTCGTCGGTGGTCTGGTCGGTGAACGTCACCCGCGCCAACCATCCGGTCAGTTCGGCACCGATCCGCGCGCCATCCTCCGCCCCGTCCACGGTCCGACGCTATCGTGCCGCGCGCGAGCGCCGCGACGGCTGACCGGATCGTCGCCGACGACCGGCCGCTGCCGCGCTCGGCAGGGGCCATGGCTGCCTTGTTCCCGGTGTCCGGTTCGGGTTCATGATCGACAGACTGTGGTGGAATGTTGGCGGGGCTGGGGTCGTTACATTACGCGTACGGCTGAGTAGCACGGCTTGTGAGCTGGGCTGATGGGTTCGGGTCTGGGAATGATCCGGGGCCTGCGGTCGTTACATCTCGTGTTCGCTTGAGCACCGACCCCCTAGGGTGCCGGCGGGCTTCTGGTCCCCGGAAGAGTCTTCTTCTTCTGGTGTGGGCCGTTGTTCTTCTCTCTGACACCTCGCGCACGTGTCCCCTCGCGTGT
>NZ_JAZGQK010000036.1:0-125421 GCF_036422035.1 Plantactinospora sonchi
AGCGGGCCGGCTGGGCCGACGGGGGTCGGTCAGCTGATGCCGGCCTCGGCGCAGAGGGTGGCGAAGTTGTCGGCGCAGAGTTCTTCCTTGGTGACGTAACCGTCCGCGACGACGTCCTTGACGTTGTCCTTGTAGATCGCCTTCGGCTCGAGCAGCACCGCCGGTACGTCCCGGTTGCCCTGCGGGTCCTTGACCGTCTGGCTGGTCTGCTTCCGCTCGCCCTTGGCCAGCGCGATCGCCAGTTCGGCGGCGGCGTCCGCCTCCTGCTTGACGGCCTTGTAGACGGTCATGCACTGGTCACCGGCGAGGATGTTCTGCAGGCCCTGCGTGCTGGCGTCCTGGCCGGTCACCGGGACCTTGCCGTTGAGCTTGTTCTTCTTCAGGGTCGAGATGGCCGAGTTGCCCAGCGTGTCGTTCGCGGCGAGCACACCGTCGATCTTGCCGTTCTGCTGGGTCAGCATCTGCTCGAAGATGGTGCTGGCCTGGGCACCGTCCCAGCCGGGCACCCACTGGTCCGGGCCCTTGACGTATTCCTTGGCGTCGTACTTGGCCTTGAGGACACCCTCGTAGCCGTTCTTGAACAGGGTGGCGTTGTTGTCGGTCTCGGCGCCGTTCAGCGTCGCGATCACCGGGTTCTGGACGTTCTTCTCGGTGAGGCACTTGACCAGGCCCTCGCCCTGGAGCTGGCCGACCTTCTCGTTGTCGAAGCTGACGTAGTACTCCGCCGAGCCGCCCAGGGTCAGCCGGTCGTAGTCGATGGTCAGCACGCCCTGGCTCTTGGCCTTGTCCAGCACCGCCTTGCCCGTGCCGGAGTCCAGGTTGACGATCATGAGCACGTTGACGCCGTCGGTCATCATCTGCTCGGCGATCGTCTGGAACTGCGTCTTGTCGTTCTGGGCGTTCTGGATGATCGACTCGACGCCGGCAGCGTCGAAGGCTTCCTTCAGGTACTTGCGGTCCGCGGTTTCCCAGCGGTCGGAGGAGGCACTGTCCGGAAGGATGACGCCGATCTTCGGCTTGGCATTCTCACCGCCGGTGTCGGGGTCGTCGCTACAGGCGGCGAGGCCACCCGTGGTCAGCAGGCCGACTGTGGCGATGGTGAGGATCCCTCTGCGCATTGCACGGGTCCTTTCGGGGTGGGTGGTGTCTCAGGTCAGGCTGTGCGGTGGTACCCCGATCGGACCGATGCCGCCCCGGTGGGTGGCGGCGGTCGGTCCGCCTCACTTTTGTTGTGTCCGGCAACGTATGGCGCCCGAGGTGGCGGGGGCAAGAGAACCACGGCCGTGAGTTTGTTGTAGGCGATAACAATTCGGCAACGCGGCCGACATCCCGGGCGGTCAGGGCGGCCCGGGAGGTGTCTGACGATGAAGATCGATACGTGTGGTCGCCGGGCGTCCCGTCGCCCGTCGCCGTCGGTTCAGTCGGCGGCGGCCAGCGGTGCGGTGACGGCGGCGGTGAGCCGGATCAGATCCGCCGGGCTGATCTCCAACTGGAGACCCCGACGACCGGCCGAGACGTAGACCGTGGCAAACCGCTCGGCGGAGGCGTCGACCACGGTCGGCAGCCGTTTCCGCTGGCCCAACGGGCTGATTCCACCCCGGACGTACCCGGTGGTCCGCTCGGCGAGCGTACGGTCGGCCAGCGCGGCCCGCTTGCCGCCCACCGCCGACGCCAACGACTTGAGGTCCAGTTCACCGGTCACCGGTACGACCGCCACGGTCAACCCGCCGTCGACCTCGGCGACCAGCGACTTGAAAACCCGTTCCGGCGGTACGCCGAGCGCGGCGGCCACCTCGGCACCGTAGTTCGGGGTGTCCGGTGCGACGTCGTACGGATGCAGCGTGTGCGGGACCCGCTGCCGGGTCAGCAGCGCGGTCGCCGGAGTCCCCTTGCCCGCCACGGCCGTACCCTACCGCCGCCCGGCCGACGGGCTGGCGGCGACAGGTCGTCCCGGTCGGTGGGGTGGTCGGCGCGTGGCCGCCGGCCGCAGACCGGTGCCGGTCGCTCAATCGCCGAGCCCGGCCGCCCGGGCCATGTGGTCGGCGTACCAGGTCGGCCAGTCGGCGTCCTCGTGACCGAGTTCCGCCTCGTACCGGCCGTGCGCGTCGGCCGCGTCACGCAGCGCCCGGGTCAGCTCCTCCCGGGAGCCGTAGACGACGTGGCTGGTCCGTCCCGGCAACCGGGAGGTGACCTCCTGCAGCACGAAGCCGTTGCCGTCCGGGTCCGCGAACGACAGGAACGAGGCGTACGACTGCCGGTCCGGGTGCGGGCCGGCGACCCGGTCGCGGGTGCCGGCGTGGTGGAACACGCCACCTGCGTCGTGGAAGACCTCGCTCACCTCGATCCCCCGGGCGACGAGTTCCGCCCGGGCCGCGACGATGTCGTCGACGACTAGGTGGACGCCCTGGGACGAGCCGGGCGCGGCGTCGGTGATCCCGTTGCCGATGGTGATCGAGGCGGTCGAGCCGGGCGGGGTGAACTGCACGACCCGGAAGCCGTCCGGGCCGACGTAGTCGATGTCCTCGTGGAAGCCGAGCCGGGTGTAGAACTCCTTGGCCCGGTCGACGTCCGTGACCGGCAGCACGACGATCTCGACTTTGAGGTCCATGGTCCGCAGCTCCTCCGCTGTCCGTACGCCGTGCGACGTCTGTCCGTACGCCGTGCGACGTCCGCTGCTCACGATCGCGGGACCGACGGTCCCGTCGCCCCCGGACGGAGTCCCTGGCATCCGCCCGGGTCAAACCTCCGGAGAGCGCCCCGATCGGGGGACCGGCTAACCGGGCCGGCCCGATCGGGGGACCGGCTACCGGACCGGGCGGCAGAGCAGGGCGGTGGGGGCGTCGGCGACCCGGGTGAGCACCAGACTGGCCGACTCCGGACCGCTCAGCCGCAGATCGCGGCGGAGCCGCTCGGGTTCCAGCGCGGAGCCGCGTTTCAGGATCTCCAGCCGGCCGACGCCCCGGTCCCGGAGCAGGGCGCGGAGCCGCTTGAGCGAGAACGGCAGGACCTCGACCACCTCCAGGCAGCGGGCGTACGGGGTCGGCGTCGGGGTGTCGGCGTAGACGTACGCGATCTCCTGGTCGGCGAGGCTGCCGTCGACCGTGGCGGCGAACTCGGCGACCAGGTGGGCCCGGACCACCGCGCCGTCCGGGTCGTACAGGTAGCGCCGGACCGGGCCGACCGGCGGCCGGCCGACGCCGGTTCCGGTGAGCTGGTGTGCGACCGGACCGCCGAGCAGGGTGGCCCGGCGCGGTACGGCGGCGAGCGGGCCGCACCAGACGGTCGCCTCGACGAGGTCGCCGCCGACGCTGACCCATTCCGCCTCCGCGTCGGCCGGCAGCACCGCGTGGTCGATTCCCGGAGCGACCTTGAAGACCGTCCGGGGGACCCGTTCGGCGAGGCCGAGCAGGAAGTCCCAGGGCGGGGAGTAGGCGGCCGGGTCGAAGATCCGGCGACCGGTGCCGGCCCGGCGCCGGGCCGGGTCGCAGAAGACCGCGTCGACCGGGTGCCCGTCGACCTGGGTGACGTCGAACCGGGTGGCGTCGCCCGGGATGACGGTGAACCGGTCGGCCACCCCGGTCGCCCGGGCGTTCGCGGCGGCCATCGCGGCGGTGACCGGGTCGGCTTCCACGCCGTACACCCGGATGCCGGACCGGGCGGCGGCGATGGCGTCCGCGCCGAGACCGCAACCAAGATCAACCATGGTGTGCACCCCGGCGTCGCGCAACCGGGCCGCCCGGCGCCGCGCGACGCGGCCCCGGGTGGCCTGCTCCAGGCCGGCCCGGGTGAAGTACATGCCGGCGGCGTCCGGTCCGAACTTGCCGATCGCGCGGCGCCGCAGCTCGGCCTGGGTCAACGCGGCGGCGGCCAGCCCGGCGGGGATCCCGGCGGCCCGCAGCGTGGCCGCCGCGACCAGCGGATCACCGTCGGTCAGTTCCGCCGCCGCGACCAGCGCGGCTTCTCCCTCCGGGGTACGCAGCGCGGCGAGCTGGTCGAGATCCACCGGATCATTGTGGCGGTCCGGCCCTGGCCGGCGTGCCCCCGGAGTGTGTCGGGTTGGCACTCTCCTTGACGGAGTGCTAGTTGCCGGCATAACCTCCGGTTAGCACTCTCAAGCCGAGGGTGCCAGTTTCCGGGCCCTGGTCCGGAAGCTGAACGCCAGGCGGACCGGCACCCGCGACGACGGACCCGCCCGGTGGCATGTGGCAGATCAACGCCGGTCGGCGTGCCGACCGGCACAGAAACCAAGTACCCCAGGAGGGTATGCCCGTGACTACCGCGACCAAGGTTGCGATCAAGCCGCTCGAGGACCGGATCCTGGTCCAGGCGAACGAGGCTGAGACGACCACGGCGTCGGGCATCGTGATTCCCGACACCGCCAAGGAGAAGCCGCAGGAGGGCACCGTCCTCGCTGTCGGCCCGGGCCGCGTCGACGACAAGGGCAACCGGATCCCGGTTGACGTCAAGGTCGGCGACACGGTCATCTACTCGAAGTACGGCGGCACCGAGGTCAAGTACGCCGGCGAGGAGTACCTGGTGCTCTCCGCCCGCGACGTCCTCGCCGTCATCGAGAAGTGATCTGACCGATCCAGTGACGCTGCCCCGGACCGGCCCCGCCGGGCCGGGGCAGCGCTGCGTGAAGGGACCCTGTTAACAGATGGCGAAGATTCTGAGCTTCTCGGATGACGCCCGGCACCTGCTTGAGCACGGTGTCAACACGCTCGCGGACACGGTCAAGGTCACTCTCGGCCCGCGCGGGCGCAACGTCGTCCTGGACAAGAAGTTCGGTGCTCCGACGATCACCAACGACGGCGTGACCATCGCCAAGGAGATCGAGCTCACCAACCCGTACGAGAACCTCGGCGCGCAGCTGGTCAAGGAGGTGGCGACGAAGACCAACGACGTCGCCGGCGACGGGACCACCACCGCGACCGTGCTCGCCCAGGCGATGGTCCGGGAAGGTCTGCGCAACGTGGCGGCCGGTGCCGGCCCCGCCTCGCTGAAGCGGGGCATCGACGCGGCCGCCGAGAAGGTGTCCGCGGCGCTGCTGGAGAAGGCGGTCGAGGTCGGCGGCCGGGAGTCGGTCGCGAACGTCGCCACCATCTCCGCCCAGGACGCCACCATCGGCAACCTGATCGCCGAGGCGATGGAGAAGGTCGGCCGGGACGGTGTGATCACCGTGGAGGAGGGTTCCACCCTCGCCACCGAGCTGGAGGTCACCGAGGGCCTGCAGTTCGACAAGGGCTTCATCTCGCCGAACTTCGTCACGGACACCGAGGCGCAGGAGGCGGTGCTCGAGGACCCGTACATCCTGATCACCACCCAGAAGATCTCCTCGATCGAGGAGATGCTGCCGCTGCTGGAGAAGGTCGTCCAGGCCGGCAAGCCGCTGCTGATCATCGCCGAGGACGTCGAGGGCCAGGCCCTCTCCACCCTGGTGGTCAACTCGATCCGCAAGACCCTGCGGGTCTGCGCGGTGAAGGCCCCCGGCTTCGGTGACCGTCGCAAGGCGATGCTGCAGGACATGGCGATCCTCACCGGTGGCGAGGTTGTCGCGCCCGAGCTCGGCTACAAACTGGAGTCGGTCGGCGTCGAGGTGCTGGGCAGCGCCCGGCGGGTCGTGGTCGACAAGGACAACACCACCGTCGTCGACGGCGGCGGCCGGGCCAACGAGGTCACCGACCGGGTCACCCAGATCCGCAAGGAGATCGAGGCGTCGGACTCCGAGTGGGACCGGGAGAAGCTGGCCGAGCGGCTGGCGAAGCTCTCCGGCGGCATCGCCGTCATCAAGGCCGGCGGGGCGACCGAGGTCGAGATGAAGGAGCGCAAGCACCGCATCGAGGACGCGATCGCCGCCACCAAGGCCGCGGTCGAGGAGGGCACCGTGCCGGGCGGCGGCGCCGCGCTGGCGCAGATCACCTCGGTGCTCGACGGTGACCTGGGCCTGACCGGCGACGAGAAGGTCGGGGTGTCGATCGTCCGCAAGGCGCTCGTCGAGCCGCTGCGGTGGATCGCGCAGAACGCCGGACACGACGGCTACGTGGTCGTGCAGAAGGTCGCCGAGAGCGACTGGGGCACCGGCCTCGACGCCGCCGTCGGCGAGTACGTCGACCTGGTCAAGTCCGGCATCATCGACCCGGTGAAGGTGACCCGCAACGCGGTCACCAACGCGGCGTCGATCGCCGGTCTGCTGCTCACCACCGAGAGCCTGGTGGTGGAGAAGCCGGAGAAGGCCGAGCCGGCCGCCGGCAACGGCCACGGCCACGGTCACGGCCACGGCCACCAGCACGGCCCCGGCTTCTGACGGTCGGCGTCCCCGCGGCCCGGCGATCCGTCGAGGGTCGGCGTCGCCGCGGGCGCTCCGAGCGCACAGTTCCGAGATCCACGTGCCCAGCGGTACGGCTCCGGGGCGCCACCCGACGGGTGGTGCCCCGGAGCCGTCCTGGGTACAGGGGTACGTCGTCCGCCCGGGTGGCGCCACGAACCGGACACCCGTACGCCGACGCCTGGTCCGCGCGCCCTGATCCCAAGACCCGCCGCCGCTGACGCCGGCTACCGGTCGGGGCATCCGGCCGGCAACACTGGTGCGGTGAACGCGACGTCGAGGCGGGACCCGGACGACGATTCCGGGACAGGGCTGGCCGGGACAGGGTCGTCCGGGGCACGACCGTCCGGTTCCGGGTGGTTCGCCGCCCTGGCCGGGGTGACCAGCGCCGCCGTGGCGGTCGGCACCGCCGAGGCGGTGGCCGTACTGACCGGGCCGCGTTCCGCACCGCTGGTCGCGGTCGGCGGCGCGGTGGTCGACCTCGCCCCCGCCCCGCTCAAGCAGTTCGCCACGGACGTCTTCTACGTCTACGACAAGATCGCCCTGCTGATCGGTACCGCCGTGCTGCTCGGCGGGTTCGCCGCGCTGATCGGGCTGGTCGCGATCCGGTCCCCGCGACTCGGGTACGCCGGCATCGGTGCCTTCGCCGTACTCGGCGTGGCGGCGGCGCTGACCCGGCCCGGTGCCGGCCCGGCCGCCGCGCTGCCCACGCTGATCGGCGCCGCCCTGGCGGCCGGTCTGCTCCGACTGCTGCTCACCGGCCCGCTCGGCAGCCCGCTGGTACGGGCGCCGGCCGCCGGTACCCCGCCGTTAGAGGCTCCCGCCGTCGACTCCCCGCCGGCGGGGGTGGACCGGGAGGGGCGGCGTCGGTTCCTGACCGGCGTCGGCTTCGCCCTCGGCGCGGCGGCGGTGGCCGGCTTCGGCGGGCGTTGGGCGGCCACCCGGCGCGGCGTCACCGAGGCCCGCGCGGCAATACGGCTGCCCGCCCCGGCCAGCCCGGCCGCACCCGTGCCGGCCGGCGCCGAACTCGGCGTCCCGCAGTTGGCGCCGTACGTCACGCCGAACCGGGACTTCTACCGGATCGACACCGCGCTGGTCGTACCCCGGGTGGATCCGGACGGGTGGCGGCTGCGGATCCACGGCCGGGTCCGCAACCCGATCACCTTGAGCTACGCCGACCTGCTCGCCCGGCCGATGGTCGAACGGCACATCACGCTGGCCTGCGTCTCGAACGAGGTCGGCGGCGACCTGATCGGCAACGCCCGCTGGCTCGGCGTACCGCTCGGTCCGCTGCTCGCCGAGGCGGGGCCGCTGGACGGCGCGGACCAGGTGGTGGCGCGTTCCGTCGACGGCTGGACCTGCGGCAGTCCGACCTCGGTGCTCACCGACGGTCGGGACGCGCTGCTGGCGGTCGGGATGAACGGCGAGCCGCTGCCCATCGTGCACGGTTTCCCGGTCCGGGTCGTGGTGCCCGGACTGTACGGCTACGTCTCCGCCTGCAAGTGGGTGGTGGAACTGGAGCTGACCAGCTTCGCCGACTTCGACGCGTACTGGGTGCCCCGGGGCTGGTCGGCGCGGGGACCGGTCAAGACCCAGTCCCGGATCGACACCCCGCGCGACGGCCGGCCGCTGACCGCCGGAACGGTCACCGTCGCCGGGGTGGCCTGGGCCCAGCACACCGGCATCCAGCGGGTGGAGGTACGGGTCGACGACGGGGACTGGCAGCCGGCGACGCTGGCCGCGACGGTCTCCACCGACACCTGGGTGCAGTGGTCGTGGCGCTGGACCGCGACCCCGGGTACGCACACCCTCCAGGTACGGGCCACCGACGCCACCGGCGCGGTGCAGACCGCGCAGCGGCGTCCGGTCGATCCCGACGGCGCCACCGGCTGGCACACCGTCGAGGTGTCGGTGCGCTGAGCGCGCGCCGGGCCGCCGCCCTGCTGAGCTGTTAGGAAGGGCCCCTTCCACAACCGAAAGCGATAAGAAGGGGCCCTTCCTTGCAGGGGTGTCAGTGGCCGCCCGGCTGGGTGACCCCGTTCACCGTCAGGTTGTACGCCGCGTACTGGCCGACCTGCTCGGTCGGCTCGTCGTACGTGACGATCGCGACGACCTCGGGGAACAGCATCAGCGGCGCCAGTTCGAGCAGGCCCAGCTTCACCGTGCTCCGGGAGCCGAAGTCCCGCTGCAGCACGATCGAGTGCTTGGCGTCGAGGCCGACCAGCCGCAGGTTCCAACCCGCCACCGAGACCGGCTTGACCTCGGTGATCGAGTCGAACGGGGCGAGGTCGGAGCCGTCGCTGACCGTCGTGCCGCCGACCGTGATGTCGTCGATCTTCCAGCCGCCCTCGTTGACCCCGCCGTCGCTGACGTACTGGAAGCCGAGCAGGATCGCCTTGCCGGCGTACGCGGAGAGGTCGTAGCGGTGCGCCTCGAACCCGTCGGTGGCACCGTTGACCGCGGGACCACGCGGCCCGTCGACCGTCCGGTCCCCGGGGATCGCCGTGTAGCTGGCGCCGCCGTCGGTGGAGACGATCACGTAGCCGTAGTCGTAGCCCTCCTCGGCGCCGTACTTGGCCTGGAAGGTCAGGGTCGGGTCGGCGGCCGGCACGGTCACCGGGACGACCGCGCTGGCGTCGGTGTTGTTCTCGTTGCCGGAGAAGAGCACCGGGTTGCCGGGCCGGTCCGGGTCGTCGGTGGCGACGGTCCAGGCCAGCGGTACGGCCGGCAGCGTCCTGTCGCCGGTGAACTGCAGCGAGCGCAGCTCCGTGCCCTTGAGTACCCGCCCCTTGGCGCCGGTCAGCGCCACGTAGTCGGCGCCGTTCGGTGCCGCCCCGGGGGTGGCGTACGCGGCCGGGTTGGCCAGGTTGACCGTCGAGTTCAGGCTGGCCGAGGTGGCCTTCTTCCGGTCGATGCCCAGCGAGATGCCGAGCCGGCTGTTCCCGACGATCCGGTCGGTCAGCACCATCGTCTGGTAGTCGTGCAGGAACTCGTGGACGTCCGGCTCACCCTTGGTCTTGAGCAGCGCGGCCAGACTGGCCAGGCCCTGCCGCTCGCCGTCGCGGTGCAGTTGGGTCAGGAAGCCGGCGCCGAAGCGGTCCTTCAGGTAGAGCATGAACTCGTACGCGTTGCCGTAGTCGGCCAGTACGGCGGTCGGGTTCGGCGACTCGCCCCACAGGCTGAGCGAGTTCTCCGGGCCGCCACAGTCCCGCGGGTTCGGGTTGTACGGCGTCTGCACCGTGCCGAAGCCCTGGAAGCAGGCGAGGTGGCCGTCGTAGCCGTACTCCTCGACCGTCTTGGTGCCGTCGACGTAGCCGACCAGCGTCTGGGCGTAGTCGGAGAGGCCCTCGTTGATCCAGGCGGTCTCGGCCGGGTCGGTGTAGTACTGCAGCAGGTGCTGCCACTCGTGGGCGAAGGTGCCCTCGTAGCTGTGCGGCCGCGCGGGGCGGCTGGTGCACGGGTCGCTGGTCGGCTCGTCGGCCGGTGCGGCGCCGGTGCGGTGTGCCCAGTCGAAGGCGTCGATGGTCATGATGTTGCGGTCGAAGTACTCGTTCAGCTGGCTGGAGAAGAAGCCGGCGATGTACGAGCTGGCGGCGGGGAAGTTGTAGAAGTTGTCGTCCCGCACGTTGTCGACGAGGGTCACCGTCCGGTCGCCGTACCCGGTGAAGTCACCCGCGATCTGGGCGTTGGTGCCGTCCCGGTCGGGTGGGGTGCTGAAGGCGGCGGTCTCCTTGGGGTACATGTTCGTGTCGAACTCGGTGACCAGAGACCGCACCTGGGCGTCGGTGACGTCGGTGGTGCCCGGGACGGCGTTGCGGCAGTCGCCCTCGGGGAACGCCAGGTCGTCCGCCACCCAGACCTCGATCTTCTGACCGATCGCCCGGAGCGTGTAGTTCTTCAGGTACAGCGAGCCGTCGGTGTCGTCCCGGGCCGGCCACGAGCGGACCGTGCCGACCGGCGGGGTCTCGACGGCGGCGCCGGCCCGGCGGGCGGCGCGCTGTGGGGCCGCCAGTTGGTCGAGCGCCTCACCGTTGAAGGTGAACTTGTCGCTGGTCAGCCCCATCCTCGGTTCGCCGGGGGAGGCCGGCCGGACGGTCGCCGCCGGGGTGGGCGCCGCACCGGCCGACGTCGGTACGGCGATCAGGGCGAGACCCGGTACGAGGGTCAGCGCACCGGTCGCCGCCAGGACGCGTTGTCGTGTCGTCAAGGGTGTTCCTCCTGGCCATGACCCGGCTTGCGCACCGGGTCGGACAAGTTGATCTTATGGCCGGTTGATCACCAGGACGTTACGACGAAAGGTGCGGAAGATAACCGAACGCCCGTGGCCCCGCCGGTTGACGGGGCCACGAGGACGCGGTGAGATGCCGGCGACCGGTCAGGCCGAGCGCTGCTCCGGCATGGCGGACCGGAACGGGCGGCCCAGCCGGGCCTCCAACCGGCCGACGTCCACCCGGCTGCGCCGGCGGTCGGCCAGGTCCTCCCAGCCGACGGCGAGCAGCCGGAGCCGCTCGGACTCGCTGAACCCGCCCCAGACGCCGTACGGCTCCCGGACGGTCAGGGCGTGGGCGGCACACTCGGCGCGGACCGGGCAGGTCCCGCAGACCGCTTTGGCGCCGGCCTCCCGGCGGTTGCGCGACGATCCCCGTTCACCGTCCGGGTGGAAGAACTGGGCGGTGTCACGTCCCCGGCAGGCGCCGAGGCGCTGCCAGTCCCAGAGGTCGACGATCGGTCCAGGCAGCCTGCGTACGTTCGACATCAGCACCCTCCCTCCGCGCGGCACCGCGACTACACGGCCGGGTCGGAGTCCGGGCGGCGGGCCGCGCAGGCGCACCGATCCGACCTAGGGCCTCCCGGTACCCCACCCGTCGACGGCTCACACGTACTTGATCGCGAAGTTCTTCCGCCGGAGGCGTTCACTGGGGTGAATCGTCCAAAAAGTTTGTGGTTCATCCGCTGAAACTCATCATGATCATTCGCCGCCGTGGTCTCCTCGTTGCGGAGAGGAGGGAAGCAGCGTGCGTACCGTGCTTGTCTGCGTCCGGACCCCGCTCGCCGCGCAGAACGTCGCGGCCGCGGCAGCCCGGCTCGGGGTCGCCTCGGCGGTCCGTACCGCGGTGTCCGATCCCGAGGCGATGCTCCGGCTCGCCGAACGTCCGGTGGACGTGGTGCTCGCCGACACCGCCCTCACCCGCCCGGACAGCGTCGGGTTCACCCGGCGGGTCCTCGCCCGCTCACCCGGAGCCGCGATCCTGCTGCTCGGCGCGGAGGAGCCGGCGGCGGCCGCGGCGGCGATCGCCGCCGGGGCCCGGGGACTGATCCAGGGCGGCGACAACGACCTGGTGAGTGTGGTGGCCAAGGCCATCCTGCTGCTCGGCACCACGGGCCGGGCCGGACGGTCCGGTGGACCACCGGCCGCCGGCGCGGGCGTGGCCGGCGGTGCCGTCTCGGCCGGTGGGGCCCTGCCGGCGGGCAACGCCGGCGTGCCCGGTGCCGCCGGACCGGCGCGCCCCGGCGAACCCGGCCAGGGCGGCGCCGCCGCCAGCGGTCACCGGCTCGGCAGCGTGCTGCGGGCCCCGGGCGGACCCGGCGCGGACCCGCCCGTCCCGACGCCGGACGGCACGACCGCCGACCGGCCCGGCACCGACGACCCGGGACCACGCGGCGGCCCCGGCGGTACGCCGGGTGAACCGACCGGGCCGGCGATGGTGCCGGCACAGCGTGGCGACGATCCGGACAGCTCCGCCGAGCCGGGGTCGACGGTCCCCGGCGGGGCGGCCGGCTCGACCGGTGGTGCTCCGACGGCGTCCGACCCGCCCGGGCGGGCGGCTCCGGATCCCCGGGGACGCGGCGGTCCGGAACCGCGCGCCGAGTCCCGCGCGGGCGACCCCGGGCGGCCCGAGCCGGAACGGGCCGGTCCGCCCCGACGCCCGCTGCTCACCGAACGGGAGATGCAGGTACTGGTCGGCATGGCCGACGGCAAGAGCAACGCGGAGATCGGACGGGAGTTGTTCGTCTCCGAGGACACCGTCAAGACCCACGCCCGTCGGCTGTTCCGCAAGCTGGGCGCCCGGGACCGGGCACACGCCGTGGCGGCCGGCTTCCGGGCCGGACTGGTCGCCTGAGCGCCGGCCGACCGGCGGGTCGGTCGGGACGGACGCGTCGGGTCAGCCCCGACGTCCGGCGGCGGGCCGGTTCACTGCTCGGCGTCGCTCTCGGCGTCGCTGTCGTCGGCGGTCTCGGTGAGGGTGTCGTGCACCCCGTCGGCGTAACCCCGGGCGTACTCCCAGGTGACGTAGTGGTCGGGGTCGGGGTCGTACGCCGGCTCGTGCACCCGGGGCCGGCCCGAGTTCAACAGGTGACGCAGGTTGCCCCGGAGCAGATCCCAGTCGAAGTAGTGGGGCTCACGGCAGTCCTCACACTCGATCACGAGGCCGCGTACCCCGACCGGACCCAGCAGCGCCTGGTAAATTTCCAGGTCGGCGAGGTCTTCGAGGACGTCCTGACGCTCGACCTCGCTGAGCGGGTCGAGCTCGGCCTCCTCGGCCGGGTCGCTCAGGCCGGCGGAGGGATCGGCGGGGTCACCGTTGAACGGGTCGATCGGCTCCTCGTGCACCCCTCCACCGTAGTCCCAACACCCGTCGGCGTGGTCACCCGTTGTGGCCTGTGCCGCCGCCCCGCCCGCGCCCACGCCCGTCGGGCCGGCCAGTGGGTACGATGAACCATCGCGCCGCCAGCCTGGGCGAGGGCGTTGACGTGCCCACGGTGCCGACCTGGCCCGTCCGACGACACAACCGACCGGTTCGACGTCGCCGGACCGTCGGTGCGGATCGCCCAGACCGACAGCAGACCGCCCACACCGACAGCAGCAGGGGACACATCGTGGAGAATCGACCCGCCAACGACCTTCCGCTGGGTGCCGACGTCGAGCAGATCGCCGGGCACATGCCTGAACTGCCCGCCGGCTCCGCCCGGGTGGTGCCGCTCGGGTTGACCTTCGACGACGTGCTGCTGCAGCCCGGCGAGTCCGAGATCATTCCGAGCCGGGTGAACACCATCACCCGGCTCAGCCGCAACGTCAGCATCGCCATCCCGCTGGTCTCCAGCCCGATGGACACCGTGACCGAGGCCCGGATGGCCATCGCGATGGCCCGGCAGGGCGGCATCGGCGTGCTGCACCGCAACCTGTCGATCGAGGACCAGGCGCTCCAGGTCGACCTGGTCAAGCGCTCCGAGGCCGGCATGGTCACCAACCCGGTCACCTGCGGACCGGACGACACCCTCCGGGACGTCGACGCGCTCTGCGGCCGCTACCGGATCTCGGGTGTGCCGGTGACCGACGCCGAGGGGACCCTGGTCGGCATCGTGACCAACCGGGACATGCGGTTCGTCACCGACGTCAACACCCCGGTCCGCGAGATCATGACCCGGATGCCGTTGATCACCGCCCGGGTCGGCGTGACCAAGGACGAGGCGCTGGACCTGCTGCGCCGGCACAAGGTGGAGAAGCTGCCGATCGTCGACGCCGACAACCGGCTGCGCGGCCTGATCACCGTCAAGGACTTCGCCAAGAGCGAGCAGTACCCGCTGGCCACCAAGGACGACGCCGGTCGGCTGCGGGTCGCCGCCGCGGTCGGGGTCGGCGAGGACGCCTACAAGCGGGCCCGGGCCCTGGTCGAGGCCGGCGTGGACGTGCTGATCGTCGACACCGCGCACGGACACCAGCGGGCCGTGCTGGACATGGTCGGCCGGCTGAAGAAGGACACCACCGTCGACGTGATCGGCGGCAACGTGGCGACGTACGCCGGGGCGAAGGCACTGGTCGAGGCGGGTGCCGACGCGGTCAAGGTCGGGGTCGGGCCGGGCGCCATCTGTACCACCCGGATCGTCGCCGGGGTCGGCGTACCGCAGATCACCGCGATCATGGAGGCGGCCCGGGCCGCCCGCCCGGCCGGCGTGCCGGTGATCGGCGACGGCGGCATCCAGTACTCGGGCGACATCGCCAAGGCCCTGGTCGCCGGCGCCGACACGGTGATGCTGGGCAGCCTGCTCGCCGGCTCCGAGGAGAGCCCCGGCGAGCTGATGTTCATCAACGGCAAGCAGTACAAGGCGTACCGGGGGATGGGCTCGCTGGGCGCGATGCAGTCGCGCGGGCAGGCCCGCTCCTACTCCAAGGACCGCTACTTCCAGGACGACGTGACCAGCGAGGAGAAGCTGGTGCCGGAGGGCGTCGAGGGTCAGGTGCCGTACCGGGGGCCGCTCGCCCGGGTCGCCCACCAGCTCATCGGCGGGCTGCGGCTGGCGATGGGGTACGTCGGCGCGGAGACCGTGCCCGAGCTGCACCGTCGTGGCCAGCTCATCCGGATCACGGCCGCCGGTCTCAAGGAGAGCCACCCGCACGACATCCAGATGACGGTCGAGGCACCGAACTACCACACCCGCTGACCCTCCCCGGCGCCCCCGCACCGCCTACACCCCCTTCAACCCTGGAGTGACCCATGCGTGACGTGGTCGAGATCGGGCTGGGCAAGACCGCACAGCGCGGCTACCACCTGGACGACATCGCGATCGTGCCGAGCCGCCGTACCCGGGATGTCGACGACGTCTCCACCGCCTGGCAGCTCGACGCGTACCCGTTCGGGATCCCCTGCGTGGGACACCCGTCGGACGCGACCATGAGCCCCTCCTCGGCGATCGCCCTCGGCCGGCTCGGCGGGCTCGGGGTGTTGAACGTCGAGGGACTCTGGACCCGCTACGAGGACCCGACCAAGATCCTTGAGGAGCTGGCGAGTCTGGAGGAGGGCCGGGCCGCCACCCGCCGACTCCAGGAGGTGTACGCCGAACCGATCCGTCCGGAGCTGATCGCCGAGCGGGTCCGGCAGATCCGGGAGGGCGGAGTCACCGTCGCGGTCCGGGTCTCCCCGCAGCACACCCTCGCCCTCGCCCCGGTCATCCTCGACGCCGGCGTCGACATCCTGGTCATCCAGGGCACGATCGTCTCCGCCGAGCACGTCTCGACCACCGACGAGCCGCTGAACCTCAAGGAGTTCATCGCCGACCTCGACCTGCCGGTCGTCGTCGGCGGCTGCACCGACTACAAGACCGCGCTGCACCTGATGCGGACCGGCGCGGCCGGGGTCATCGTCGGCCTCGGCGGCGACGACTTCTCCACCACCGAGTCGGTGCTCGGCATCCGGGTGCCGATGGCGACCGCGATCGCCGACGCGGCGGCCGCCCGCCGCGACTACCTCGACGAGACCGGCGGCCGGTACGTGCACCTGATCGCCGACGGTGACCTGCAGACCTCCGGCGACGTCGCCAAGGCGCTCGGCTGCGGTGCCGACGCGGTGATGCTCGGCGAGCCGCTCTCGCTCTGCGACGAGGCACCGGCCGGTGGCGCCTGGTGGCACCCGGCGGCCAGCCACC
Source organism: Plantactinospora sonchi (assembly GCF_036422035.1). Classification (NCBI taxonomy): domain Bacteria; kingdom Bacillati; phylum Actinomycetota; class Actinomycetes; order Micromonosporales; family Micromonosporaceae; genus Plantactinospora; species Plantactinospora sonchi. The sequence goes on from NZ_JAZGQK010000036.1 coordinate 15,749, forward strand.
CGAAGCTGCCGCGTGGCGCGTACGGGGTGGCCGGTGAGCCGCTCGGCCCGATGGAGCAGTTGCTCTTCGGCCCGGCCGACGACCCGGAAGGGCAGCTCAACCTCTTCGGCGGGCTGCGCCGGGCGATGGCCAAGTGCGGCTACCGGGACCTGAAGGAGTTCCAGAAGGTCGGTCTGGTCCTCGACCGGTGACCCCTGGTCGTTGAACCGGTGATGAAGACCCGACGTACGTTGGCCGGCGCGCTGGTCGCGGCGCTGCTGGCGGTGTCGACCGGCGGCTGCACCGGCAGCCGCCGGACCGGCCCGGACAATCCCGACGCGTTCCGTCCCGGGACGGCCGGCCTCGGTGACCCGTACCTGCCGACGGCCGGCAACGGTGGCTACGACGTGGCCAGCTACCACCTGAAGCTCCGGTACGAGCCGGCGACCGACCGGCTCGACGGCGAGGCCACCATCGTGGCGACCGCCGGTCAGAACCTGTCCCGGTTCAACCTGGACCTGGCCGGGCTGACCGTGGCGTCGGTACGGGTCGACGACGTCGAGGCCGCCCACACCCGGGACGGCGCCGAACTGGTGGTCACCCCGCCGGCCGGGCTGCCGGACGGCCGGCGGTTCACCGTCCGGGTCGACTACGCCGGTAAACCCGCCCTGATCGACAGCTCCGACCTGGGTACCGGCGGCCTGCTGCACACCCGGGACGGGGCGATCGCGCTCGGCCAGCCCGAGGCGGCGAGCACCTGGTTCCCGGTCAACGACCACCCGCTGGACAAGGCGACGTACCAGATCGAGATCACCGTGCCGGACGGCCTGGCCGCACTGAGCAACGGGGTGCCGGGCGACCGGTCGGGGGCCGACGGCTGGACGACCTGGCGCTGGGCCGAGCGGTCGCCGATGGCGAGCTACCTGACCACACTGGTGATCGGGCGGTACCGGGTCAGCATCGGCAGCCACGCCGGGCGGCCACTGGTCACCGCGGTCCCGGAGAGCCTGCCGAGCGGCGGTCCGGCGGAACGCTCGCTGGCCCGGACCGGTGAGATCGCCGACTTCCTCGCCGGTCTGTTCGGGCCGTACCCGTTCGAGGCGTACGGCGGGATCGCGGTCGACGACAGCCGGATCGGGTACGCCCTGGAGACCCAGTCCCGACCGGTCTACGGCCCGGCGTTCTTCACCACCGGGCCGAATCCGACGGTGGTGGCGCACGAGATCGCCCACCAGTGGTTCGGGGACAGCGTCTCGGTCCGCGGCTGGGCCGACCTCTGGCTGAACGAGGGCTTCGCCAGCTACGCCGAGTGGCTCTGGACCGAGCACGACGGCGGCGAGTCGACGCGGTCCGCCTTCGCGCGGGAGTACGCCGCCACCGACTGGTCCCAGCCGACGCTGGACCCGGGACGGGAGGCGCTGTTCGGCCGGGCGGTCTACAAACGTGGGGCGCTGACCGTGCACGCGCTGCGGCGTACCGTCGGCGACGAGACGTTCTTCCGGATCCTGCGGGGCTGGACGGAGCGCAAGCGGGACGCCAACGCGGACACCGCCGAGTTCGTCGCGTACGCCGAGCAGGTCTCCGGCCGGCAGTTGGACGACCTCTTCGACGCCTGGCTGACCGGTACCACCGCGCCGCCGCTGCCCTGATCGTCCGTTGTCAGCGGTGCTGGCCTGGGCTGTTAGGGTCGATCATGCCCGTCACGAACCCCTGGCTGGCCGGCCCGGCGCCGAAGCGGCGGCTGCCCCGCGGGCGCCTTGAGGAGCGGATCCTCAACCTGCTGTCGTCGCAGAACATGTGCGTACTGGCGACCGCCGGCCCGGACGGCCCGCTGGCCACCCCGGTCCGCTACTTCCACCTCGACTTCGCGCTGCTGTTCACCGCCGAGACGTCGTCACCGAAGATGCGCAACATCGCCGCCGACCCACGGGTGTCGTTGGGCGTCTTCGCGCCGCTGGTCGGCCAGGCGAGCAGCCGGGGCGCCCAGCTCTTCGGCCGGGCCCGGGTGCTGACCGCCGACGACCCGGAGTTCGGGCAGCACTGGCCGGCGTACCGCTGGCAGTCGGACCACGTCGAGCGCTCCCGCGACCTGGCCGAACCGCCGACCGGGCCGCTGGTCGTGGTGGACGCCGAGCGGATCGTCTACACCGAACACTGGCTGCGCCGCGACGGCTACGCCCCGCGCCAGTTCTGGACCCGCCCCGTCGGGCCGGCACCCGCGGCCGCGGGGGGCGCTGCTGACGGATGACCGTGTCTCGGCCCGGGGGCTTCCGGCGCCGTCCACTCCCGACGGTCGTCGGTCACCGCTTGACGACGAGTTTCGGGTTGTCGGCGAGGAACTCCGCGGCCCGGCCGGCGCGCAGCTCCGAGATGAACCTGCGGCTGGTCGAGGTGAGTTGCTCACCCCGGTACCCGCCGCCGGTGCCGAGCCCGCCGCCGGGCAGGTCGACCAGGGTGATCGCCTCCGGGCGCAGCCGGCTGAGCGCGTATCCGAACTCGACGATCTCACGGCCGTTGCCCTGGAAGGTGAGCGCGTCGTCCAGCGCGGTCACCACCTGGCCGAGCCGGGCCTGGTCCCGGGCCAGGTTCTGGCTGAGGATCTTCCCGACCAGGGCTTTGATCAGCTGCTGCTGGTGCCGCTGCCGGGCGTACCCGCCGCCTTCGGTGTAACGCTGCCGGGCGTAGTCCAGCGCCTGCCAGCCGTTCAGCTTCCGGGTGCCCTTCTCGTACACCATCTGCGGGCCGACGTACCCGCCGCCGCGCAGCACCCGGTGCTTGCCGTCCGGTTCCCGGTGCCGGGAGACCACCCGCTGGTCGATGTAGAGTTCGACGCCGCCGAGCGTGTCGACCAGGTTGTCGAAGCCGCCGAACGTCAGCACCGCGCCCGCGTCGAACCGCTTGATGCCGGTGTAGTCGCTGACCGTACGGGCCAGCAGCTCGTAGCCCTGGGTGGTGCTCGGCTCCTTCTCCCTGCCCGGTACCCGGCTGCCGTAGCTCATCGCGTGGGTCAGTTTGGTCCGCTCGCCGGGGAAGTTCGCCTTCTTGAACGCCGGGATCTGCACCACCAGGTCGCGGGGGAGGGCGAACAGGTACGCCTGGTCCAGGGCCTGCGTGACGTGCAGGATCAGCACCGCGTCGGCGTGCGGCTCCCAGCCCGGCACGCTGACCCGGGTGTCCACCCCGACCAGCAGCAGGTTGAGCGGGCCGGTGATGTCGGCCCCCGGTTCCGGGGTGGGACTCGGGGCCGGCGTCGGCGCCACGGCCGGTGACACCGCACCGCTCGGTGAGGCCGCCTTCGGCGACTCCGTCCCGCCGCCCCACTGCCGGTCGGCCGCGTACGCGCCGCCGGCCAGCAGCACCGCGACCACCACGGTCGCCGCCACCCGGACGATCCGGCGTCGCCGGCCCGGTCTGCCGGAAACGTTCTCCCCGCCGGTTCCCCCGCTGCCTGCCACCCGTCCCACTTCCCTTCGGCACCGGCGGTCCGCGAGGACCGGCCCGTGTAACTCAAGACGCTTCGGTGGCACGTCGGCGTTGCACCGCGAGGCGGCGCGGTCGGACGGCCGGAGGAGATGATCACCGACCCGTGTCTGGCGCGACAGGGACCGATCGGCCAATGATGACCGGCATGGGCAACCCCACCGGGTACGACGTGGTGGTCATCGGCTCCGGGTTCGGTGGCAGTGTGGCCGCCTTGCGGCTGGCCGAGAAGGGTTACTCCGTCGTCGTTCTGGAGGCGGGGCGACGGTTCGCCGACCACGAACTGCCGAAGACCTCCTGGCGGCTGCGCCGGTACCTCTGGGCGCCGGCGCTCGGCTGCTACGGCATCCAGCGGCTCACCCTGCTCCGTTCGGCCGGCCGGCGGCCCGGCACCGTACCGGCGAGAGTGCTGGCGTTGCACGGTGCCGGGGTCGGCGGCGGGTCACTGGTCTACGCCAACACGCTGTACGAGCCGCTGGCCGCGTTCTACGACGATCCTCAGTGGAGGGACATCGCCGACTGGCGGGCCGAACTCGCCCCGCACTACGCGACGGCGAAGCGGATGCTCGGCGTCACGACGTACCCGGTCCGGACACCGGCGGACCGGGCGATGCGGGCGGTGGCCGACCGGATGGGGGTGGGTGACAGCTTCCGACCCACCCCGGTCGGGGTCTACCTCGGCCGACCGGGCGAACGGGTGCCCGACCCCTACTTCGGGGGTGCCGGACCGGAGCGCACCGGCTGTCTGCACTGTGGTGCCTGCCTGACCGGTTGCCGGCACGGCGCCAAGAACAGCCTGGTGAAGAACTATCTCTGGCTGGCCGAGCGGCTCGGGGTCGAGGTGCTGCCGCTGACCACCGCGGTCGCGGTCCGGCCCGCGCCGTCCGGCGACGGCTACCAGGTCGAGACGGTACGCACCGGGGCCTGGCCGGTACGCCGTCGGCGGGTGATCCCCGCCGGACAGGTGGTCTTCGCGGCCGGGGCGGTGGGCACCCAACGGCTGCTGCACCGGATGCGGGCCACCGGGGCACTGCCGCACCTCTCGCCCCGGCTCGGCGCGCTCACCCGGACAAACTCGGAGGCGATCGTCGGCGCCGCCGTACCGCGCCGTGCGGTCCGGCAAGGTGGCGTCGACTTCACCGAGGGCGCGGCGATCACCAGTTCCTTCCACCCCGATGGGCGGACCCACGTCGAACCGGTCCGGTACGGTCCGGGCGCCAACGCGATGGCGCTGCTGCTCACCGCCCTCGTCGACGGCGGCCCGGGTCAGCGTCTCCGCTGGCTGGCGGCGCTGGTCCGGCGGCCGCTGCGCTACCTGCCGCCGTGGTCGGTACGGGACTGGTCCCGACGCAGCGTGATCGCCCTGGTCATGCAGTCGATCGACAACTCGGTGACGGTGCACCGCCGGCGTACCTGGTTCGGTGGGGACCGGCTGGTCACCAGTCAGGGCCACGGCGCGCCGAACCCGAGTTGGATCCCGGCCGCGAACCAGGCCGCCCGGCTGCTCGCCGAGGAGATCGGCGGTGTCCCGGGTGGGCCGCTGACCCAGCCGTTCGACGTGTCGATCACCGCCCACCTGCTCGGCGGGGCGGTGATCGGGGCCACCCCGGACGACGGGGTCGTCGACCCGTACCACCGGGTCTTCGGGTATCCCGGCCTGCACGTCGTGGACGGGGCGGCGGTCTGTGCGAACCTCGGCGCGAACCCGTCGCTCACCATCGCCGCCCTGGCCGAACGCGCCCTCTCGCACTGGCCGAGGCGCGGTGCCCCCGACCCCCGCCCACCCCAGCTGTAAGGAAGGGCCCCTGTTATCGCTTTTTGCATAACAAGGGCCCCCTTTCAACACCAGCCACGGCGGTTACCGGGGCCCGACGCCGGCTCGGTAGGCTTCGTACACATGAACACGCCGCGCCCGGTCCTGGTGGTGGACTTCGGAGCCCAGTACGCCCAGCTCATCGCCCGTCGGGTGCGGGAGGCCAGGGTCTACTCGGAGATCGTCCCGCACTCGATGCCGGTGGCCGAGATGCTTGCGAAGGACCCGGCCGCGATCATCCTCTCCGGCGGTCCGGCCAGCGTCTACGCGCCCGGCGCCCCCCAGGTCGACCCGAAGCTCTTCGACACCGGCGTACCGGTCTTCGGCATCTGCTACGGCTTCCAAGCGATGGCCCAGGCGCTGGGCGGCACGGTCGCGCACACCGGCGGCCGGGAGTACGGCGGCACGAACCTGCGCCCCCGGGTCGAGGACACCGTCCTGTTCCGGGAACTTCCGGACGAGTTGTCGGTCTGGATGAGCCATGGTGACTGTGTGACGGAAGCGCCTGCCGGGTTCACCGTGACCGCCGAGTCGTCCGGTGCGCCGGTCGCCGCGTTCGAGGACATCGTCGGCCGCCGGGCCGGTACCCAGTTCCACCCCGAGGTGGAGCACACCGCGTACGGCCAGCGGATGCTGGAGCGCTTCCTCTACGACGTCGCCGGGATCGAGCCGACCTGGACGCCGGAGAACATCATCGACGAGCAGGTGGCGCAGATCCGGGCCGTCGTCGGCGACAAGGAGGTCCTCTGCGCCCTCTCCGGCGGGGTCGACTCGGCGGTCGCCGCCGCGCTGGTCCACAAGGCCGTCGGTGACCAGCTCACCTGCGTCTTCGTCGACCACGGGCTGCTCCGGGCCGGTGAGGCCGAGCAGGTGGAGCAGGACTACGTCGCGGCGACCGGGATCAAGCTGAAGGTGGTCGACGCCGAGGAGCGCTTCCTCGGCGCGCTGGCCGGGGTGACCGATCCGGAGCAGAAGCGGAAGATCATCGGCCGGGAGTTCATCCGCGTCTTCGAGGCGGCGGCCCGCGAGGTGGCCGCCACGGGAGACGTGGAGTTCCTGGTCCAGGGCACGCTCTACCCGGACGTGGTGGAGTCCGGCGGCGGCACCGGCACCGCAAACATCAAGTCCCACCACAACGTCGGCGGGCTTCCCGAGGACCTGAAGTTCTCGCTGGTCGAGCCGCTGCGCACGCTCTTCAAGGACGAGGTACGCCAGCTCGGCCTGGCTCTCGGGCTGCCCGAGGCGATGGTCTGGCGGCACCCGTTCCCCGGGCCGGGGCTGGCCATCCGGATCATCGGCGCGGTGGACCGGGAGCGGCTCGACCTGCTCCGGGCCGCCGACCTGATCGCCCGGGAGGAGCTGACCGCCGCCGGCCTCGACCGGGACGTCTGGCAGTTCCCGGTGGTGCTGCTGGCCGACGTCCGCAGTGTCGGGGTGCAGGGCGACGGCCGCACCTACGGGCACCCGATCGTGCTCCGTCCGGTCTCCAGTTCCGACGCGATGACCGCGGACTGGTCCCGGCTGCCCTACGACGTGCTCGCCCGGATCTCCACCCGGATCACCAACGAGGTGGCCGAGGTGAACCGGGTGGTCCTCGACGTGACGAGCAAGCCTCCGGGCACCATCGAGTGGGAGTGACGTCCGCCGCTCTCACCCGGCGTTCGTCGGCCCGTCCGGTCGGGTGACCGGGGCCGGTGGTGTGCTGGCCGTCGGCAGGGTGACCGTCGGCGGCGTGGTGCCGCCGGCCGGCGGTCCGCTCGCGACGTCCGATGCCGGGTAGGCGCCCGGAGTGCCCGCCGTCGGGTGGCTGGTCGGCCCGGCGGGGCCGCCCGTCGGCCAGGCGGGGGCGGACGGCGGGTGCGGCCAGGCGGGGGCACCGGCCGGCTCCTCCGGCATCAGGAACCACAGGATCGGGTACGCCAGCAGCGCGAAGCCTCCCGTGAAGATCACCAGTACGGCGAAGATCACCCGGACCAGGGTCGGGTCCACGTTGAGATAACGTCCGAGTCCGCTGGCGACCCCGGCGATCATCCGGTCCGTGGTCGGCCGGCGGAGCTGCCGGTACGGGGGTTGGGTGGGTGGTGTGTGTGTCATACCTCCACGGTCCGGCTGTCGGCCGTCGGCGTCCTCGGTGACCGCCCCGATCCCGACCCTGACCGGCCCCTGACCATCGACGGCGTTCCGCCGACCGCCGTCGGCGGATCCGTTGGTTCCGGTGCGCCGGGTGGCCGGCCTGTCGGTCTACTGTCAGGAATCCGACTCTTTTCCCCGAGCACTCAGATGATCAAGGGAGAATTCGGATCCGTGACCACCGCGTTGGAACCGATCCGCAGGATCGCGGCGTACGCGATTTGCACCGAGTCAACCGGTCGGGTGCTACTGGTCCGGGCTTCGTCCCGGTCCGGAACGCCCGGCGTATGGTCGCTGCCCGGCGGTGCCGTCGACCACGGCGAGGACCCGAACCACACGGTGGTACGCGAGACGGCCGCGGAAACCGGCCTCTCCGTCGCCGTGTCCGGGCTGCACGACGTACTCGCCGACATGAGGTCGCTGCCGCACCGGGGCGTCACCATCCACACCGACCGACTGCTGTACCGGGTCTCCGTCCGGGGTGGGACGCTCTGCGACCGGGTCGGCCAGCCGACCGACCTGGCCCGGTGGCACACCCTGGAGGAGGCCGGGAAACTGCTGCTGCGGCCGTTCACCGCCCGGGCACTGGACCTGCCGAGCGGGCCGATCGACCTCCATCCGGAGGAGGCACCCGAGTTCCCGTCGTTCCACGCGGTGCCCGGTCCGGACGGGCTGCACCGGGCCCAGCGGTTCGCGGCGTACGCGGTCGCCACCGACCCGGCCGGCCGGGTGCTGCTGACCCGGGTCGCCGACGGCTATCCGGGCGCGGGCTGCTGGCATCTGCCCGGCGGCGGCACTGACTACGGCGAGCAGCCGGGCACCGCGCTGATCCGGGAACTCGTCGAGGAGACCGGTCAGCGCGGCCGACTGGTCGAACTGATCGGCGTGGCGAGCCACCGGGACGCCGCCTCGCTGGGCCCCGAGGGCTACCCGATCGACTGGCACGGCGTACGCGCCTTCTACCGGGTGGTGGTCGACCGGCCGGCACCGCCGATCGTCGGCGACGTCGGCGGCTCCACCTCCGAGGCCCGCTGGTTCGGTCCGGAGGAGCTTGAGGCCCTGCCCCCGGAGCGGCTCACCGAGGTGACCGCCGAGGCGGTACGGGCCGCCCAGGTGCTGCCTCCCCAGCCGGCCCGGGCGGGCTGACCGGCAGCCGTTCCCTCCGGTACGCCGTCTCCGCCCCCGGGCGCGAGCGCGGTGGTCCCGCCCTGCATGATCGATACAGCGGGCGGGAAGGGAGCGGTGTGGATCGGCGACGGCGGATCGGGGCGTACGGGCTGTGCCGGGACGGGGAGCGGGTGCTGCTCACCCGGGGCTCCGGCGCTTCACCGTTCCCGGGATACTGGCGGCTCCCCGGCGGGGAAGTGGCGCACGGCGAGCATCCGACGGCGGCGCTGTTGCGCGAGTTCCGTGCGGAGACCGGACTGGCCGTCGAGGCCACCGGGCTCCGGGCCGCCGTTGCCGACGTGGTCCGGCTGACCGGCCCCGACGGGCCGGTCGCGGAGCACACCGACCGAATCGTCTACGACGTCGCCACGACGGACGGGGTGCCGCGCGCCGAGTCCGACGGCGGCACCGACGCGGTCGCCTGGCTCACTCCGGCGGAACTGCCCGGGTTGCCGCTGATGCCGTTCACCGCCGAACTGCTCGGCCAGCCGGTGAACCCGCTGCCGGAGGGTGGGCCGCCCCCGGTCGGCGCCGAGTCGTCCCCGGCGCCGGTCGACCGTCGCCAGCGCTTCGCGGCGTACGGGCTGGCCACCGACCCGGCCGGGCGGGTCCTGCTCACCCTGATCGCCGACGGTTACCCGGGTGCCGGACTGTGGCACCTGCCGGGCGGTGGCACCGACCACGGGGAGCAGCCGGCCTCCGCCCTGCTCCGCGAACTCGTCGAGGAGACCGGGCAGCTGGGCCGGGTCACCGACCTGGTGCACGTGTCGCACCGGCACAGTCCGGCCGAGTACGGCCCCGAGGGGCGTCCGCTGGACTGGCACGGGGTCCGGGTGGTCTACCGGATCGTGGTCGACGCCCCCACCGAGGCGAAGGTCACCGAGGCGGCGGGTGGATCGACCGCGGAGGCTGCCTGGTTCACCCCGCTCGATGCCCCGGCGCCGCCGGCCACCACCGAGGTGGTGGCCGAGGTGTTACCGCTGCTGGCGGGCTGAGCCCCCGGCCGGGCGGGGCACCGGGGTCCGGGTCAAACGACCCTTGTGACTGGTTCGGCTAGAGTTGGGGGAGCACGATTCGGTGCCCGGAGGGCGCGGCGTCCCGAGATGGGAAGGTCTGAGTGTACCGCGAGGTTTGGGAAGAATACCCCAACGCGGCTATCGCGAATCCCCTCCGTCTGTGCAATGGTGTAGGCCGCAATTGGTTGCCGGCGAGCAGACCCGGCACTCGATGGCCGGGCGACCCGGCACCCGTGGCGGACAAAGTCGATCCGGTGATGGAGGAAACGTGCCGAGAGCCCCATGGCGTCGGCGTCGTACGTCGGACAGCCCGCGCCCGGCCGGGCGCCGCTGGGCGGGGCAGTTGCGCCGCAGTGGTGCGTTCGCCCGCCAGGTGCTGCTGGTCCGCGTGGGGCGCCGCGACCCACAGGTGGAGAGCGCAGGCGCACTGGTCCGGCCCGAACCCCACTACCTGGACGACTTCCGTCCCGAGGAGTCGTACGGCCTGGGTCGGCTGACCACCGCGGAGCTCGGGGCCGTCGTGCCGGTCAGCCCGGCGATCGGCCCGACCGGGGCGGTCGACGCCGACGGCCCGGCGATGTCCATCCCGCTGCTGCCCGGCGAGCGGAGCACCGCCCGCCGGCTCAAGTTCGCGCTGGTGAACGCCTGCACCGTGGCCAGCCTGATCCTCGGCCTGCTGGCGATCTTCCAGGCCATGCACGGCGACGTGCGGGTCGCGGCGTACTGCCTGATCGCCTGTGTCGCCTTCGACGGCCTCGACGGCGCCCTGGCCCGTCGGCTGGGCGTGGCGAGTCCGTTCGGCGCGCAGATGGACTCGCTGGCCGACATGTGCTCCTTCGGCCTCGCCGCGCCGGTCGTGGTCTACGCCTCGCTGGTCGGCTCGGTCTCCACCCCGGCGGCCACCGTCGCCTGCGCACTGGTCGCCGCCTGCGCCGCGATCCGGCTCGCCCGGTTCAACGTCTCGCCCAAGGACGGCCGGTTCTTCTGCGGGGTGCCGACCACCATGGCGGCCGCGGTGCTCGCCCTGGCGGTGCTGATCGGTCTGCCGGTCTCCGGCACCGTCCACGTCGCCGGCGTCGCGCTGCTGGCCTTCGCGATGGTCTCCAGCTTCCCGTACGCCAAGCTGGCCCGGCTGATCAAACTGCCGCCGTGGGTGTGGCTGGCCCCGGTGATCGGCGCCCTGCTCGACGTCCGGCTCACCTTCGCCGTCCTGGTGGTCGGCTACCTGGTCAGCGGCCCGCTGCTCTGGCTGCGTCAGCGCCGGGCGGTCTGATCCCGGGCCGGTCCCGTCGCGCCACCTGACGGCGCCCGGGCCGGTACGACCCGCGAGCCGGTCCGGCACCGTCTCGCGCAGGGAACGACAAAGGCCCGTACGCGTACCGAACGACGACAGGCCCGGCGGACACCTCCGCCGGGCCTGTCGTATGTCGCCGCTCAGCGCCAGCGGGCGATCACCGACGACCCGCCGACGACCCGGTCGCCCGGACCGACCAGTGGCTCGGCCGCGTCGGCCGGCAGGTAGACGTCGGTACGGGAGCCGAACCGGATCAGACCGAACCGTTCGCCCCGGGCGAGCAGTGCGCCGATCGGGGCCCGTTGCACGATCCGGCGGGCGATCAGGCCGGTGCGCTGGGCCACCACCACGGTGCCGTGCTCGGTGTCCAGCACCGTGTACGCCGCCACGTTGTGCTCGGCGTCCGGCTTCATCGCGGCCGCGAACCCGCCGTCCGCGACGAAGTAGTCGACCACCCGTCCGGCCACCGGGGCACGGTTGACGTGCACGTCCAGCACCGAGAGGAAAACCGCGACGCGCAGGAACTCGCCGTCACCGAAGCGTTCGTCGCGCAGCCGTTGCACCGACAGCACCTGGCCGTCGGCGGCGGCGACGATCGCCGACCCGTCCTCCGGGACGTCCCGTTCCGGATCCCGGAAGAAGGCGGCGACCGGACCGGCGGCCAGCGCGGGCAGCAGCCAGAGCCGGGACTTCGGGCGGGCGATCCGGGTGAGGGCGGCGAGCCCGAGCGCGATTCCGGCCGCGGCGACGCCGTTCGAGTCGATGTGCATGTTCCGGGTCAGCGGCACACTCGACGTGCGGTACGCGGGCGTCAGCTGGGCCGCCATCCCGACCTCGGCCAGCGTGAACCGGAGCCGGTGCACGCGCAGCGGCGGCCGGTTGACCAGCACGAGGTCGGTGCCGACCCCGAAGAGCGCGCTCTGCCGTTCGAGTTCGCCGACGGCCCCGGAACCCTGGCCGGGCAGTGCGGCCACCGCCACGCTCAGCACGCCGCCCTCGGTCAGGTACTTCGCCAGTCCGTCCACCGTCGTCCGGGCCTCGTCGGCACTGCCGGCCAGCGGCTGGGCGGCGATCACCACCTCCGCCGGCTCGACCTCGGTCAGCGAGCCGGCGACACGTACCCGGCGGGCGACCCACTGTCCGAGCGTGCCGAGGTGCTGCCGCAACTGCTCCGCAGTGGACGTCTCCGCCGCCACCAGGGTGAGCGTGTCGCCGGGCATCAACGCGTCGATCGCCGCGGTCAGTACGGGCGAGTCGGGAGTGGTACCGACCAGCAGGGCGTGCTTCGCGCCCTGGTGACGGGCGAGTTCGGTGGTGAGGACGCGGGCGGCGCGCTCGCCGACGCGGACCGGACGGCCTGGGCCGGTGCTGCGTACGGCGGGGGACTGGGTCATGTCGGGAGGGCTCCTCGCGAGGTCAGGACGGACGGCTGCCGGTACCGGCGCGGGCGCGGCGAACAACTTTCCGCCGTCCGCGGCGGACAACTTCCCGCCGTCCCCGGCGGTACCGGCCGGCGGAGGCGGAAACCTTCGCCGGCCAGTCTAGGCACCGCCTCCCGCGGCCGCACCGATCGTCAACGCCGCTGGTCCTCCGGGTCCGGCCGGTCCGGGTCGCCGATCGTGTCCTCCCCGGTCGTCCGGTGGTACTCCGCCGTGTCGTCGAAGCCGTCCGCGATCCGCCCGCTCCGGGAAAGTTCGGTGGTCGGCGTGTCGTCGGCGGCTCGGTCGTAGTCCTCCGCCACCGTCAGGTGCTGGGTCGGCTCCGCCGCCGTCGGTTGCTGGGCCGGCCCGGTCACCGTGGCGCGCTGGGCCGGCTCGGCCGCCGTCGGCGCCGATCGGCTGGAGCGCAGCGCGCCCATCAGCCCCAGCGCGCCGACCACGATCAGGGCCAGGGCCAGGATCCAGCCGACCGCCGGCAGGGCCAGGTTCATCAGCCGGGCGAGCAGCCACCACGCCGCGATGGCGAGGAAGATCAGGGCGAACGTCAGGGACACCCCGTCGGTACGGTGCGCCTTCATCGAGTCACCTCCGCGTATCCGGCGTTGACCGTCAGGAGAAGCGTCAGCTGACCGCCCCCCGTACCGTCGTCGCCGAGGTCGACCACCTCCGGGGTGGTTCCGCCGAAGTCGCCGTGCCGCCGGCCCAGGACGTCGGCGTCGCCCGCCTGCACGTCGACCCGTACGGTCACGTCGACCTCGGGTGGCAGGAGTACGCGTACCTCGCCGAGGTTGACGTCGACCCGTACCCTCGCCTCCTGGCCGGTGAAGTCGACCCGGGTCAGGTCGAGTGTCGAGCTGCCGAGCCGGGTCTGGTAGCTGTCGGCGAGCGCCGAGTAGCTGGCCGGTGCCCAGACCACGGACTCGTTGCTGTACCTGCTGGTGGATGATTCGGCGACGGTGGAGATGCCGAGTGCGCAGGCCGCGACCAGACCGAGCGCGATCAGCCAGCGTGCCCGGCCGAACCAGGTGCCGACCAGCAGCCCGAGCGCGATGGTCACCAGCGCGGCCGCGAAGTACGTGGAGGCGCTGACCCCGACCAGGTCGGTCAGGTCCAGGATGGCGACCAGACCGATCGCCACGAAGATCAGCGAGAAGGTGGCGGCACCCAACGCGGAGCGTTCCCGGGGCTTCTTCGGCGCCTTCGGGGCACGCGCCGGCGGAACCGGACCGACCCCGCTGCCGGCGTACGGTCCGTGCGGCGCGAACGGCGGCCGGTAACCGGACGGCGTCGCCGGTCCCGCCGGCGGCAGGCCCGAGCCGCGCGACGGCGGCACGAACGGCGGCTGCTGACCGGTTGGCGGTACCGGCGGCGCGACAGGTGCGCCGGAGACCGGCCCCGGGAGCCGGACGGCCGCCGGGACCTGGCCGGCGGACCAGGCCGGCGCGGGTACCTGGCTGGCCGGCCAGCCGGGTACGGGTGGGGCCGGGGGCGGCCATCCGGGCGCGCCGGCGGGGGCACCGACCCAGCCCGGCTGGCCGGACCCGGCCGGTGCCACCGGCGGGACCGGTGCCGCCGGCGGGTAGCCCGGGACGGGGTACGGCGGCTGGGGCGGGTACGGGCCGGCGCCGCCCTCCGGCGGCGCGTGTCCCGGACCACTCCGGTCCGGGTGCCGGTTGAGCAGCAGTGCTCCGCCGATCAGCACGGCCAGGCCGAGCAGCACCGCCCGGTACGGGTCGGTGACGATGAAACCGAACATGACCGCGACGAGGATGCCGAGGACGAGCACGGTGACCGGGGACATGCTGGACCGGCCACGCCCCAGCATCGACTCGACCGGGGACGCGCTGTCTCCCTCGGACGGGATGATCAGCCAGGCGGCGACGTACACCAGGATGCCGATTCCGCCGAAGAAGCCGAGGACGGCGAGCAGGACCCGCCAGAGGATCGGGTCGCTGTTCGTGGCCCGGCCGATCGCGGCGCAGACGCCGGCCAGGTAGCGGCCCTCGGTGGGCCGGACGAGCCCGTACCGGTAGGTGAACGCGCCGGGCGGGGTCCGGCCGGGGTCCGGCGGCGGGTTCCGGTCCGATCCCGGCGGGGGCCAGCCGGTGGCGGCCGGGTCGCCGGTGCCGGACGCGGCGTACGGGTCGGCGCCGGTGCCGGAGGCGGCGTACGCCCCCGGGCCGGAAACGGAACCCGGGGGAGTCTCGGAATCCGGTCGCGGTGCGGCGGGTGGGGTCAGCGGCATGGTGTCCTGATCATCCGGGTGCTCGGGGCCGCCCTCCGGACGTGGTCTCCCACGGGCGGCGGCAGCGTCGTCGGTCATGCTCCGATCCTGCTCCGTCCCCCGGTCAGCTACCTCAGGCAGCGACCCTGAACCCACCCTGAGATATCTCCTGGCCCGATGTCCGGGGAGTCCCGATGGCTGAGGACCGGCCGCACGTGTGACGATCGGAGCGGCGGTCGCCCGGATGACCCGACCGGTCGTCCGTCGCCGCCGGCACCACGACAAGGAGCAGCTGATCCGTACCGCCGAACCACCCCGCCTCTACCGCGCCCGCCACCATCGTATGGTCGCCGGCGTGGCCTCCGGCATAGCCGGACATCTGGGCATTCCGGTGGTCCTGGTCCGGGTCGTGTTCGTGCTGCTGCTCGGGTTCAGCGGGCTGGGCCTGCTGCTCTACGCGGCGTTCTGGGCGGTGGTGCCGCCCCAGCCCGGTGGTACGGAGCCCCCGCCGCGCCGCAACGTCTTCCAGTTGCTGCCGTTCGTGGCCATCGGGCTCGGCGTGATCCTGATCGAGGTCATGCTGTTGAAGTCCGGCGGTGTGTCCGGAACGGCTGGCTGGCTGGTGTCGATCATCGCGGTCGGTGCCGGGGTGATCTGGCACCAGTCCGCGCCGGAGCGCCGGTGGCACTGGCGTGAGTCGCCCGTGCCGTGGCTCGGCGCGGTGGTCGAGGAGAGCGACCGGCGGGCCTTCATCCTCCGGTTCATCGGCGGTGGGCTGCTGGTCGCGATCGGCCTGATCGGGGTCGTGGCGGTGTACCGCCCGCAGGGCAACTTCGACGCGGTGGTCAACGGGGTGATCTTCGCCCTGGTCGCGCTCGCCGGAGTCGCGGTGGTGGCCGCTCCCGCGCTGTGGCGGACGTACAACCAGTTGCGCGCCGAGCGGGAGGGGCGGATCCGCGAGCAGGAACGGGCCGAACTCGCCGCCATGGTGCACGACCAGGTGCTGCACACCCTCGCCCTGATCCAGCGCAACGCGACCGACGTCAAGACCGTGCAGCGGCTGGCCCGGGGGCAGGAGCGGTCGCTGCGGAACTGGCTCTACAAGCCGACCGCGTCCCCGACCGAGCGGTTCGCGGCCGCGCTGGAGCAGGCCGCCGCCGAGGTCGAGGACACCTTCGCGATCACGGTGGAGACGGTGGTCGTCGGCGACCGGGAGACCGACGAGCGGGTCGGCGCGCTGGTCGCCGCCGCCCGGGAGGCGCTGGTCAACGCGGCCCGGCACGCCAAGGTGCAGACCGTGTCGCTCTACGCCGAGGTCGAGCCGGACCAGCTCAGTGTTTTCGTCCGCGATCGCGGAGCGGGCTTCGACCTGTCTACGGTGGAAGACCACCGGCACGGCGTACGGGGCTCGATCATCGGTCGGATGAAGCGGCACGGCGGTCGGGCCGAGATCCGCAGTACACCGGGAGACGGTACCGAGGTGCGGCTGTTCCTGCCGCTGTCCCGGGAGAGTGCGACACCAGGAAAGGACAGGTAGCGATCATGGTCGAGATGGGATCGGTCGGGGAGGGCACGCCCGAGCCACGGCCGCTGCGGGTCTTTCTCGTCGACGACCACGCGATGTTCCGGGCCGGGGTACGCGCCGAGCTGGGCGCCCACGTGGAGGTGATCGGCGAGGCGAGCACCGTGGCCGAGGCGATCACCCGGATCGGGGTGACCGCACCGGACGTGGTGCTGCTCGACGTGCACATGCCGGACGGCGGTGGTCGGGCGGTGCTGGACGCGGTCCGGCGTACCCAGCCCGAGGTGCGGTTCCTGGCGCTGAGCGTCTCGGACGCGGCGGAGGACGTGATCGGTCTGATCCGGGCGGGTGCCCGGGGGTACGTCACCAAGACCATCTCGCCCGAGGAGCTGACCGCCGCGATCCGCCGGGTCGCGGACGGCGACGCGGTCTTCAGTCCCCGGCTGGCCGGTTTTGTCCTCGACTCGTTCGCGGCCCGGCCGGACGCGCCGGTCGCCGACCCGGAGCTGGACCAGCTCACCAACCGGGAGCGTGAGGTGCTCCGGCTGCTCGCCCGGGGGTACGCGTACAAGGAGATCGCCAAGGAGCTGTTCATCTCCATCAAGACGGTGGAGACCCACGTCTCGAACGTGCTCCGCAAGCTCCAGATGTCCAACCGCTACGAGCTGTCCCGGTGGGCCGCCGACCGGCGTCTGGTCTGAGGCCCCGGCGCGGTTCCGGACGTCCGGCGGATGGCGACGGACGGTACTCGCTTGACATCGCAGGGCATCGAGGGGGACGCGGGCTAGGTCACAACGGGCCCGCCAGGCATCGGTGGAGATGACCATGTCACAGGTGTTTGAGCTGCTCAGTCGTGGGCTCCGGATGGACTGTGGATGACCGTCAACCGGCCTGAAACATGGCCGGCAACTAACGGGTTGATAACGGCACCTTTCCGCGCTAGGCAGCTCAGTGTCACAGTGTCAGTCACCTCACAGTCCCTCGTGAGCGCCCTGAGGAGGCTCTACTCATGCGCGGGCATTTCCCGTTCAAGATGGCGGTCGGAGCGACCGCCATAATGTTGTTGGCGGCAGGTTGCAGCGGAGGCGGTGACGAGGCCGAAGCCCAGGGGCTGGTGGTCTCGATCAACATCGGCGAGCCGCAGCACATGATCCCGTCCAACTGCACCGAGTCCAACTGTGCGGAGGTGCTCGCCGCCCTCTACACCCCCCTGATCGACTTCGACGCCAACAACAACCCGGTCCTGGTGGCCGCCGAGTCGGTCGAGTCCCAGGACAACAAGGTCTGGACCGTCAAGCTCAAGAGCGGCTACACCTTCCACAACGGCGAGAAGGTCACCGCCGACAGCTACATCAAGGCCTGGAACCACGCGGCGTACGGGCCGAACGGCAACGGCGGCTCCTACTTCCTGGAGCGGGTCGAGGGCTACGACGCGCTGCAGTCCACGGACCCGGACGGCGAGGAGGGCCCGCAGAAGGCTCCGGAGCCGGCGGCCAAGACCATGACCGGTCTGGCGAAGGTCGACGAGTCCACCTTCACCGTGACGCTGAAGGAGCCCTTCTCCGGCTGGCGCTCGGTCATGGGCTACACCACGTTCTACCCGCTGCCCGAGGCGGCGTGGGCGTCCGACGGTGTGCTCAAGGAGGACTTCGAGCAGGCGCCGATCGGTAACGGCCCGTTCAAGATCAAGGGCAAGTGGGAGCACGACTCCAAGGTCGAGGTCGAGGCGTTCGACGGCTACACGGGTGAGAAGCCGAAGATCGGTGGCGTGCTCTACAAGATCTACCAGGAGCAGACGACGGCCTACGCCGACCTGCAGAGCGGCCAGCTCGACATCATGACCCAGATCCCGATCGAGAACCTGGCCAGCGCGCCGGCCGAACTGGGTGACCGGTTCAAGACCAGCCCGAACTCCACCTTCCAGTTCATGGGCTTCCCGACCTTCCTCCCGCAGTACTCGAAGGTCGAGGTCCGCAAGGCGATCTCCATGGCGATCAACCGCAAGGAGATCACCGACACCATCTTCCGGGGCGCCCAGACCCCGGCGACCTCGTTCGTCTCCCCGGCCGTCGCCGGCTACCGCGAGAACACCTGCGGCGAGGCGTGCGTGTACGACCCGGTCAAGGCCAAGGCGCAGTACGAGGCCGCCGGCGGTCCGAAGCAGATCAAGTTCACCTACAACGCCGACGGTGGCCACAAGCCGTGGGTCGACGCGACCTGCAACCAGCTCAAGACCAACCTCGGCGTGGACTGCGTCGGTGTCGGCGAGCCGAAGTTCGCGGACCTGCTGACCAAGGTCGAGAACAAGGAAGACGTCGGCCTGATCCGGCTCGGCTGGATCATGGACTACCCGCTGATGGAGAACTACCTCGGCCCGCTGTACGGCACCGGTGGTTCGTCGAACTACTACGGTTACAGCAACCCGGAGTTCGACAACCTGGTGAAGCAGGGTTCGGCGGCGAAGACGCCGGAGGAGGCCATCAAGATCTGGCAGCAGGCCGAGGACATCCTGGCCCGCGACATGCCGGTGATCCCGCTGCGTCTCGGCCAGAACGTCTTCGGGCACTCCGAGAAGGTCAAGAACGTCGAGCTCGACAAGTTCTCGAAGGTCGACCTGCTGAAGCTCGAGCCCGCGAGCTGATCTGACCGCTGAGCGGCGAACGGTCCGGTCCTCCCCCCGGTCACTCCGGGTCGGACCGGACCGTTCGTGCGGGCTTCACCGACCCGACCCGGGCCGGTGGGGGCTGTGCTCGCCACCGTGGGCATCACGGTCCGGCTGCCCTCCAGGCAGCCGCCGGTGCTCGTATCCGCAGAGGACTTGGGATATGTTCCGCTACTTCGTGCGGCGCGTGCTGCAAGGGGTCCTGACGTTTTTCGGGGCCACCTTCATCGTGTACGCGCTGATGTTCGCCAACCAGGACGACCCGCTCCAGGCGTTGGCCGGTGAGAAGCCGCTGGCACCGAACGTCCGGCAGGCGCTCACCGAAAGGTATCACCTGGACGAGCCTTTCATCGCCCAATATGGGCATTACATGCGTGGCCTGCTCACCGGTGATTTCGGCATCTCGCTCACCAACCGCAAGATCTCCGACATGATGCAGCAGGCGTGGCCGGTGACGTTCCGGCTCGCCCTCTTCGCGCTCATCATCGCGGTGCTTGTCGCGGTGACCGCCGGCGTCGTCTCCGGCATCCGTCGGGGCGGCCCCTTCGACACCGTCACCCTCTTCATCACGCTGGTGCTGCTCGCCCTGCCGATCGTGGTGCTGGCGCCGCTGGCCCAGCTCCTCTTCGGGGTGCAGTTGAAGTGGTTCCCGACGACCGCCGGCGCCGAACCCGGGTTGTACCAACTCATGCTGCCGGCGCTCGTGCTGGCCAGCCTCGTGATCGCCACCCAGTTGCGGGTCACCCGCGCCTCGGTGGCGGAGAACCTCCGGTCGGACTACGTTCGGACCGCCCGGGCCAAGGGCCTGTCGAAGCGCCGGGTGATCGGCGTGCACGTGCTCCGGAACTCGCTGATCCCGGTGGTGACGCTGATCGGCCTCGACCTCGGCGGCCTGATGGCCGGCGCGATCGTGACCGAGGGCGTGTTCAACATCCCCGGGGTCGGCTTCAACCTGTTCCGGGGCATCCGGACCGAGGACGGCCCGCTGGTGGTCGGCTTCGTCAGCATCCTGGTGATCGTCTTCCTGGTCGTGAACCTGATCGTCGACCTGTTGTACGCGGTCCTCGACCCGAGGATCCGTTATGAGTGAACAAACCCTTCCGCTCTGTGTGTGTGCGTCACGGCGGCGCCGGTCCGGGCATGGTGGCGACGTGAGTAAGCGAGGCGTCCGATGAGTAACATGGAATCAGTCGCACAGACCGAGACTCCGACCATTGCCGCGGCGGGTGACGACGGCCCGGAGAAGCCACGCAGCCTGGCCGGCGACGCCTGGCAGGACCTCCGGCGTAACTGGATCTTCTGGGCCGCCTCGGTGCTGGTCCTCCTGGTCGTCACCATGGCCGCCTTCCCGAGCCTGTTCACCTCCGCCGACCCGGGCCTCTGCCAGCTCTCGCGGCAGCACGCCGGGCCGAGCGGCGGGGCGATCTTCGGCTACAACTTCCAGGGCTGCGACGTCTACGCCCGGACCGTCTACGGCGCCCGCAACTCGGTCCTGATCGGACTCTTCGCCACGATCATCGCCGGGCTGATCGGGCTCGTCATCGGAATGGCCTCCGGCTACTTCGGCGGCTGGGTCGACGCCGTACTGGCCCGGGGCATCGACATCGTGCTGGGCATTCCCACCCTGCTGGCCGCGATCGTGCTGGCCCGCCGGCTGGCGTCGGACCCGCAGAACTCGGGCTTCTGGGCGGTGGTGTTCACGCTGGGCGTACTGACCTGGACCACCGCTGCCCGGATCATGCGTTCGTCGGTCATCTCGGCGAAGAACCAGGACTACGTCGCGGCGGCCCGGATGCTCGGTGCCGGTCACGGCCGGCTGATGCTCCGGCACATCCTGCCGAACGCCGCCGCGCCGTTCGTGGTGGTGTTGACCATCCTGCTCGGTATCAACATCGCCACCGAGGCCACCCTGACGTTCCTCGGTGTCGGCCTGCGCGGCAACGCCATCTCCTGGGGCATCGACATCTCGGTGGCGGCGCCGTTCGTCCGGGAGACGGCCACCCCGCTGGTCTGGCCGTCGGTGTTCCTTGCCGCGACCGTACTGGCGTTCATCATGCTCGGCGACGCGATCCGCGACGCCTTCGACCCGAGGCTGCGGTGAGTTGAGCCATGACCGACATCAAGGCTGAGATCGACGTCCTGCCGGGGCTGGACTCCAGCGCCCGGCTGCTCGAGGTCGAGAACCTGCACGTCGAGTTCCGCACCCAGGCGGGCGTGGCCAAGGCGATCAACGGCGTCAACCTGGCGCTGGACCCGGGCGAGACCCTGGCGATCCTCGGCGAGTCCGGCTGCGGCAAGTCCGTCACCGCCCAGGCGATCATGGGCATCCTCGACTCGCCACCCGGTTTCGTCACCGGCGGTGAGATCCGCTACCGCGGCGTCGACCTGCTGAAGCTCCCGGAGGAGGAGCGACGCAAGGTACGCGCCAACCACATCGCGATGATCTTCCAGGACGCGCTCTCCGCGCTGAACCCGGTCTTCTCGGTCGGGTTCCAGCTCGGTGAACTGTTCCGGATGCACCGCGGTACCTCCCGCCAGGACGCCAAGCGGCGCTCGATCGAACTGCTGGACATGGTCAAGATCCCTGCCGCCCGGCAGCGGATCAACGACTACCCGCACCAGTTCTCCGGCGGCATGCGGCAGCGCGTGATGATCGCGATGGCGCTGGCCCTGGACCCCCGGGTGCTGATCGCCGACGAGCCGACCACCGCGCTCGACGTGACCGTGCAGGCGCAGATCATGAGCCTGCTCGCCGAACTGCAGCGCGAGCGGAACATGGGCATGATCCTGATCACCCACGACATGGGGGTGGTCGCGGACGTGGCCGACCGGATCTCGGTGATGTACGCCGGCAAGGTGGTCGAGGAGGCGCCGGTCCTGGACATCTACGCCCGGCCGGCGCACCCGTACACCAAGGCTCTGTTGGAGTCGATTCCGCGGCTGGACCTGAAGGGCCAGCAGCTCAATGTGATCAAGGGTCTGCCGCCGAACCTGACCCGCATCCCGGCGGGTTGCCCGTTCCACCCGCGCTGTGCGTACGCCCGGGACGTCTGCCGGGCCGATCCGCCACCGCCCCAGTACGACGTGGCGGCCGGCCGGACCGCGCGGTGCCATTTCTGGACGGAGGTGGTCGGCGATGAGCCAGCCGTCAAGTGACAAAGAGATCGTGCTCGAGACCACGGGACTGATCAAGCATTTCCCGATCACCCGCGGCATCGTCTTCCAGCGGAAGATCGGCGCGGTCCGGGCGGTCGACGGGGTGGACCTGAAACTGCGCCGGGGAGAGACCCTCGGCGTGGTGGGCGAGTCCGGCTGTGGCAAGTCCACCCTGGCCAAGCTCCTGGTCGGCCTGGAGAAGCCGACCGACGGAGCGATCAACGTACGCGGCCAGGACATGCCGAAGCTGACCGGCGCCGCACTGCGTCGGGCCCGTCGCAACATCCAGATGGTGATGCAGGACCCGTACACCTCGCTGAACCCGCGGATGACGGTCGGCGACATCATCGGTGAGCCGTTCGACATCCACCCGGAGGTGGCCCCCCGGGGCGAGCGGAAGCGGCGGGTGCAGGAGCTGCTCGAACTGGTGGGCCTGAACCCGGAGCACCTGAACCGGTACCCGCACCAGTTCTCGGGTGGTCAGCGGCAGCGGATCGGGATCGCCCGGGCGTTGGCGTTGAAGCCGGAGATCATCGTCTGTGACGAGCCGGTGTCGGCGCTGGACGTGTCGATCCAGGCCCAGGTGATCAACCTGCTGGAGGGTCTGCAGGACGAGCTGGGGCTGTCGTACATCTTCATCGCGCACGACCTGTCGGTGGTGCGGCACATCGCCGACCGGGTGGCGGTGATGTACCTCGGGAAGATCGTGGAGATCGGTACCGAGGACGAGATCTACGAGCGGCCGACGCATCCGTACACCCAGGCGCTGCTCTCGGCGGTGCCGGTGCCGGACCCGACGCTGCGGGGTCAGCGGGACCAGATCGTCCTCGAGGGCGACGTGCCGTCGCCGGCGAACCCGCCGTCGGGCTGCCGGTTCCGGACCCGTTGCTGGAAGGCGCAGGACATCTGCGCCACCGAGGAGCCGGCGCTGGTCACCCGGGAGCACTCGGCACACCCGAGCGCGTGCCACTTCGCGGAGGAGCGCAACGTGGTGCACGCGGTCGAGTAGACCGGTCAGGCGCTGGTGGACAGCCTGACCCGGCTGTACCACCAGTGAGTAGAAACGCCTCCTCATTGCCCGGGGCGCGGGCCGTCATCCATGCGGCCGGCGTCCCGGGCTCGCGTCTTTCCCGGGCTCGCGTCCGTCCCGGGCGAGGGCGCGGCGGTTCAGAGCGGGCCGCGACCCGCCCGCAGCAGCAGCAGGGCGAGCTGGGTGCCGTCCGCGCCCAACTCCTGGCGGAAGCGCTCCAGGATCTCCCGCTCCCGGGACAGGACGAGCCGGGTGCCGCCGGACGCTATCCGGGTCCGGCCGACCTCCTGCGAGATGGCCGCCCGCTCCTTCCAGAGCGCGATCAGGTCACGGTCGATCTGGTCGATCCGCTCCCGCAACCCGAGGATGTGCTCCGACGCCGCGGGTGCGGTGGTGCCCGTCTCGTGGGCCGCCTCGTCGGTTGACCCGACGGCCTCGACGGAATCCGCGGCCAGTTCTGCGCTCATGGGGTCCTCCCTGCCGGTTCGGTCCCCGGTGTCTGGATCCCGATGCGAAAAGCCCCGGGCTCCAGGAGCCCGGGGCTTTTCGTAGGTCATTGATCAGGCGCGACCCACGGCTGCCGGACTCCCGGTGCCGTAGTAAAAGTAGTAGTGCGCCTGATGGATCACGGGTCGAGTATGCCCAGCCGGCGGTGCTTTGGCAAGCGGTTCGGCAAAGCCGTGACCAGGGCGGCGGCAGATGCCCGGGTGGCGATCGGGCCTGGTCTCGTGGGGTGCGCGGGGCTGGTCTCGTGGGTGCGCGGGGGTGGCGGTGGGGGTGGGGGCCGGGTCGTGGATCGCGCGGGCCGTCAGATCGAGGGGCCGTGTGCGGCGGGGTTGTTGTCCGCCCGGCGGCATAGACTCGCGAGGCGATGCAATCACTCTTCGACCCCCCACCGTTCGGGACCCCGCCGCCCGACGCCCAGTCGGCCCCGGGCACGCCCCGGCACCGCCCGGCGCACCTCGATCCGCAGGCCCTGCTGGACGGGCTCAACGGCCCCCAGCGGGACGCGGTGACCCACTCCGGCTCCCCGCTGCTCATCGTCGCCGGAGCCGGTTCGGGCAAGACCCGTGTCCTCACCCACCGGATCGCCTACCTGCTCGCCGCCCGGGACGTCCACCCGGGGGAGATCATCGCGATCACCTTCACCAACAAGGCGGCCGGGGAGATGAAGGACCGGGTCGCCGCCCTGGTCGGGCCCCGGGCCCGGCTCATGTGGGTCTCCACGTTCCACTCCGCCTGCGTACGCATCCTGCGGGCCGAGCACGAGCACGCCGGGCTGAAGTCGACGTTCTCCATCTACGACGCGGACGACTCGCGTCGGCTGATGCAGCTGGTGGCCCGGGAACTCGACCTGGACCCGAAGCGTTACCCGGCCCGGGGGCTGACCGCCCAGGTGTCGAACCTGAAGAACGAACTGGTCGACCCGGAGGCGTTCGCCGCGCGGGCGAGCGGGCCGAACGAGCGGGCCCTCGCCGAGGCGTACACGCTCTACCAGCGACGGCTCACCGAGGCGCACGCCCTCGACTTCGACGACCTGATCATGACCACGGTGCATCTGCTGCAGTCGCACCCGCACGTCGCGGAGCGCTATCACCGTCGGTTCCGGCACGTCCTGGTCGACGAGTACCAGGACACCAACCACGCGCAGTACACGCTGGTCAAGGAGCTGGTCGGCAGCGGTGGCGACATCGAGCCGGCCGAACTCTGCGTGGTCGGTGACGCCGACCAGTCGATCTACGCCTTCCGGGGCGCGACGATCCGCAACATCCTGGAGTTCGAGCGGGACTTCCGCGACGCCCGGACCATCCTGCTGGAGCAGAACTACCGCTCGACCCAGACCATCCTGAACGCCGCCAACGCGGTGATCGAGCGCAACTCCTCCCGCAAGCCGAAGCGGCTCTGGAGTGAGCAGGGCCTGGGGGAGCAGATCGTCGGGTACGTCGCCGACACCGAGCACGCCGAGGCGGACTGGGTCGGCCGGGAGATCGACCGGCTCTGCGACGCCGGGCAGACCCGCCCCGGTGACGTGGCGGTCTTCTACCGCACCAACGCCCAGTCCCGGGTCTTCGAAGAGGTCTTCATCCGGGTCGGCCTGCCGTACAAGGTGGTCGGTGGGGTCCGGTTCTACGAGCGCAAGGAGGTCCGGGACGCCCTGGCCTACCTGCGGGCGGTGGTCAACGACGACGACACGGTGAGCATCCGGCGCATCCTGAACACGCCCCGGCGTGGGATCGGCGACCGGGCCGAGGCGTGTGTGGAGGCGCTCGCCACCCGGGACCGGATCTCCTTCGGTGCCGCGCTGCACCGGGCGGCGGAGGCGCCGGGCATCTCCACCCGGGCTGCCAACGCGATCGCCGAGTTCGTCAACCTGCTCGACGGGGTACGCGAGCTGGCCGGGACCGCGTTGCCGGAGGAGGTGCTGGAGGCACTGCTCACCCGTTCCGGCTACCTCGCCGAGCTGGAGGAGAGCCTCGACCCGCAGGACGCCGGTCGGGTGGAGAATCTCCAGGAACTGGTCAGCGTCGCCCGGGAGTACACCGAGCGGGCCGAGGCGCTGGCGGAGGAGGGCGGGCCGGGTGCCACGCTGGCCGGCTTCCTGGAGCAGGTCGCGCTCGTCGCCGACGCCGACCAGGTCCCCTCGGACGATCCCGACCACCAGGGCGTGGTCACCCTGATGACCCTGCACACCGCCAAGGGCCTGGAGTTCCCGGTGGTGTTCCTGACCGGTCTGGAGGACGGCGTCTTCCCGCACCTGCGGGCCCTCGGTGACAACCGGGAGCTGGAGGAGGAACGCCGGTTGGCGTACGTCGGGATCACCCGGGCCCGGCAGCGGCTCTACCTGTCCCGGGCGGTGACCCGCTCGGCGTGGGGGCAGCCGTCGTACAACCCGCCGTCGCGGTTCATGGACGAGCTGCCGACCGACCTGGTCCGCTGGGAGCGGACCGAGGGGGCGTACACGTCGTGGTCCGGCACCGGGGGCGGGGTCGGCGGGCGCGGCACCGAACGACGCCCGAGCGGCTTCACCGGGGGTACGCCGAAGGCCGCCCAACTCGCCTCGCGGCTGGGCGTGGACGCCAGCCGGCTCAGCACCGCGAGCGAGTTGAAGCAGCCGCCCAAGGTCGAGGTCGGGGACCGGGTCAACCACCAGCGGTACGGCCTCGGCCGGGTGCTCGCGGTCGAGGGGCACGGACCGGGCGCCCGGGCGCAGATCAACTTCGGCGACCAGACGCTGTGGCTGGTGCTGCGGCACGCCCCGATCGACAAGCTCTGAGCGACGCCGGGGCGGGCCTCAGCGGGGTCCCGCCCCGGTCCGCTGTCCGAGCCGTACCGCGAGCCCGTCCAGCAGGGCGTGCAGTCCCAGCTCGAAGAGGCGGGTCAGGTCCAGGTCGTAGCCGGTCCGGCGGAAGCTGCCGAGTATCCGGGCGTAGGTGGGGTAGGGGCCGGCGGTGGCCAGCGCGTCCATCGCGGGCGCCTGGGTGTCGATCCACTGCTCGTCGGAGAGCCCGGTGGCCGCCCTGGCCTGCGCCTCCCGTTCCAGGTGCACGGCGAGTCCCTGCACGTGGTTGTAGATCAGGACGGTCACGTCCAGCATGGTCGTCGGGTCGAGGCCCAGGGCGTCGAGGGCGCTGAGCATCCGCTCGCTGTGGACCAGCAGGTTCGGCAGCGGCAGTGGCCGGCTCAGTGGGCCGGTATGCGCCAGCCAGGGATGACGTCGGTGCAGCTCCCAGAGCACCCGCGCGCCGAGTTCGAGTTGGCTGCGCCAGCCCGCCGGCGTCGACTCGGGCGGGTACTGCTCGCCGTACGCCGTGTCGGCCATCAGCCGGACGAGGTCGTCCTTGCTGCCGACGTACCGGTAGGGGGACATGGTGGAGACTCCGAGCCGGGACGCCACGGCACGCATGGAGAGCGCGTCCAGTCCTTCGGCGTCGGCGATCTCGATGGCGGCGCGGACGATCCGGTCCCGGTTCACGTCGGCTTCCGGGCGTGCGGAGACCCGGGCCGCCGGCCGCCGACCGGATGGTCCCAGCTCTGGTTCCCGACCCGGCTGTGCCGCGTCTGACCGGTCGGCACCGGGCCGTTCGGTCGGCTGCCGGGTGGGCTGCCGCGTGGTGTGCCGGGTCGGCTGTCGGGCGGACCGTGGTGGTGTCGGCGCGGCCGGTGCCTCGGCCACCACCGTGCCGACCCGGGGGCGGGCCCGCACCACACCCTGCTCGCGCAGGGTGCTCAGGGCCCGGGTCGCGGTGGCCAGGGCGACGCCCCATTCGGTGGCGATCTGCCGGGTCGACGGCACCCGGTCGCCGGGGGCGAGTTCGCCGGTCGCGATGCGTCGCCGGAGGTCGGCGACGATGCGCCGGTACGGCGGGTCAGCTGGCACCACACACCTCCACGGGACCTGTCCTAGTACAGATCCTAGCCGGGCAGCGCCTCACCTGTTGCCTGTACTAGGACAGATGAGCAGAATTTGCTTGTACTCCATGCGTATACGCCGTACATTCCTGGTTGATACAGCGTATAGAGGGAGCGTGAGCCATGACATCCGTACTGATCTCCGGAGCCGGCGTCGCCGGACCGGCTCTGGCGTACTGGTTGCGCCGTCACGGGTTCGAGCCCACCGTGGTCGAGCGGGCACCCGGCCTGCGTGCCGGCGGCCAGGCGATCGACGTCCGGGGTACGGCGCTGGAGGTGGTGGACCGGATGGGCCTGTCCGCGCCGCTGCGCGAGGCGCGTACCCGGATGCGGGGCATGTCGGTGGTCGACGGGGACGGCAACGAGTTGATGCGCTCGACCGAGAGGGTGCGGAGCAGTGGGCGGCTCGACAGCGACGATGTCGAGGTGCTGCGCGAGGACCTGGTGGAACTGCTCTACGCGCGGACCCGCGACGACGTCGAGTACCTCTTCGGCAACTCGATCGCCGAGCTGACCCAGACCGGATCCGGTGTCGAGGTGGGCTTCGTGCGGGGCGAGCGCCGCACCTTCGACCTGGTGGTCGGCGCCGACGGCCTGCACTCCACGGTACGGCGGCTGGCCTTCGGCCCGGAGCAGCCGTACGTCCACCACCTCGGCATGTACCTGGCGGTCTTCACCACCGAGAACCTCCTCGACCTGGACAACTGGCAGGTGTGGATCCAGGACCCGGCCAACGGGGTCGGCGGAGCCGTCATGTCGGCCCGGGACAACACGGAACTCCGGGTCTACCTCGGCTTCGGATCGGAACCGTTGACGTACGACCGCCGGGACCTCGACCAGCAACGACAACTCCTCGCCGACCGGCTCGCCGGGCTGCGGTGGGAGGTGCCGAGACTGCTCAAGGCCATGTGGTCGGCGCCGGACTTCTACTTCGACCAGGTGGCCCAGGTCCGGATGCCGACCTGGTCCCGAGGGCGGGTGACACTGCTCGGCGACGCGGGATACGCCCCGGCACTGCTCTCCGGCCAGGGCACCAGCCTCGGGCTCGTCGGTGCCTACGTCCTCGCCGAGGAACTCGGCCGGGCCGGTGCCGACCACCAGGCCGCGTTCGACCGGTACGAGCGGCGGATGCGTCCGTTCGTGGACGTCAACCAGGCGCTCGCCACCGAGAACCCGGGTGCCGGGCCGGCCGAGGAGTCGGTCGAGCGGGCCAAGAACGCGATCACTCTCGACGCCTGATCCGCTGCCCCGGAGGCCGGTGTGTGGGGAGGCCGGTGTCGGCCCGGCCGGTGCGGCGCCCGTCAGCAGCCGAGGTCCACGCCCCGGGCCCGCATCCAGGGAGCCGGGTCGACCTGGTTCCACAGCCCCTTGTGCACCTCGAAGTGCAGGTGTGGCCCGGTGGCGTCGCCGGTCGCACCCTCGTACCCGATCACCTGGCCGGCGCTGACCTTCTGCCCGACGCTGACCGCGACCCGGCTCTGGTGGGCGTAGTGGGTGAGGTAGCCGTTGCCGTGGTCGATGACCACCGAGATGCCGTACCCGGTGTAGGCCGGACCGGCGGTCACCACGGTCCCGGCGCCGGCCGCGTGGATCGGGGTGCCCGACGGCATGGCGAGGTCGATGCCGGCGTGCAGCGCGCCCCACCGCATCCCGTAGCAGGAGGTGACCGGCGCGCCCGGCATCGGGTTGACCCAGGCGGGCCGCTTCGGCTTGGCGGTGGACGCCTTGCTGGCCTTCGACGCCTTCCGGGTCGCCCGGGGGGTGGTCGGCGCCGTCGCGGTCGCCGAGGGGCTCGCGGTCGGGGCCGGGGTCGGTACGCCGGTGGTGGGCGCCTCCCGGGCGGAGCGGTCGGCCCGTTGCGCGGCGGCGGCCCGGGCCGCCTCGTCCTGTGCCACCGTCACCCGGGACGGGGTGTCGCCGCCATCTGCTCCGACCAGCGTCGCGGTGGAGACGCCGACGATCGCCAGCCCGAGCAGGCCGACCAGTCCGGCGACCCGGAGCCCGCGCTGACCGGCGATCCGGAACCCGAGTCGGCCGGCGAGTACGCCGGGGAGCCGTCGGACCGTCGGGTAGGCGGGGCGCTCACCGGCGGCCGGGTCATCGGCGGCTCCGGTCGTGGCCGGGTCGGCGTTCGTCTCGGGCAGGATCGGGTCGTTCTCCGGCACTGCGGGTCCCTTCACGGTCGGGCCATGGACTCCGGAATCGTGTCCGGGGCCGCGGCCCGCCGCCTCCGCCGGGTCCGTCCGACGGCCCGGAAGACCGTCCGTGACCTGCTGTTTCGTGTCGGGAATCGGAGGCGATGACCGATACGAGGAACCCATCGACTGTGGTCTCGGCTACATTTGTCGATGTGACCGAGACAACTTCATGACCCCGCTCCCGGATGACCGGACAGAAAAAACCGCCCAACCCCGGAGGGCTGGGCGGGAAGCTGGCGTTACCGGGAGTCAGGAACCGACCACGTCGGCGTACAACTCGTCAACCTGGAGTGCGAGGTCCACGCCCCGCTCCTTCAGGTACGGGATCGGGTCCGTCGGCTTGCCGTTGACATGCAGCTCAAGATGGAGTCGCGAGCCGTAGGAGTGGCCGGTGTTGCCGACCAGGCCGAGTTCGTCGCCGGCCTTGACCTCCTGGCCTTCGGCGACCAGCACCTTGGACGAGTGCCCGTAGATCGACTCGGTGCCGTCGGGGTGCTCGACGATCACGCAGTAGCCGTACCCGCCGAACCAGCCGGCCTTGGTCACCGTGCCCGCGTGGACGGCGTGGTAGGTCGTGCCCTCCGGCGCGGCCAGGTCGATGCCGGGGTGCAGCTTGTCCCACTGCATGCCGTAGGGCGCGGTCAGGTCGTAGCCCTCGAGCGGCAGCCGCCAGACGTCCGGTGCCTCGGCCAGCGTCGACGCCAGCCCGCCCCGGTCGCTGTCCCGGGACGAACGCTCCGCGTCGGTCGCGCGGGAGTTGAGGTCCTCGCTGGTGGCGGCGGCCTTCTCCAGATCCGCCAACGCGGACGGGCTGACCACCTTGGCGTCCGGCAGGGCGCCGGCGCCGAGCGCGACGACACCGGCACCGACGAAGGCGGTGGTGACGACGGCGGCGTAACGGCTGCGTGGGGGTGTGGGGACGCGACGTCGCCCTCGATAGCGATCGGGCTCAGACGACAGGCGCTGGCGCACGCACACCCTCCGTTGTCGGGTCAGTGTTGCGACCATCGCCGGGGTTCGGAAGGTCGAGATGAACTCCGGCTGACCGCGTTGTCACCGGGCCGTGGACCTGATGACAACCGTGGGCCACGGTAACCAACCCCTAGGCGCGCCACAAGTCGCACCGCCAAATTGTCGGTACGGTGTGCGGCTGTCCGTTGCGAAATGCCATATCTCGTAACCTTTTATAGGTGGCCTCGTTAGTCGCGCTCGGTTACGCTCCGTCCAGCAGAGGGTTATCGGGGCGGTCCCGGTCGTCGGGTCTCCGGGGAAGATCCCCTAGGGGTTTCGGAGGCCGTCTCCCCAATCCCGGAACGGCTCCGCGCGGGCTGCCGGGGCCGGGAGTTTCGGCGCCGCCGGCAGCCGGGTTACCGTTCGTTAAGGAAAATCCGGCGGTGTCCTGGAAAGGTGTAACGCTGATGAGTTCTCGGATCCGGGTCGTCGTCGCCAAACCCGGCCTGGACGGCCATGACCGTGGTGCCAAGGTGGTCGCCCGGGCGCTCCGGGACGCGGGCATGGAGGTCATCTACACCGGCCTGCACCAGACGCCTGAGCAGATCGTCGAGACCGCGATCCAGGAGGACGCCGACGCGATCGGCCTGTCGGTGCTCTCCGGCGCGCACATGACCCTGTTCCGGCGCGTGCTGGAACTGCTCGGCGAGCGGGACGCCGCGGATCTGGTGGTCTTCGGCGGCGGCATCATCCCGGACGCCGACATCCCCGAACTGGAACGGCTGGGAGTGGCCCGGATCTTCACGCCGGGGGCGACCACCCAGTCGATCGTCCAATGGGTTCGGGCCAACGTGGGGCAGCCGGCGGTCAGCTGACCCCCGGTCCCGGGACGAGGCTCCGCGGGGAAGGGGAGAGGCCGGACGCACCCCTCACACGTCCGGCCTCTCTATGCACGATGCCCCGCCGCCACCCCTCGACCGACAGGGCATCGGCCGCTCCCATCGTCGCGCTCAGCGCTCCGACATCAGACTCAACGACCGCCCCAACCTCGGGTTACGCCGGCCACCGGAAAGTTTTCCCGGCCCCGGCGACCGGCTGTGCGATACCACACACCGAGCACCCACGTGGATGCCCCCCGTGGTCACCTCGCTAGGCTGCGCCAGATGGCCTGTTTGTACTCAGACAGGCGTCAACTCATCAACACGCTGGCGGCGGTGCGAAGGCGCGCCGCGGAGACGGGACGGGACGCGCAATCGTGGACCTGTACGAATACCAGGGGCGTGAGCTGTTCGAGCGGCACGGTTTGCCCGTGCTCGCCGGCGGTGTCGCGACGACCCCCGACGAGGCCCGCGCGATCGCCGAGCGCCTCGGCGGCCGGGTGGTCGTCAAGGCTCAGGTGAAGGTCGGTGGCCGGGGCAAGGCGGGCGGGGTCAAGCTCGCCGAGGGCGCCGACGAGGCGGTGGCCAGGGCGACCGACATCCTCGGCATGGACATCAAGGGCCACACGGTCAACAAGGTCATGATCACGGTGACCGCCGACATCGCCGAGGAGTACTACTTCTCCTATCTGCTCGACCGGGCGAACCGCACCTTCCTCTGCATCGCCAGCGTGGCCGGCGGGATGGACATCGAACAGGTGGCCGCCGAGACCCCGGAGCGGGTGGCCAAGGTCGCCATCGACGCCAACACCGGGGTCGACGAGGCGAAGGCGCGGGAGATCGTCAGCGCCGCCCAGTTCCCGGCCGAGGTCGCCGAGCAGGTGGTCCCGATCGCGGTACGCCTGTGGCAGGCGTTCATCGCCGAGGACGCCACCCTCGTCGAGGTGAACCCGCTGGCGAAGACGAACAGCGGCGAGGTGCTCTGCCTCGACGCCAAGGTCACGCTGGACGAGAACGCCGGCTTCCGCCACCCCGACCACGAGGCGCTGGTCGACCAGGCGGCGGTGGACCCGCTGGAGCAGCGGGCCAAGGAGAAGGACCTCAACTACGTCAAGCTGGACGGCGAGGTCGGCATCATCGGCAACGGCGCCGGCCTGGTCATGTCCACCCTCGACGTGGTGGCGTACGCCGGTGAGTCGTACGGCGGCGTGAAGCCGGCCAACTTCCTCGACATCGGCGGTGGGGCGAGCGCGGCGGTGATGGCCAACGGACTGGAGATCGTCCTCTCCGACCCCTCGGTACGCAGCGTCTTCGTCAACGTCTTCGGTGGCATCACCGCCTGCGACGAGGTCGCCAACGGCATCGTGCAGGCACTGGCCCTGCTGACCGAGCGGGGCGAGACGGTCGACAAGCCGCTCGTCGTACGGCTCGACGGCAACAACGCCGAGGCGGGGCGGGCGATCCTCGACGCCGCCGCCAACCCGCTGGTCGAGCGGGTGGACACCATGGATGGGGCGGCCCGGCGGGCCGCCGAGCTCGCGGCTGCGGGGGTCTGAGATGGCAATCTGGTTGACCAAGGACTCGAAGGTCATCGTCCAGGGGATGACCGGCTCCGAGGGCATGAAGCACACGAAGCGGATGCTCGCCGCCGGCACCACGATCGTCGGCGGGGTCAACCCGCGCAAGGCCGGCCAGAAGGTCGCCTTCGACGGCACCGAGCTGCCGGTCTTCGCCACCGTCGCGGACGCGATGGCGGAGACCGGGGCGGACGTCAGCGTCATCTTCGTACCGCCGCAGTTCACCAAGGGCGCGGTGGTCGAGGCGATCGACGCGGGCATCCCGCTCGCCGTGGTGATCACCGAGGGCGTGCCGGTGCACGACACCGCCGCGTTCTGGGCGTACAACGTGACGAAGGGGGAGCGGACCCGGATCATCGGGCCGAACTGCCCCGGCATCGCCTCGCCGGGCGCCTCCAACGCGGGCATCATCCCCGCCGACATCACCGGCAGCGGCCGGATCGGTCTGGTCAGCAAGAGCGGCACCCTGACCTACCAGATGATGTACGAGCTGCGGGACATCGGCTTCTCCACCTGCGTCGGCATCGGTGGCGACCCGGTCATCGGCACCACGCACATCGACGCGCTCGCGGCGTTCCAGGCGGACCCGGAGACCGACGCCATCGTGATGATCGGTGAGATCGGCGGCGACGCCGAGGAGCGGGCCGCCGAGTTCATCAAGGCCAACGTGACCAAGCCGGTCGTCGGGTACATCGCCGGCTTCACCGCGCCTCCCGGCAAGACGATGGGGCACGCCGGCGCGATCATCTCCGGCTCGGCCGGCACCGCCGAGGCCAAGAAGGCGGCGCTGGAGGCGGTCGGGGTCAAGGTCGGCAAGACGCCGAGCGAGACCGCACGACTGATGCGCGAGGTCATGTCCGGCAACTGAGCCGGCAGACGGCATGCACGGGGTGGTCGGCGCTGCCGGCCACCCCGACGCGTATCCAGGGAAGGTGTCGGTGGGCTGCCGGACGCGGTACGGCCATGGTGCCGGTGGGCTGCCCGACCGGGTCCGGGGCCGGAGGTCCGACGTGGACCCCGGGCGAAGGCGCGGCCGGCGACTGTCGCGGGGCGGCGGTGGTCCGTACCGTGGTGTCGTGAACCGGCCCGTCCCGCCGCCGTGTCAGAGTAGGCGCTGATGCCACCCACCTTCTCTGACCGGCCACGCCGTACCGACGCTTCGGACAACTCCCCGGAAACCGACCTGGAAACGTCGGCCGGGCCTCCGGAGCGGGACGGACGTGACCGGACGGAGCACCGGCGCACCAGACCCCGCCGGGAGGGACCGGCGCCGGGCGGCGGTCGGGTGCCCACGCCCCGACCGGGCGACGATCCCGGGGACGTCCCCCGACCGCGGGAGCGCCGACCGTCCGGCCGGGCCCCGCTGCCGGTGGCCGCCGCGGTGGCCACGCTCTGGGCGGCCGTCGTCTCCTACCTGCCGGTCGCGCTGGTGCTCGGGGGGGCCCGGTTCGCCGAGGACGCCGGCTCGTTCGGTGCCGCCGCCCGGCTCGGGCTGGCCGGGTGGCTGCTCGGGCACGGCGTACCGCTGCAGACCGACGCCGGGCCGTTCGGCCTGGCGCCGCTGGCCCTCGCCATGTTCGCCGCGTGGCGGCTCGCCCGGGCGGGCGTACACGTCAGTCGGGCGATCGGCGCCCGGCACCATCCGACGCTGGGTAGGGCGTTCGTGGTCGCGGCCGCGGTCGGGACCGGGTACGGGGTACTCGGCGGGCTCGCCGCACTGGCGCTCGGCGGCGACGGGCCCACCGCCGCACCGCTGCGGGCGCTGCTCACCCTGGCCGCCTTCGGTGCGCTCGCCGCCCTCGTCGGCGCGCTGCGGACGACGGGCGCGCTGGGTTCGCTGGCCCGACGTACCCCGCCGGTGCTCCGGGACGGGGTACGGGCCGGAGTCGTCGCGGCCTTCCTGCTGTTCGCCGCCGGTGCCGGGGTCGCCGGACTGGCGGTGGCGACCGGTGGCGGTGAGGCCGGCGACATGATCGGGGCGTACCGGACCGGAGTGGTGGGCCAGGCCGGGATCACCCTGGTCAGCCTGGGCTACGCGCCGAACGCCGCGATCTGGGCGGTGAGTTTCCTGCTCGGGCCGGGATTCGCGGTCGGCACCGACACGGTGGTCCGGACCACCGAGGTGTCGATCGGTGCGCTGCCCGCCGTACCCCTGTTCGCCGCGCTTCCCGAGGGACCGCTCGGCGGGGTCGGCGGCGCGGTGCTCGCCGTGCCGGTGCTGGCCGGCATGGGGGCGGGCTGGCTGCTCGCCCGTCGGATGGTGCTGAGTGCCGCCGTCCGGCAGGCGCCGCCACCCGGTTGGGCCAACCTGCTCGGTGCCGCCGCGGTCGGTGGCCCGGTGGCCGGGATGCTGATGGGCGGGGCGGCGTTCTTCTCCGGCGGCCCGCTCGGCAGCGGACGGCTCGCCGAGATCGGCCCGAGCTACTGGCAGGTGGCGGCGGGGGCGACCGTCGTCGTGCTGGTCGGCACCCTGATCGGCGCGGTGGCCAGCCGGGTGGTCACCCGCGCCTGACGGCGACCGGCCCGCCCCCTGGTGGGTACCCTGATCGGCGCGGAAACGCCGAGGGGCGCCCCGGACGATCTCGGGACGCCCCGCTGGCGAAGGTGGCCGCCGGACGGTTGTGCTGCCGCACCGGTCACCGGCCCGGCCCTGTCCGACCTGCTCAGGGTTGCCAGTAGAGGCTTGCCTGCGCGACCAGGGAGTAGATCAGCGCCGCCGCGGAGAGCGCGACGGCGACGGCACCGCAGATCAGCCCGGCCAGGGCCTGGCCGGGGTTGCTGGCCTCGCCCCTGCTGGCCTTGCCCCGACCCAGGATGCCGAGCACGATCGCGGCGACGCCACCGATGATCGACAGCGGGCTGCAGCAGAGCAGGATCGGCAGCGAGATGATGCCGAGGATCATCGAGATCAGCCCGAACGTGTTGTCCCGCCCGCCGCTCGGCCCGTACCCCGCCCCGGGATAGCCGGGCGTCACGGCGTACGGCTGCCCCGGCATGAGCTGCTGGGCGTACGGATCCTGGTACGGCGACTGCGGCGGATACCCGGGCTGCCCCGTCGGCTGCTCGTACGGTTGTCCCGACGTCGGCTGTCCGTACGGCTGGCCGGACGTCGGCTGCCCGTACGGCTGGCCGGACGTCGGCTGCCCGTACGGCTGTCCCGACGTCGGCTGGCCGTAACCGGGCTGGCCGGAGGTCGGCTGGGCGTACGGGTCCTGGTGCTGCGGGGCGTTCGGATCCGACGGGGGCTGCTGCTGCCCGTACGGGTCCTGGCCCGGGTAACCCGGCTGCATGACAGAGAACTCCCTATCCGGGGTGGCTCAGTAGCTTGACGTCGCGGCGGTGCCGCCGCCGAGCATGCCTGCCGCGAAGGCGATGATGCAGCAGATCAGCCACAGCCCGATCCAGACACAACCGATGATGATCGCGAGCTTCGACCACTTCTTCGACTCGGCGGCCGCGGCCTGCGCCCCGGCGAAGTCGCCCTGCTGCAGCAGCGGGTTGACCTTCGAGGCGGCCATGATGGCGGGGATCGCCAGCGGCCAGAAGAGGAAGATCGAGACGATCGACATCGTCATGTTGTTATCGATCTGTTGCGGTGGCTGTGAGGGGTAGCCAGGTTGCATTGAGTCCGAACTCCTCGATCATTGCACGTACCGCAGTGGAGCGGTTACTGGGGGTGGAATTTCCGCAGCTCGTCAGCGCCGCGAGC
This sequence comes from Plantactinospora sonchi, assembly GCF_036422035.1. NCBI lineage: Bacteria > Bacillati > Actinomycetota > Actinomycetes > Micromonosporales > Micromonosporaceae > Plantactinospora > Plantactinospora sonchi. The sequence continues at coordinate 52,384 of NZ_JAZGQK010000036.1, forward strand.
GACCGGGAGCGTACCTAATCAACGCAACGTCGGGGGGTCTTTCCCTTCTCCGACATGCCGCGCGGCGAACTCCGGTCGTCCCGCTCCGGTGTGACCTGCGGGATTCCGGCCGCGCCCCGGGAAAGTCGGCGTCAGGTGCCCGATAGGGTGCGGGGGTGACTGAGCCTGTGTCGCCGGCCCGCGTCGTCGTCCTCCTTTCCGGTTCCGGCAGCAACCTGCAGGCGCTGCTCGACGCGTGCGCCGACCCGGGGTACGGCGTCCAGGTGGTGGCCGTCGGTGCCGACCGGGACAACATCGCCGGGCTCGACCGCGCCGCCGCCGCTGGCGTACCCACGTTCGTCGAACGGGTCCCGGCGCATCCGAGCCGGGAGGAGTGGGACCGGGCGCTCACCGCCCGGGTCGCCGAGCACCGACCCGACCTGGTGGTCTCCGCCGGTTTCCTGAAGCTCGTCGGCCCGCACTTCCTGGCCGCCTTCGGTGACCGGTACGTCAACACCCACAACTCGCTGCTGCCGGCCTTCCCCGGCATCCACGGCCCGCGCGACGCGCTCACCTACGGGGTACGCCTCGCCGGCGCCACACTGTTCTTCGTCGACGCCGGGGTGGACACCGGCCCGATCATCGCCCAGGTGGCGGTGCCGGTGCTGGACGACGACAACGAGGACTCCCTCACCGAACGGATCAAGGTGGCCGAGCGGCAGCAGCTCGTCACGTACGTCGGCCGGCTGGTCCGCGAGGGCTGGAAGATCACTGGAAGGAAGGTCACGATCGGAGTGAGCGACACGAGTTCCGCGGCGGAGGGCCGGCGCCCGGTTCGGCGCGCCCTGGTCAGCGTCTACGACAAGACCGGGCTGACCGAGCTGGCCCAGGCGCTGCACGCCGCCGGGGTCGAGATCGTCTCGACCGGCAGCACCGCCTCGACCATCGAGAAGGCCGGCGTGCCGGTCACCCCGGTCGAGGCGCTGACCGGGTTCCCCGAGACGCTGGACGGCCGGGTCAAGACGCTGCACCCGAAGGTGCACGCCGGGCTCCTGGCCGACCTGCGGTCCGACCGGCACGTCAGCCAGCTCGACGAGCTCGGCATCGCGCCGTTCGACCTGCTGGTGTCGAACCTCTACCCGTTCACCGAGACGGTCGCCTCCGGCGCCGACTTCGACCAGTGCGTCGAGCAGATCGACATCGGCGGGCCGGCGATGGTCCGGGCGGCGGCGAAGAACCACGCCTCGGTGGCGGTGGCGACCTCGGTGTCGGCGTACCCGACGGTGCTCGCGGCGCTGGCCGACGGTGGCTTCACCCTCGCCCAGCGGCGCGCCCTGGCCGCCCGTGCCTTCGCCGACATCGCCGAGTACGACGTGGCGGTGGCGAACTGGTTCGCGGTGCAGGCCGGGCCGGCCGACCAGCAGTGGCCGCCGTTCGCGGGCCTGGCGCTGAACGTCAGCACCCCGCTGCGGTACGGCGAGAACCCGCACCAGCAGGCCGCGCTATACGTCGACCCGGCGGCGCCGGCCGGGCTGGCCCAGGCCGAGCAGCTGCACGGCAAGGAGATGTCGTACAACAACTACGTCGACGCGGACGCGGCCTGGCGGGCCGCGAACGACTTCGCCGACCAGCCCGCGGTGGCGATCATCAAGCACGCCAACCCGTGTGGCATCGCGGTCGGCGCCGACGTCGCCGAGGCGCACCGCAAGGCGCACGCCTGTGACCCGGTCTCCGCGTTCGGCGGCGTGATCGCGGTGAACCGGCCGGTCTCGGTGGAGCTGGCCGAGCAGGTCGCGGAGATCTTCACCGAGGTGGTCGTGGCGCCGGACTTCGAGCCGGGCGCGGTCGACGTACTGTCCGGGAAGAAGAACATCCGCCTGCTCCGGGCGCCCGGGTGGGCACCGCTGCCGGCCGAGTGGCGTCAGGTCAGCGGGGGCGTACTGGTGCAGATGGCCGACCGGGTCGACGCGCCCGGCGACGACCCGGCCGCGTGGCAGCTCGCCACCGGTACGCCGGCGAGTGACGAGGTGCTGCGTGACCTCGTCTTCGCCTGGCGGGCGGTGCGCGCGGTGAAGAGCAACGCGATCCTGCTCGCCTCCGACGGGGCGACCGTGGGGGTCGGGATGGGGCAGGTCAACCGGGTCGACTCGGCACACCTCGCGGTGAACCGGGCCGGCGCCGACCGGGCCCGGGGGGCGGTGGCGGCCTCGGACGCGTTCTTCCCGTTCCCGGACGGGCTGCAGGTGCTGGCCGAGGCCGGGGTGCGGGCCGTGGTCCAGCCCGGCGGCTCGGTACGCGACGAGGAGGTCGTCGCGGCGGCCCGGGACGCCGGCATCACCATGTACCTCACCGGTACCCGGCACTTCTTCCACTGACGTCCTCGACGTCGCACCGACGTCCGTGCCGGCACCGATGGCCGGTACGCCGTGGCGGGGGCGCCCGGGCCCGGGGGGGGGGGGGGCCCCCCCCCCCGCCCACGGCTGGGGTGTGGTCAGGCGACGACGTGCGTCTTCTGCTCCGCGAAGTGGCAGGCCGACAGGTGCGGGTCGGCGGCCCGCAGCTCCAGCTTCGGCTCCTCGGTGGCGCAGATGTCCTGCGCCTTCCAGCAACGGGTCCGGAACCGGCAGCCCGACGGCGGGTTCGCCGGTGACGGCACGTCGCCGTCCAGCCGGATGATCTCGCGGTGGGCGCGGGCCTTCGGGTCCGGCACCGGCACCGCCGAGAGCAGCGCCTGGGTGTACGGATGCGTCGGCCGCTCGTAGATCTCGTCCTCGGTACCGATCTCCACGATCTTCCCGAGGTACATCACCGCCACCCGGTCGGCGATGTGCCGCACCACCGACAGGTCGTGCGCGATGAAGATGTACGACAGCCCCAGCTCGTCCTGCAGGTTCTCCAGCAGGTTGATCACCTGGGCCTGGATCGACACGTCCAGCGCCGACACCGGTTCGTCACAGACGATGATCTCCGGCTTCAACGCCAACGCCCGGGCGATCCCGATCCGCTGCCGCTGGCCACCCGAGAACTGGTGCGGGTACCGGTTGATGTGCTCCGGGTTCAGGCCCACCAGTTCGAGCAGCTCCTGCACCCGCTGCCGGCGGGCGCCGCGCGGTGCCGCGTCGGGGTGGATGTCGAACGGCTCACCGATGATGTCGCCGACCGTCATCCGCGGGTTCAGCGAGGTGTACGGGTCCTGCATCACCATCTGCACGTTGCGGCGCATCCGCCGCAGTGCGGAACCGGAGAGCGAGAACATGTCCCGACCCTCCAGCACGGCGCGGCCGGAGGTCGGGGTCTCCAGCCGCATCAGCAGCTTGGCCAGGGTGGACTTGCCACAGCCGGACTCGCCGACGATGCCGAGGGTCTCGCCCCGCTTCAGGTCGAAGCTGACCCCGTCGACGGCCTTCACCGCGCCGATCTGCCGCTTGAAGACGATGCCCTGGGTGATCGGGAAGTGCTTGACGACGTTCTCGACCTGCAGCACGGTTTCGCCGCGCTGCTTGGTCGCGGTGCCGGCGGCCGGTGTGGACGTGTTCCGCTCAGATGCGGCCATCGAGGACCTCCTCGGCGAAGTGGCACGCGCTGGTCCGGTCGTTGCCGAGCTGGTGCACGGTCGGCACGACGTCGACGCACTCCTGCCGGGCGAACGGGCAGCGCGGGTGGAACGGACATCCGCTGGGGATGCGCATCAGGTTCGGCGGCAGCCCCTTGATGGTGGTGAGCTGCTGGCCCTTGTGGTCCAGGCGCGGGATCGACTCCAGCAGCCCCTTGGTGTACGGGTGCGCGGGCGCCTCGTACAGCGAGTGCACGTCGGCGTGTTCGACGATCCGGCCGGCGTACATGACGGCGATCCGGTCGGCCACGTCGGCGACCACGCCGAGGTCGTGGGTGATCAGGATCATCGCCATGTTGAGTTCCCGGCGCAGTTCGCCGAGCAGGTCCATGATCTGCGCCTGCACGGTCACGTCGAGCGCGGTGGTCGGCTCGTCGGCGATCAGCACCGCCGGGTCCTGCGCCAGCGCCATCGCGATCATGACGCGCTGCCGCATACCGCCGGAGAACTGGTGCGGGTAGTCGCGTACCCGCTGCCGGGCCGCCGGGATCTTGACCAGTTCCATCAGTTCGATGGCCCGGCGTCGGGAGTCGGCCCGGGAGAGTCCCTCGCGCAGCCGCAGCGTCTCACCGATCTGCCAGCCGACCGGGAAGACCGGGTTCAGCGCGGAGAGCGCGTCCTGAAAGATCATCGCGATCTGCTTGCCGCGGATCTTGCGCCGTTCGTCCTCGGAGAGCTTCAGCAGGTCGGTGCCGCGGTACAGGATCTGGCCGGACGGGATGACCGCCGGCGGCATGTCCAGGATGCCCATGATCGCCTGGGCGGTGACGGACTTGCCGGAGCCGGACTCGCCGAGTACGGCCAGGGTCTCCCCGGCGTCCAGGTGGTACGAGACGCCGTTGATCACCTTGGCGACCCCGTCCCGGGTGTGGAACTCGACGAAGAGGTCCCGCAGTTCCAGCAGGTGGCCGCCGTCGTCGCCGGAACCCTGCCACTCGGGCCGGCTGGCCCGCTCGGTCACCCGCACGCCGTTGCCGGCACTGTGCTTGCTCATGTGATCACCGCAGCTTCGGGTCGAAGGCGTCGCGGATCGCGTCGCCCAGCATGATGAAGGCCAGTACGGTCAGCGCGAGGAAGGTCGAGGGGACGATCAGCGGGACCGCCGACTCGCGCATGTGGGTGCGGCCGCTGTCGATGTCGATGCCCCAGGAGATGGTCGGGGCCTTGAGGCCGATGCCGAGGAAGGAGAGGGTCGCCTCGGCGGCGATGAACGAGCCGAGCCCGATGGTGAGCACCACGATGACCGGGGCCAGCGAGTTCGGCAGGATGTGCCGCCACATCGTCCGGCCGTTGCCGGCGCCGAGCATCCGGGCCGCGGCCACGTAGTCCTGCTGCTTGGCGCTGATCACCGAGGAGCGGATGACCCGGGCGGCGGTGGTCCAGCCCAGGACCGCCAGTACGAAGATCACGGCCGCGATCCGGACGCTGGGGCTGTCGCTGCTGATCCGCTTGAGCAGCACGATCGCGGCGAGCAGCAGCGGGATGCCGAGGACGATGTCGATCACCCGGGACAGCGCGGCGTCGATCCAGCGGCCGAAGTAGCCGGCGAGCATGCCGACCACCACGGCGATCACGCCGGTGAGCACCGCGGAGAGCGCGCCGACCAGCAGGGAGGCGCGGGCGCCGTAGACGGACCGGGCGTAGACGTCGCAGCCCTGGAAGTCGTAACCGAAGAGGGCGCCGTTGCCGGGGCCGGCGTGCTGCCGGTTCAGCGAGCAGTCCAGCGGGTCGTTCGCGGTGAACAGGCCGGGCACGATGGCCATCGCGGTCACCGCGAGGACCAGGACCAGCGACACCCAGAAGATCGGGTTACGGCGAAGGTCGCGCCAGGCGTCGCCGGCCAGGCTGCGCGGCCGGGTGGTCGGGTCGGTGGCCTTGCCGGCCTCTGCCGCACCGACGATTTGTGCCTCGCTCATCTCTGTTCTTCCCTCACTCGTACCGGATGCGGGGGTCGAGGACCGCGTAGAGGACGTCCACCACGAGGTTCGACACCAGGTAGACCACGACCAGGACGCTGACCAGGCCGACCACCAGCGGGCCGTCCTCGGTCCGGATGCCACGGAAGAGGTTGAAACCGACGCCCGGGATGTTGAAGACACCCTCGGTGATGATCGCGCCGCTCATCAGGTTGCCCAGCTCGACGCCGAGGAAGGTGATCACCGGGATCAGCGAGTTCCGCAGTACGTGCACGCTGACGATGCGCCGGGTCGGCAGACCCTTGGCCTTCGCGGTCCGGACGTAGTCCGACCGGAGGTTCTCGGCGATCGAGGTCCGGGTCAGCCGCAGCGCCGTGGCCAGCGACAGGGACCCGAGTACGAGCCCGGGCAGCAGCAACGCGTAGAGGCTGGGCTGGGCGCCGGCGGTCGGTGGGAAGAGCGACAGCTTCACGCCGAGGAAGTACTGGGCGATCGGGGCCAGCACGATGGTGGGGATGCCGAGCACCAGCAGGGTCAGGCCCAGGGTGGCGTTGTCGAAGATGCCGCCCCGGCGCAGCCCGGCGATGACGCCGCAGGTCACGCCGACGATGATCGCGACGAGCAGGGCGATGACCGCGAGCTTGGCGGTGACCGGCCAGGCCTGCGCCAGCATGTCGCTGATCTTCCGGCCGGTGAGTGACTGGCCGAGGTCGCCGCGGAGCAGGTTGCCGATGTAGTCGAAGTAGCGGTAGAAGAACCCGCCGATCCCGGTCTTGTCGAGATGGAACTTCTCGGTCAGGTATGCCCGCTGCGCGTCGCTGACCGGGCGCTCACCCGCGAGGGCCTGGATGGGGTCGCCCTGTCCGGCGAACATCAGCGCGTAGACGATCAGCGTGGTCCCGAAGAACGCCAGGACCATCTGGAGCAGGCGCCGCACGATGTAGCGGAACATACTTGCTTACTCTCCGTGGGGATGGCAATGCGGGGAGTGGTGCGCGAGGTGTGGAACGGTCCGGGCCACCCAGGGTCACCGGGTGGCCCGGACCGGGCCTTCGGGTCAGCTCAGCTGACAAGCTCGATCTTGGTCATGTCGACGACCTGGAAGAGGTCGACCTCGACGTTCTTGACCTTGGTCGAGTGCGCGAAGACGTTCTGACCGAAGCGCAGCGGGATCACCGGCATGTCCTTGGCCAGGATGTCCTCCGCCTGCTGGTACTTCGTGATCGCGGCCTCCGGCGTCGCGGCGGCGGCGCCTTCGGCAACCAGCTGGTCGAAGGTCGGGTTGCTGTAGCCGTAGTAGTTCGACGAACCACCGGTCGAGTACAGCGGGCCCAGGTAGTTCTCCATGGACGGGTAGTCCATGAGCCAGCCCAGTCGGATCAGGCCGACCGGCTGCTTGTTGTCGACCTTGGTGAGCAGGTCGGAGAACTTCGGCTCGGCGGCGCCGACGCAGTCCACGCCCAGGTTGGCCTTGAGCTGGTTGCAGGTCGCGTCCACCCAGTCCTTGTGCCCACCGTCACCGTTGTAGGTGATCTTGATCTGAGCCGGACCGCCGGCGGCCTGGTACGCCGCCTTGGCCTTGGCCGGGTCGAACTCGCACGCCTCGCCGCAGGTGTCGTCGCGGTAGCCGGCGACCACCGGGGAGACGAAGGAGCGGGCCGACACCTGCGAGTCCTTGAAGACCGACTTGATGATCTCGTCCCGGTCGATCGCCATCGAGATGGCCTTGCGGACCTCAGGCTTGCTGAATTCCTGCTGGTACGTCGGGAACCCGATGAACTGGAAGGACGAGTTCGGGCTCTTCTGCAGCCGGTCGCCCAGGTCCGCCGTGGCGGTGCTCAGGTTCTCGGTCGGCACCGTGACGATCACGTCGAGGTTGTCCGACTGCACGTCCGCGTACGCGGCGCTGAGCTGCTGGTAGATCCGGAACTCGGCACCGTTGATCTTCGGCTTGTCACCGGGGTACGCGTCGTACCGCTCGACCTCGATCTTGGCGTCGTGCTGCCAGGTGCCCTTCATCTTGAAGGGTCCGTCACCGATCGGGGCGTCCTCGAAGCCCTCCTTGATGACGCCCGGCGCGGAGAACGCCGCCTGCGGCAGCGGGAAGAACGCGTTGTAGCCGAGCACCGACTTGAACTCGCTGTACGGCTTCGCCAGCGTGATCGTGAAGGTGGTGTCGTCGACCTTCTTGAGCCCGCTCAGGGTCTTGGCCTTCGGCTCCGGCGCCTTCTGCGGGCCCTCGCCGTCCGGGTCCTCCGACTGCAGGTCCTCGTAGCCGGCGATCTTCTCGAAGAAGTAGCTGTTCCCCTGGCCGTTCGGGCCGTACGCGCCGTAGTTCCAGGCGTTGATGTAGCTGTCGGCGGTCACCTTCTCACCGTTGTGGAAGGTGAACCCGTCCTTGAGCTTGACCGTCCAGACCGTGTTGTCGGTGGAGTTCGTGATCGACTCCGCGGCGACCTCGTACGGCTTGTTCTGGGCGTCGAACTTCACCAGCGGGGTGAACAGGGCGGCGAGCACCTGGTTGCCGCTGGACTCGTTCGCGTTGGTCGGGATCAAGTGCTGGGGTTCGCCGATCTGGACCGACACCACAGCATTCGCGTCGCTCTCCCCCGAACCGCCGCCGCCACAGGCCGCGAGGCCGAGGGTCGCGGCAAGGGGGAGGGCGGTCCAGGCAGCGAGCCTACGAACCTGCATTGAGCCTCCTCATCTCCTTACGTTGAGCAGTCGCCCCCGATGGATGGGTAACGCTGAGCAACGCTCGGCAAAAGTAGGCCGCCCCAGGACTTCGGGCCAAACTGGATGATTACGAGTTAGTAACACAGCTTGCTTCCAGCGCTTGCACATAATGTCGCTGAGCTGCTATAGCGCGGGGCTCGCTGATCATGTGCGTATTTGGTCATCCGACATATATCGCTCCTAAAGTGGATCACTCCGAAGCTCTGGAGCCGTGCCGGCGAGCTGGACGATTTGTCGGCTATAGTCGCTACCGTCGGTTGCTCAGTGTGCAAAATTCCACAAATTCTTACCGAGAGTGACTAACAACACGGTCACGTTGAGTTATCGTCTCGTCCTGGTCGGCCGGCTGACCGGGGGTTGGCCGACCGGCTGAGGCGCCGGCCGACCGGCCGGGTGGCGGCTCGCCGCGGGGTTGCCTCGTGAGACGATCTGGCTGTGACGGCCACCCTTCTCGACGGAAAAGCCACCGCGGCACAGATCAAGGACGAACTGCGTAACCGGGTCAAAACGCTGGCCGATCGGGGCGTGGTACCCGGCCTCGGCACGGTGCTGGTCGGCAACGACCCCGGATCCGAGGCGTACGTCAACGGCAAGCACCGCGACTGCGCCGAGGTGGGCATCGCGTCCATCCGGCGCGAACTGCCGGCCGACGCCAGCCAGGAGGAGCTTGAGGCGGTTCTGGCCGAGCTCAACGCCGACCCGGCCTGCCACGGCTACATCGTGCAGTTGCCGCTGCCGGCGCACCTGGACACCCAGCGGGTCCTCGAACTGATCGACCCGGAAAAGGACGCGGACGGACTGCACCCGGTCAACCTCGGCCGGCTCGTGCTCGGCTACCCGGGGCCGCTGCCCTGCACCCCGCGCGGCATCGTCGAACTGCTGCGCCGCCACGACGTACCACTGCGCGGCGCCGAGGTGGCGGTGGTCGGTCGGGGCAACACCGTCGGCCGGCCGCTGGGCCTGCTGCTGACCCGGCGCAGCGAGAACGCCACGGTCACCCTCTGTCACACCGGCACCCTGGACCTCTCGGCGCACACCCGGGCCGCCGACATCGTGATCGTCGCGGCGGGCGTGCCCGGACTGCTCACCGCCGACATGGTCCGGCCCGGCGCCGCGGTGGTGGACGTCGGCATCACCCGGGTGATCGGCCCGGACGGCAAGGGCCGGTACACCGGCGACGTCGACCCCGAGGTCGCCGAGGTCGCCGGCAAGATCGCGCCGATGCCCGGTGGGGTGGGCCCGATGACCCGGGCGATGCTGCTGACCAACGTCGTCGAGCGCGCCGAGGCCATCGTCGAGGCGGCCGAACGGGCGTGACACGCGCCGGCTCGCGCGGAGTCGCTCGACCGGCGTGACGCGCGCCGGCTCGCGCGGAGTCGGTCGACCGGTGCGAGGGTTGCCGAACGGGCGTAAACGCGAGGCGGAATCCGCCCCTGGCCGGAACCGGGCCGCCCTGGCTGATACCGTCCGGAAATAACCCGACCGGTATCAGAGAGTGGGACGACCATGGGCAAAAAGGTCACCGTCGTCGGCGCCGGCTTCTACGGCTCCACGACCGCGCAGCGCCTCGCGGAGTACGACGTCTTCGACACGGTCGTGATCACCGACATCGTCGAGGGCAAGCCCGAGGGCCTCGCGCTGGACCTCAACCAGTCCCGTCCGATCGAGGGCTTCGAGACCAGGGTCGTCGGCCAGACGACCGGCAAGGGCGGCGAGGGTTACGAGGTCATCGAGGGCTCCGACGTGGTGGTGATCACCGCGGGCCTGCCGCGCAAGCCGGGCATGAGCCGGATGGACCTGCTGGAGACCAACGCCAAGATCGTGCGTCAGGTCGCCGAGAACGTCGCCAAGTACGCCCCGAACGCCGTCGTCATCGTCGTCTCCAACCCGCTGGACGAGATGACCGCGCTGGCACAGCTCGCCACCCAGTTCCCGAAGAACCGGGTGCTCGGCCAGGCCGGCATGCTCGACACCGCCCGGTTCAGCAACTTCGTCGCCGAGGCGCTGTCGGTACCGGTCGCGTCGGTCAAGACGCTGACCCTCGGCTCGCACGGCGACACCATGGTGCCGGTGCCGTCCCGGAGCACCGTGAACGGCAAGTCGCTGCGCGAGGTGATGCCCGCCGAGCAGATCGAGGAGCTGGTCGTCCGGACCCGCAACGGCGGCGCCGAGGTGGTCGCGCTGCTGAAGACCGGTTCGGCGTACTACGCCCCGTCGGCCGCCGCCGCGCGGATGGCCCGGGCCGTGGCCACCGACTCCGGCGAGGTAATGCCGGTCTGCGCCTGGGTCGACGGCGAGTTCGGCATCTCCGGTGTGTACCTCGGCGTGGAGGCCGAGCTCGGCCGCGAGGGCGTACGCCGGATCGTGGAGACCCCGCTGGACGCCGACGAGATCGAGAGCCTGAAGGCCGCCGCCGAGGCGGTACGGGCGAAGCAGGGCGACGTCGCGAACATGTGACCCGCGCCGAGAGGTGTTGAGAGGGGCCCCTTCCTATGCAGAATGCGATAGGAAGGGGCCCTTCCTTACATCTGGTCGTTGTCGACGGCGTAGCTCGGGCCGGCGGCGACCCGGGACCGGGTGGCGGCGGTGACGGCGGGCGACTCCTGGCTGGCGACCGAGATGCCGGGTTCACCGGCGAGGACGACAAACTCGGCGGCGGTCCGGACCGTGGCGGTGGGCGCCCAGACCGTGTCGACCAGCCGGAGCGAGCTGAGCATCCGCTCGGGGGTCACGTCGCAGACGACGTACCCGCGCTGGTTGTCGATGTACTTCCAGTGCGGGCTCTCCGCCATGATCGGGTCGTACGTCCGGTGGAAGCCGGCGGTGTCCGGGTTGCCGCCGGAGGTGATCGACGTACCGGTGATCTCGGCGCCGACCACCGGGGAGGTCGGGTCGTCGAAGTCCGGCCGGAGGTCGCAGACCCAGGTGCAGTGCCGGTCCCCGGTGAGCACCACCGGGTTGTCGACCTGCCCGGAGCCGAAGAACTCCAGCAGCCGGCGCCGCTGCACCCGGTAGCCGTCCCAGTTGTCGAGGTCGTAGGTCCGCTCCGGGCCGGCCTGGCGGTCGTTGGAGGCCCACATCACCTGGTTGGCCAGCAGGTTCCACCGGCTGCCGGAGGAGCGCATCCCGTGCACCAGCCAGCGCTCCTGCTCGGGCCCGGTCATCGACAGTTCCGGGTTCATCGCGTCGGCCAGGGTCGCCGGCTGGTCGCTGCGGTACTGCCGGGTGTCCAGGACGTGCACGCTGGCCAGGTCGCCGAAGCGCAGCCGCCGGTAGAGCCGGATGTCCAGCCCGCGCGGCAGCGCCGAGCGGCGTAGCGGCATGTTCTCGTAGTACGCCTGGAAGGCCGCCTTCCGGCGGGCCCGGAACGCCTCCGGGGTCTGCTGGGCCGGGTCCTGCGGGATCTCGTCGGCCCAGTTGTTGTCCAGTTCGTGGTCGTCGAAGGTGACGATCCACGGGAACGCCGCGTGTGACGCCTGCAGGTCCGGGTCGGTCTTGTACTGGGCGTGCCGGTTGCGGTAGCCGACCAGCGAGTACGGCTCGTCGGTCCCCTCGTGCACCCGGTAGGCGGCGGTGTTCGGCCGGCCCTCGTAGATGTAGTCACCGAGGAAGGCGACGAACGCCAGGTCCTCGCCGGCCAGGTGTCGGTGCGCGGTGTACGCCCCGGCCTGGAAGTCCTGGCAGCTGGCGAAGGCGAAGCGGAGGTGCCGGCTCCGGGCGCGGTCGGCGGGGGCGGTGCGGGTCCGACCGACCGGGGAGATCTCCTGGCCGGCCCGGAACCGGTAGTAGTACTCCCGGTCCGGGGCCAGTCCGGAGACCTCGACGTGCACCGAGTGCCCGAGGTCGGGGTGGGCGGTCGCGGCGCCGCGGCGGCGGATCCGCCGGAAGCGGCTGTCCTCGGCGACCTCCCAGTGCACCCGCACCGGGCGGTTCGGCATACCGCCGCCGGCCAGCGGCTGTGGGGCGAGCCGGGTCCAGAGCACCACGCCGTCCGGGAGCGGGTCACCGGAGGCGACGCCGAGGGTGAAGAGGTTGGTCGGCAGCGGGCCGCCGGCGGTGGACGGGATGTGTGCGGCGGCACCGTCGGGGGTCAGCAGCATCGGTCCGACCACAAGGCCGGCGGTCGCGGCGCCGGCGGCCGAGACGAAACGTCGGCGGCTGAACGGGTACGGAGAAGTCATGCATTGACGATCATGGCTGGTGGGCGAACGGGACCACCCCCGACAATTGGCCTGAAGTGGTATTACAGCAGAACGAAGGGTGTACTCAGGTGCGGCGTGCCGAGGGTGACCGTCGGTCGCCCGGCCAGTCGGGCCAGCAGTGTCTCCCGGGAGCGCCGGGCGGTGGCCGGGTCCGCCTCGTGCGCGTACGCGAGCTCGGGGGCGAGCAGCTGGACGGTGTGCACCAGCAGGTCGCCGGTGATCAGCAGATCCTCGTCGGCGCTCTCCACCAGTACCGACTGGTGGCCGGGGGTGTGGCCCGGGGTGGCGAGCAGGCGTACCCCGGGGGTGAGTCGTTGGTCGCCGTCGACGGCGTGCAGTTGGCCGGTGGCGGCCAGCGGGTCGAGCAGGTGCCCGGCCAGCCCGTCCGGTCCCTGGCGGCGGATGCTCTCGATCTCGGTACGTTGCAGCAGGTAGCGCGCGTTGCGGAAGTACGGCGCCGGACCCGTCGACCCGTCCGGCCCGCGGGTGACCGCCCAACCGACGTGATCGGTGTGCTGGTGGGTGAGGACCACCGTGTCGACCTCGTCCGGGGAGATGCCGGCGGCGGCCAGTGACTCCGGCAGCCGGCCCGGCACCGGCGCCCAGCTGCGGGCCGGGGCGTCCGCCGGGCCGATCCCGGCGTCGACCAGGATCAGTCGCCCGGCACCGGGGCCGCCGTCGAGTCGGATCGCGAAGCAGCGGAACGGCAGCCGCCAGCGGCCGTCCGGGGTGACCGCTGCCGGGTCGCGTTCGTCGGCCCGCCGCCAGTGCTCGGCGTCGGCGTCGGGAAACGCCTCCTCACGGGGCTGGAAGAAGATCCCCTCGGCGTCCGGCAGGGCGATCACGGTGGCCGATCCGAGCGTCCGGCTGATCATCATGCCGGGCAGTGTAGGGGCACTCGGAGCGGGCCAGTACGCTCGTACTGCTAGAGCATGTGTCCCGGAGAGGAGCGCCGGCCGATGGCGAAGATCAAGGTTACGAACCCGGTGGTAGAACTCGACGGCGACGAGATGACCCGGATCATCTGGAAGCAGATCCGTGAGCAGTTGATCCTGCCGTACCTCGACGTCGACCTGCACTACTACGACCTGGGGATCCAGCACCGCGACGACACCGACGACCAGGTGACGATCGACGCGGCGAACGCGATCAAGCAGCACGGTGTGGGCGTGAAGTGCGCCACCATCACCCCGGACGAGGCCCGGGTCGAGGAGTTCGGCCTCAAGAAGATGTGGCGTTCGCCGAACGGCACCATCCGGAACATCCTCGGCGGCGTGGTCTTCCGCGAGCCGATCATCATGTCGAACGTGCCGCGGCTCGTACCGGGCTGGACCAAGCCGATCATCATCGGCCGGCACGCACACGGTGACCAGTACAAGGCCACCGACTTCGTGGTGCCGGGTCCGGGCACGGTGACCATCACCTACACCCCGGCCGACGGCAGCGCCCCGGTCGAGATGGAGATCGCCAACTTCCCCGGCGGCGGCGTCACGATGGGGATGTACAACTTCGACGACTCCATCCGGGACTTCGCCCGGGCCTCGTTCCGGTACGGACTGGACCGCGGCTACCCGGTCTACCTGTCGACGAAGAACACCATCCTCAAGGCGTACGACGGCCGGTTCAAGGACATCTTCGCGGAGATCTTCGAGACCGAGTTCAAGGCCGAGTTCGACGCCGCCGGGATCAGCTACGAGCACCGGCTGATCGACGACATGGTCGCCGCCGCGCTGAAGTGGGAGGGCGGTTTCGTCTGGGCCGCCAAGAACTACGACGGTGACGTGCAGTCCGACACCGTGGCGCAGGGCTTCGGCTCGCTGGGTCTGATGACCTCGGTGCTGATGACCCCGGACGGCCGGACGGTCGAGGCCGAGGCGGCGCACGGCACCGTGACCCGGCACTACCGGCAGTGGCAGAAGGGCGAGAAGACGTCGACCAACCCGATCGCGTCGATCTACGCCTGGACCCGGGGCCTGGCGCACCGGGGCAAGCTGGACAACACCCCGGCGGTCACCGAGTTCGCCAACACCCTGGAGCAGGTGGTCATCGACACCGTCGAGGGTGGCCAGATGACCAAGGACCTGGCGCTGCTCATCTCGCGGGACGCCCCGTGGCTGACCACCGACGAGTTCATGGCCACCCTGGACAGCAACCTGGCCCGGAGGCTCGCCGCCTGAGTTGATCGGTAAAAAAGGGGCCCTTTGTGTATGAAGGGCCCCTTTTTGTCGTCCCGTCGCCGTTACCGTCCCGCGACCTGGGTCGTTGGACAGGGTGGACGTGATGCCAGTCGCGTCCAGGAAGACCGGCCCGGTCGAGGCCGCCGCGAGAGGCCCGTACCGGTAGGAACGGTCTTCCCGGCTGTTGCGCACAGCCGGCCGTCCCTTCCCTGCGGGGGGCCCTGTCCCGGGCCCCCCGCGCCCTCATTTCCGGCCCCCGCGCCCTCATTTCCGGCCCCCGCGCCCTCATTTCCGGCCCGCCCGTGCGTCGGGGTGGTACCGGGTCCACCTACGCACCGGGGGCTGCCGGCCACCGGCTCATTCCGGCTCGACCGGGCTGAGCGTCACCCGGCCGTCCTCGGCGACCTGCCAACCCGGATTGAAGGCGACCTCCCAGAGCAGGTCGTTCGGGTCTGCGAAGTAGCCGTGGTAACCGCCGAAGGCGGCACGGCGCCCGGACTTGACGATCGTCGCGCCCGCCTCGGCCGCCCGGCCCAGCACCCGGTCGACTTCCTCGACGCTCGCCACGTTGTGCGACAGGGTGAACCCGCCCGGTGCGGTCGCCACCGCCGAACCCGAGCCGAGGTCGTTGGCCAGGTCGGCGGCGAACGCGTCCGCCTCGAAGAGTCCGAGCATCACCCCGGGCGCCACCTGGAAGAAGAGGATCTCGTCCGGTACGTCGAGCGTCGGCGTCCAGCCCAGGCCGTCGACGTAGAAGTGCCGGGCCCGGTCGAGGTCGCGGGTGGCGGCGGTCATGAAATGTACGCGTTGCTCCATGACCGACCATTTTGTCAGTTTGCGTCGTACGCCTGCCGGGCTCGCAGCAACTCGGCCAGATGGCTCCGACTCCAGGTACGGGCCGCGTCGATCAGGGTCAGCAGGCTCCGGCCCAGCGGCGTCAACTCGTACTCCACCCGGGGTGGGTGCTCGGGGTAGGCGGTCCGCACCACCAAACCGTCCCGTTCCATCGCCCGCAGCGTCTGGGTCAGGACCTTCGGCGTGATGCCCCGCAGCGGTCCCCGGATCTCGGTGAACCGCCGCCGGCCGTGCTCCAGGCAGAGCACCACCATCCCGGTCCACTTGTCGCCGATCTGGAACGGCAGGGCGCTCGACGGGCACATCGGGTCGAACATCTCGGGATCCAGCGCCGGAGTCACGCTCGGAGGCGGAGTCACGGTCGGAGGCTATCCCGGTACCTTTGAAGTAACCAGTATCTCGCGGATACCGTCCCCGACGAGCCGACAACCGGCCGGAGGGGAGCGTCACCATGAGCAGGATCGTCGTTTTCGGAGCCGGTGGCAGGGCGGGACGGGCGGTCACCGCCGAGGCCCGGGAACGCGGGTACCGGGTCACCGCCGTCGTCCGGGACACCGACCGGCACGCCGACCTGGTCAGCCCCGGTGTCGTCCTCCGGTCGGGCGACGTCCGCGACGCGGAGACGGTGTACGACAACGCGGACGGCCACGACGCGGTCGTCTGTGCCGTCACACCCGCCTCCGGACCTGAGGAGTTCGCCAACCTCGACCGGTTCGACCAGGCGTACTTCGTGGACGTCGTGGACGCCCTGCTCACCGGCATGACCCGGGCCGGCGTACCCCGGCTGGTGTTCGTCGGCCTCTTCGCCAACCTGCTCGACGGGCGGGGACGCCCGGTGTACGACAACCCGGACGTGTTCCCGCCCGAGCTGCGGCCGTACGCCCTCGCGCACACCGCCGGGCTGGACCGGCTGCGGGCGGCCCGTACCGGGGTCGACTGGCTGGTACTCACCCCACCCGCGCTGCTCGACCCGACCGGTCCCCGGACCGGTCGGTACCGGTTCGGTGGCGAGACGGCCGCCGGACCGGCCACCCTCTCCTACGCCGACCTCGCGGTCGCCGTGCTCGACGAGATCGGGTCACCGACCCGGCACCGTACCCGCGTCTCGGTGCACGACTGACCGGTGAGGCCGTCGCCGGCGGCGACCCGACCGGCCCGGTTCGAGTTGGCCTGTGGAGGTCACACCAGCTTCCGGACCTCGTCCCAGCCGCCGTTGAAGAGGAAGTTGTCGGTCTGGGTCAGGGCGATCGCGATCAGATCCCGGCCCGGATCGGTGAACCACCCGGTGCCGTAGCCGCCGGTCCAGCCGTACGGGGCCGGCGTCGTCCCCTCCGACGTGACCTCGACCGCCAGGCCGTAGCCCCAGCCGTGGCCGTCGAGCACCGGACCAGCCATGGCGATCTGCTCCGGGGTCAGGTGATTGGCGGTCATCCGGGCGACCGACTCCTCGGAGAGCAGCCGTACGCCCCGGTGGACACCCCGGTCGCGGAGCAGCCGGGCGAAGGCCAGGTAGTCCACGGCGGTGGAGACCAGCCCGGACGCGCCGGCCGGGAACGTCGGCGGGACCGTCCAGCGCTGTGGGCCGGAGATCGTCCGCGCCACCAGTTCACCGGTCTCCGGGTCGGCCGCGTAGTGCCCCGCCAGCCGGTCGTACTGGGCCAGCGGCACGGAGAAGTCGGTGTCGACCATGCCGAGCGGGGCGAAGAGCCGCTGCCGGAGGAGGTCCGGCAGCGGCTGCCCGGCGGCACGGGAGACCAGGACGCCGAGCACCTGCGCGGCGGTGTCGTACTGCCACCGGTCGCCGGGCTGGTGCATGAGCGGTAGCGTCCCGAACCTGCGGAGCCACTCGTCCGGTGGCAGGGTGACCGCCGGGTCGGGCGGCCCGATCGCCAGACCCCGCTCGTCGGCGGCGGTGACCACCGGGTACGGCGGCTGGAACTCGGGCTCGAAGATCATCCCGTGTCCGATCCGGAACGTCAGCACGTCCTCGACCGTCGTCGGGCGGTCCGCCTCGACGGTGTCATCGAGCGGACCGTCGAGCCGGCGCAGCACCCGGCGGCCGGCCAACTCCGGCAGCAGCCGGTCGATCGGCTCGGCCAGGTCGAGCCGGCCCTCCTCGACCAGCGTCATCGCGGCCACGGCGACCACCGGTTTGGTCATCGAGGTGACCCGGAAGAGGGTGTCGGGCCGCATCGGCGCCGTGCCGTCCACGGTCAGCGTCCCGATCGGGTCGACCCGCACCTCGTCGCCCCGGGCGACCAGCAGCACCAGGCCGGGCAGCTCACCTCGGGCCACCCGGAGCGCCATCGCGTCGGGCAGTCGGTCCGGTCCGGCGGAGGCGGTGGGTCGGCTCATGCGCCGCAATCTACGGCCGGCCTACGACAGGACCGGTCCGCCCGGGCTCAGCCGGCGTCCCGGAGCATCGCCGCCGCCCGCTCCGGCGGCACGTCGTTGATGAACACCCCCATCGCGGACTCCGAACCGGCCAGGTACTTCAGCTTGTCCGCCGCCCGGCGGATGCTGAACAGCTGCAGGTGCAGGTGGCTCAGCTCCGGCTCGGCGTGCACCGGCGCCTGGTGCCAGGCCGAGACGTACGGCATCGGCCGGTCGAAGAGCCGGTCGAGACGGCGCAACACGTCCAGGTAGAGCGGGCCGAAGGCGTCCCGTTCGGCGTCGTCCAGCGCCGGGATGTCCGGCACCGCCCGGTGCGGCGCCACGTGCACCTCGAACGGCCAGCGGGCGGCCGCCGGCACGTACGCCGTCCAGTGCTCGTTCCCGGCGACCACCCGGTCCCCGGCGGCCCGCTCGGCGGCCAGTACGTCGGCGTAGAGGTTGCGGCCGCCGGTGCGCTCCGCGTGCCGGCGCGCGGCGGCCAGCATCAACCGGGCCCGGGGCGGCAGGAACGGGTACGCGTAGATCTGGCCGTGCGGGTGGTGCAGGGTGACCCCGATCTCCACCCCCCGGTTCTCGAAGCAGAACACCTGCTCCACGCCGGGCAACCCGGACAACGCGGCGGTACGGTCGGCGAGCGCGTCCAGCACGGTCCGGACCCGGGACGGCGGCAGGGTGCCGAACGAGGCGTGGTGGTCGGCGGTGAAGCAGACCACCTCGCACCGCCCGGTCCCCGGTCGGATCGCGGTGTACGGGGTCAGCTGTCCGGGCGGGTCGCCGGGTCGGTCGCTGAACGACGGGAACCGGTTCTCGAAGACCACCACGTCGTAGTCGTGAGCGGGGATCTCGCTGGAGCGCTCGGGAGTCGACGGACAGAGTGGACACTGGTCGCTCGGCGGCAGGAAGATCCGGCCCTGCCGGTGCGCCGCGACCGCCACCCACTCGTCGACCAGCGGGTCGTAGCGCAGTTGGGAGGCGGGCGGCGGCAGCGGCAGGTCCCGCCGGTCCGGCCCCTCCCGGACCGCGTCGTCCCGCTCGTCGAAGTAGATCAGCTCGCGCCCGTCGGCGAGCTTCACCGAGTTCCGTTTCATTCCCCTACCTCAGCCAGCACAAGTTCGGTCACGTGGTCGCGCAGTGTCTGCCGGGCCTCCTCGGCCAGCCGGTCGTCGGAGACCACGGTGTGCGCCCCGGCCAGCGGGGCGATCGAGGAGATCCCGACGGTGCCCCACTTGGTGTGGTCGGCGAGCACGACCAGCCGCTCCGCCGCGTCGACCAGGGCCCGGTCGGTCTCCGCCTCCAGCAGGTTCGGCGTGCTGAATCCGGCCCGTTCGGTCATCCCGTGCACCCCGAGGAAGACCAGGTCCAGGTGCAGCGACCGGATCGCGGCGACCGCCACCGGACCGACCAGCGCGTCCGACGGGGTCCGTACGCCGCCGGTGAGGACCACCGTCTGGTCCGGCCGGCCGGACCGGTGCAGGATCTCGGCGACCGGGATCGAGTTCGTCACCACGGTCAGCCCGGCGATCCCGGCGAGCCGGTGGGCGAGTTCGGCGGTGGTCGTACCGGCGGAGAGCGCGACCGCCATCCCGGGGGTGACCAGCCGGGCGGCCCGGCCGGCGATGGCGGTCTTCTCCGCCCGCTGCCGGGCCGACTTGGCCGCGAAGCCCGGTTCGTCGGTCGCGCCGGGCGGGGCGCTGGTCGCCCCGCCGTGCACCTTGGCCAGCAGACCCCGCTCGGCCAGCACGTCCAGGTCGCGGCGGATCGTCATGTCGGAGACCCCGAACTCGGTGGCGAGTTCGCTCACCCGGACCCCGCCGGTGGCCCGGACCCGCTGCAGGATCGCCTCCTGGCGCTGCTGGGCCAGCATCAAGCCGCCTCCCCGGTGGTCGTCGGCGCGGGCCGCCGGTGGTCGTCCGTGTGCCGTCCGGCCGTCACGCCGGTCCTTCGGCGAGCACCACGACACCACCGGCCCCGACCGGGGTCGGTCCGGCGTGCCGGAGGCCGGTGAGCAGGTCGACCCCGCCCGCGTCGACCTCCGCCGGCCGGTCGCCGTGGTTGAACAGGAAGAGGTACGACCGTCCGTCGGCGTGTCGACGGCGTACCGCCTCCAGGTCCGGTGACCCGGGCACCGGCGGCCGGACACCGGCCTCGCCGGCGATCCCGGCGAGCAGTCGGCCCAGGGTGCGGTCGTCGGGGCGGGTGCTCAGGTACCAGGCCGGTCCGCCGGCGGTGTCGCGCCGGGTCACCGCCGGCGCGCCGGGGACCGGGCCGTCGGCGTACCGGGCCAGCACCTCGGCGTCCGGCGCGGCCAGCAGCTCGGTCCAGACGCCGGCGGTGGGGCCGTCGTCGAGCAGGTCCGTGTCGAGGCGGACCGTACCGCCGGCCGGGAGCGGGAAGAACTCCTCGACCCGGATGCCGAGCAGGTCGGCGAAGGCGCCCGGCAGCGGGGCCGGCCGGACCTGGTCGAACTCGTCCACCAGCCCGCTGTACGGGCCGACGACCAGGGTGCCGCCGCTCGCGACGTACCGGGTCAGGTTGGCCACCGCGGTGTCGTGCACCGCGTACAGCGCCGGGGCGACCACCAGCCGGTAGCGGCCCAGGTCGGCGTCGGGCGGGGCGAGGTCGGCGGTGATCCCGGCCCGCCACAGCGCGCTGTGCCAGCGACGGATCTCGTCGAAGCCGACCATGTCCACGCTCGGCTGGTTCGGTGCCTCCTGAGCCCAGACGCTGCCGTAGTCGAGCAGCACCGCGACCTCGGCCTCGGTCCGGGCGTCCTCGATACCGGCCAGCGCCCGCAGGTGCCCGCCGAGGGTCACCACCTCGCGCCAGATCTTCGAGTCGGTGCCGGCGTGCGGCAGCATCGCCGAGTGCCACTTCTCCGAGCCGGCCCGGCTGGCCCGCCACTGGAAGTAGAGCGCACCCTCGGAGCCCCGGGCGACGTGCGCCAGCGCGTCCCGGACCAGCTGGCCGGGGGGTTTGGCCAGGTTGCGCGGCTGCCAGTTGACCGCACTGGTGGAGTGCTCCATCAGCAGCCACGGCCCGCCGGCCAGCGACCGGCTCAGGTCGGCGGCGAAGGCGATCTGGGCCGCCGGTTCGAGCGGATGTTCGCCGAGCAGGTAGTGGTCGTTGGAGAGCAGCCGGTCCGGGCCGGTCATCTCCCGCCCCCAGGCCCAGTAGTCCAGGTCGACGCAGCTGCCGGTCATCAGGTTGGTGGTCACCGGTACGCCGGGGGAGAGCCGGTGCAGGAGATCCCGCTCGGCGACGAAGTTGGCCAGGTGCTCGTCCGAGCTGAACCGCTTGAAGTCCAGCACCTGCCCCGGGTTGGACGAGGTCGGGGTGGCCCGGGGCGGCTGCACCTGGGCCCAGTCGGTGTACGTCTGCGACCAGAACGCCGTGCCCCAGGCCGTGTTGAGCCCGTCCAGGTCGGCGTAGCGGTCCCGGAGCCAGCTCCGGAAGGCGTCGGCGGAGGTGTCGCACCAGCAGTGCGGATTGTGGCAGGCGTACTCGTTGTGCACGTGCCAGACGGCCAGCGCCGGATGGTCGGCGTACCGCCGGGCGAGCTGCTCGGTCAGGGCCAGGGCGGCCCGCCGGTACGTCGGCGAACTCGGGCAGATCGCCTGCCGGCTGCCGTACGTCAACCGGCGCCCGTCCGCGTCGACCGGCAGCGTCTCCGGGTGGGCGTACGAGAACCAGGGCGGCGGGGAGGCGGTGGCGGTGGCGAGGCAGACCCGGATCCCGCCCTCGTGCAGCCCGTCCATGATCCGGTCCAGCCGGTCGAAGGTGTACCGGCCCGGTGCCGGTTCCAACCAGGCCCAGCCGAAGACCGCGACGGTGACCAGGTTGACGCCGGCCTCGCGCATCAGTGCGACGTCCTGCGGCCAGACCTCCTCGGGCCACTGCTCCGGGTTGTAGTCGCCGCCGTAGCTGAGGCCGGACACCCTCGGCACCAGACGTCCCACCCTGACACCCTCCTCAACGAAATCAAACAGATCTGCACACTATCGCTCAGTCGAGGGTGTAAGGAAGGGCCCCTTCCTAACGCTTCCGGTAGAGGAAGGGGCCCCTGTCAACAGGTGTGCACGTGGTCAGGCCGGGCGCAGCCGGGGCTCCACCCAACCGGTCTCGGTCAGGTGCGCCAGCACGCCCCGGACACACTCCTCGACCGTCACGTCGCTGGTGTCCAGCACCAGATCGGCGTCGGTCGGCTCCTGGTACGGGTCGTCGATGCCGGTCATCCCGGTGAGCTGGCCCGCCCGAGCCCGCGCGTACAGGCCCTTGCGGTCCCGCCGCTCGCAGACCGCCAGCGGGGTGGCGACATGGATCAGCAGGAAACCCGCCCCGGCGGCCCGGGCCATCTCCCGGGCGGTCGCCCGGGCCCGGGCGTACGGCGCGATCGGGCAGCAGATCGCCAGCCCCCGATGCCGGGCCACCTCGGCGGCGACCCAGCCGATCCGCCGGATGTTCAGGTCCCGGTCGGCGTGGCTGAAGCCGAGACCGGCGGAGAGCTCCCGGCGGACCACGTCGCCGTCGAGCAGGGTGACCGTCCGGTCCCCGCTCTCCCGCAACGCGTCCGCCAACCCCCGGGCGATGGTCGACTTGCCGGAGCCGGACAGACCGGTGAAGAAGAGCACCAGGCCCCGGTGCCGGCGCGGTGGCCGGGCCCGGCTCAACTCCTTCGCCACCGTCGGCGGGGTGTGCCACTCCGGCAGCGGGAAACCCCGGTCGAGCAGGTCGTCGATCTCCTCCTGGGCCAACGCCAGCCGCCGGTTCCGGGGCGGGATGTCGTCCTGCCAGCGCCACTGGCCGTCCCGGTTGTCGTACGCCAGCTCGCGCGGGACCAGCATCCGCAGCCCGCCGCCGGTGAGCATCTCGGTGGTGGAGAGCACGTGGGTCACCCCGTAGGCGCGGGCCACCCGGGCCCGCAGCAGGGCGTCCCAGATCTCGTTGCCACGTCGGGCCATCGGCACCGCGACGATGGTGGCCGGCGGCATCCGGTCCCGGGCGCCGAAGACGCTGCGGACCAGCACCTCCGGGGGGAACCCGTCCAGGCTGTTCTCCGCCACCGGGATGAGGATCAGCAGGTGCGCGGCGAGGGTACGGACCGCGTGGGCGATCTGCGCCAGCTGGGGGCGGTGCAGCGGCCGGTCGGCGATGATGCCGAGCACCCGGCCCGGGGGCAGCAGCTCCCGGACCTCGGCCGGGCCCCGGCGCAGCCGCTGGAACGGGCCGTGCCCGCCGTCGCCGATCCGGCGTACCGGGCCGCCGACGCCGTACCACGGTTGCCGGGTCGGCCAGATGTCGGTCACCTCGAGCAGCGCGGTCGGCGCCCCCTCGGGATCGGTGAGGATCAGGCCGCGTTCCATCGGGTTGTTCAGGTCGATCCCGCGGGTCACCTCCGCCGGGACCTGCAGCGTCACCGGAACCGACCAGGGGGTGGCGTCGGCGAGTCGTCCGCGCCGGGCCACCGAGGCCAGGTCGGCGCGGCCCATGAAGCCGGCGAGCGGGGCGTACGCTCCGGAGAGCAGTAGCTCCAGATCGGCCAGCTCATACGGGCGGGGCGTGTACGCCGGAGCGTCACGCAGCAACTCATCGGGCAGCACCCACCCGTTGCTCATCGCACCCCCAACTACTGGCCGGCACACAGTTTCTCAGCCGGTCGTCGATCGGTCGAGACCGGCCACTCCCGATTGGACGTCCCCCGGCAGCCGGGGCGTCGTTGATCGGCAACTATGAGAGGTTACCCAACGGTGTGGAGTTCGGCCGCGCCGAATGACACCGAAAGCGTCCGCACCAGATGGAGACGCTACCCGCGGGACCCGGTGGGTGTCGGGGGAAGCCGCGTCAGGGGCGGAGCCGCCCCTGACACCGTCCTAGGGGTCGGCGGCTCGGGGGATTCCCAGGGTCGGCCCGGACCCCGCGACGACCTCCCGGCACCTACGCTGACGGCGTGACACTGATCGCGACCCAGTCGCTGACCAAGACGTACGGCAACGGGGTGACCGCCCTGGCCGACCTGACCGTCGGCATCGAGCCGGGCATTGTCGGGTTGGTCGGGGCCAACGGAGCGGGCAAGTCGACGTTCATCAAGATCATGCTCGGGCTGCTGGATCCGACCGCCGGCCAAGTCCAGGTCCTCGGCCTCGACCCGACCGTCGACGGGCACCAGGTCCGGTCCCGGGTCGGCTACATGCCCGAGCACGACTGCCTGCCGCCCGACCTGTCGGCCGCCGAGTTCGTCACCCACATGGCACGGATGAGCGGGCTGCCGAAGACGGCCGCCCGGGAGCGCGCCTCCGAGACCCTGCGTCACGTCGGTCTCTACGAGGAGCGCTACCGCCAGGTCGGCGGCTACTCGACCGGTATGAAGCAGCGGGTCAAGCTCGCCCAGGCCCTGGTGCACGACCCGGACCTGCTGCTGCTCGACGAGCCGACGAACGGGCTCGACCCGGCCGGCCGGGACGCCATGCTCGGACTGATCGACCGGATCGGCAGCGAGTTCGGCATCTCCGTACTGGTCTGTTCACACCTGCTCGGCGAGGTCGAGCGGATCTGCGACGCGCTGGTCGCGATCGACGGCGGCCGGCTGCTGCGCTCCGCCCAGCTCTCCGACATGACCACCGCGACCGAGGTGCTCTCGGTCGAGGTCAGCGAGGGCACCGACGAACTCGCCGCCCGGCTGACCGAGGCCGGCCTGCCGGTACGCCGGGAGGGCCGGCTGCTGCTCGTGCCGTTGGCGGACGAGACGACGTACGACCAGATCCTGACCGCGGTGGCCGAGCTGGACCTGCCGTTGCACCGGCTCGACCAGCGCCGGCACCGGGTCGCCGAACTCTTCGCCACCGGGCCGTCGGCGACACCGCCGACCACACCGCCCGGCACGACACCGGACGAGCTGGCCGGCGCCGGCACCAGCGGGGGAGGTGCGCTGTGAACCAGCCGACCGGAGTGATCCACGACATCGGCTACCAGCGCTACACCGGGGCACGCCTCGGCCGGCGGCACCTGGTCAGCACGCTCTACCTGCACGGGCTGCGAGCCGCCTTCGGACTCGGCCGCAGCGCCAAGGCGAAGATCTTCCCGTGGATGATCGTCGGCGTGGTCGGGGCGGTCGCCGCGGTGCTGACCGCCGTCCGCGCCCAGACCGGCCAGCCGGCGCTGAGCTACGCCGAGTTCCCGGAGACGCTCAGCATTCTGATCATCTTCTTCTGTGCCATCGTCGCACCGGAACTCGCCTCCCGTGACCTGCACAGCGGGGTGCTGCCGCTCTACTTCGCCCGGCCGCTGCGCCGGGGCGACTACGCGATGGCCCGGCTGGCGGCCCTGGTCACGGCGACGTTCCTGCTGCTGGCCGGCCCGCTGACGGTGATGTTCGCCGGAGCCGCGTTCGGCGCCGAGCGGATCGGCGCGGTCTGGGGCGAGTTCGGCGACTACCTGGCCGCACTCGGCTACGTCGCGGTGCACGCGGTGGTCTTCTCGGTGCTGTCCCTGCTGGTCGCCGCGCTGCTGCGGCGGCGGGCGGTCGCGGCCGGGGCGATCGTCGGTGCCTTTCTGCTCACCACCCCGGTGTACGGGGTCCTGATGGTGCTGCCGTACGAGCGGGCCACGCAGCTCGCCGGCCTGGCCAGCCCGGTCACCCTGGTCGGCGGGATCGGCGACTGGGCGTTCGAGTCCGGTGGCGAGTTCGGAGTCGGCGGCTACGGCCCGCTGTACGCCATCGCCGCGCTCGCCTTCGTCGCCCTCGGGATCCTGCTGCTGCTCGCCCGCTACCGGAAGGTCGCCGCAAAGTGACAATGGTGGAACTCACCGGGGTCTCCCGGTGGTACGGCAACGTGGTCGCGGTCAACGACGTCACGATGGGTCTCGGTGCCGGGGTGACCGGGCTGCTCGGGCCGAACGGCGCCGGCAAGACCACCCTGCTGCACATGATGGCCGGGTTCCTCGCCCCGTCCCGGGGCACCGTCACCCTGGGCGGCGCGCCCACCTGGCGCAACCCCGACGTGTACCGGAAGCTCGGCCTGGTGACCGAACGCGAGGCGGCGTACGACTTCCTCTCCGCGTACGAGTTCGCGCTGGCCAGTGCCCGGCTGCACCGGCTGCCCGAGCCGGAGGCGGCGGCCCGGCGGGCGATCGAACTGGTCGAACTGACCGGGGCGCAGGACCGCCGGATCGGCACCTACTCCAAGGGGATGCGGCAGCGGGCGCGGGTCGCCGCGGCGCTGGTCCACGACCCGGAGGTGCTGCTGCTCGACGAGCCGTTCAACGGGATGGACCCGCGGCAGCGGATGCACATGATGGAACTGCTGCACTCGCTCGGCGACGCCGGCCGGACCATCCTGTTCAGCTCGCACATCCTGGAGGAGGTCGAGCAGGTCTCCGGCACGGTGCAGGTGATCGTCTCCGGCCGGCTCGCCGCCTCCGGCGACTTCCGTACCATCCGGCGACTGATGACCAACCGACCGCACGTCTTCGCGGTCCGCTCCACCGACGACCGGCGGCTGGCGGTCGCGTTGATGGCGGAGCCGTCGGTGAACGGGGTCGAGATCGACCGCGAGGGCCTGACGGTACGGGCCGGCGACTACGGCAGCTTCACCCGGATGCTGCCGAAGATCGCCCTGGCCTCGGGGATCCGGGTACGCCGGCTGCTCCCCTCGGACGAGTCCCTGGAGAGCGTGTTCTCCTACCTGGTGGAGGCCTGACCAGTCATGTCGACCGTTTCCTGGATCACCGCGCGTGGGCTCTTCGGCCGGCGCCGGTTCCTGCTGCTCTTTCCGTTGCCACTGCTGTTGGTCGGACTGGCGGTGTTGGTCCGCTGGGCCGGGGTCGCTCCCGGCGAGTGGGTTCCGCCGATCGTCTTCGGCCTCGGCGTCGCGGTGATGCTGCCGGTGACCGCGTTGATCGTCGGCACCGGAGTGCTCGGCTCGGAGATCGACGACGGGACCCTGCTGCACATCCTCACCAAACCGCTGCCCCGCTGGCAGATCATCCTGCCGAAGCTCGCGGTCGCCGCCGGAGTGACCGCGCTGGCCACGGCCATTCCGCTGTACGTCGTCGGGGTGCTCGCCAGCTCCGTACGCTTCGGGTTGGGGCTGGCCGCCGCGAGCGCGTTCGGCGCGCTGGTCTACTCGGCGATCTTCCTGCTGCTCAGCCTGGTCACCCGCCGGCCGGTGCTGCTCGGCCTGGTCTACGTGCTGATCTGGGAGGGCCTGCTGACCAACGTGATCAGCGGGACCCGGGTCCTCTCGGTCCAGCAGTACGTGCTGAGCCTGACCGACCGGATCGCGCCGACGGCGCTGCTGGAGAGCACGGTGTCCGTGCCGGTGGCAGTGGTGATGGGCCTGATCTTCACGGTCGGCTGCACCGGGTGGGCGATCGACCGGCTCCGTTCGTTCAGCGCCGCCGGTGAGACGAGCTGACCGGGGTGCTCAACGGGCTTCCGGGACCCAGTCCAGCCAGGTGGGCGCGTCCCGGAAGCCCCGGCGCAGGTAGAACGGCACCGCCCGGTCGCTGGAGTGCACCGTGACGTGCTCCAGTTCCCGGTTCCGGGCCTCGGCGAGCACGGCGTCGAGCAGTGCCTGCCCCACCCCGGCGTTGCGCAGTTCGGGCACCACGTAGACCGACTGGACGTCGCCGGTACGCCGGTCCGGACGTCGTGGGCTCGGCACCCGGTCGGCGAGCATCAGCCAGGCCATCCCGACCAGCCGGCCGTCCACCTCGGCCAGGAACGCCAGGTGGGTGCCGAGGTGGTCGAGTGTCCACGAGGTGAAGTGGTCCAGGAACGCGACGCGTTCGAGATCCTGGTGTCCGCGTTCCTCGCTGTGCTGCCAGCGCAGCCGGGCGAGGGCCGGCGAGTCCTCCGCGACCGCCCTCCGGACCGTCACCCGCATCCGTCGCCTCCCCGGTCGCCCGACGTCTCTGATCATGGCTGGCCGCTCCCTGGCAGGTTACCCGCACATAGGCTGGACCGGTGCGGGCGATTCTGATCTCGGGTGTGCCGGGGGCCGGGAAGACGACGGTGGCCCGCCTGCTGGCCGCGAGGTTCGCCCGCTCCGCCCACGTCGAGGGTGACGTGGTCGGGCACCATTTCATCGTCAACGGCCTGGTGCCGCCGCAGGGCCCGCCGGTCGACGAGGCCGAGGCGCAACTGCTGCTCCGGCGGCGCAACATCTGCCTGCTCGCGGACTCGTTCGCCGACGCCGGCTTCCTGCCGGTGATCGACGACGTGGTGGTCGCCGGTTCGGTGCTCGACACCTACCTGCGGCTGCTCCGGACCCGGCCCTTCGCCCTGGTGCAGCTGGTACCCGACCTGGAGGTGGTGGCCCGCAGGGACGCCGGCCGGGACAAGCAGGTCTTCGCGCTCTGGCAGCACCTGGACGCCGAACTGCGGACGTTGATGCCCCGGGTCGGGCTCTGGCTGGACAGCACCGACCTGTCGGCGGCCGAGACCGTCGACCGGATCCAGGCGTCACTCGACGAGGCGGTCATCGCCGGCTGAGCCGTCGACGGTGACGCCGGCGTCGGCCCAGCCGGTCGCGTCCGGTCCGGAACACCCCGGCCTCGCGGCGTCGGCCCAGCCGGTGTCGCGTGTCCCCGCCGTGCTCAGCCGGTGTTGCGCATCCCGGCGGCGATGCCGTTGACGGTGGTCAGCAGGGCCCGCTCCAACGCCGTACCGTCGCCGGGGGCGCGTCGTCCGCCCGGGGCGGTGGCGATGGCCCGACCGGCCGCACCCGAGTCGCGGTACTGCCGCAGCAGCGCCACCTGCAGGTGGTGCAGCGGCTCCAGGTAGGTGTCCCGGACCGCGAGGGTGCGCTGCAGCACCGGCGAGTTCTCCAGCAGCGCGGGCGAGTTGGTGATCGCCAGCACCTCACGCTTGGTCAGTTCGTACTCGGCCTCGATCGTGTGGAAGATCGGGTGCAGCTTCTTCGGGACCAGGGTCTCGACGTACCGCCGGGCGATGTTCAGGTCGGTCTTGGAGAGCATCATCTCCACGTTCGACAGGAACGTGCCGAAGAAGTGCCAGGCCCGGTGCATCTCGCAGAGAACGTCACCGAGTCCCGCCTCCCGGGCGGCGGCCAGACCCGAGCCGACACCGAACCAGCCCGGCACGATCTGCCGGGTCTGCGTCCAGCCGAAGACCCACGGGATCGCCCGCAGCCCGGACAGCCCGGCGCCGGTGTTCGGCCGCTTCGCCGGCCGGGAACCGATGTTCAACGCGCCGAGCAGCTCGGTGGGGGTGGAGGCCCAGAAGTACGCCGGCAGGTCCGGGTTCTCGACCAGCGACCGGTACGACCGGTACGCCGCGTCGGAGACCACGTCCATGGTCGAGTTCCACCGCTGGAGCGCCTCGGCCGGCTGGCGCGGCTCGGTGTGCAGCAGCGTGCTCTGCAGCACGGCGGCCAGGGTCAACTCCAGGTTCTCCCGGGCCAGCGACGGCAGGGTGTACTTGTCGGAGATGACCTCGCCCTGCTCGGTCACCTTGATCTCGCCGTCCAGGGTGCCGTACGGCTGGGCGAGGATCGCCTCGTGGGTCGGCCCGCCGCCCCGGCCGACGGTGCCGCCACGGCCGTGGAAGAGCCGCAGCCGTACGTTGTGCCGGGCGGCCACGTCCCGCAGCGCGCGCTGGGCGCGGTGGATCGACCACTGGGAGGTGGTGATCCCGGCCTCCTTGTTGGAGTCGGAGTAGCCGAGCATCACCTCCTGCACGTCACCCCGGGCCGCCACGATCGCCCGGTACGCCGGCAGGGAGAGCATCTCGTCGAGCAGGTCGCCGCCGGCGTCGAGTTCGGCCGGGGTCTCCAGCAGCGGGACGAAGCCGATCCGGGCCCGGCCGGTGTGCACGTCGACCAGACCGGCCTCCCGGGCCAGCACCACGGCGGCGAGTACGTCGTCCACGCCGAGCGTCATCGAGATGATGTACGACTCGATCACCTCGACGCCGAACCGTTCCTGGATCTCCCGCACGGTGCCGAAGACGTCGAACGTCTTGCGGGTCGGCTCGGTCAACGGAGTGTCCATCGTCGACAGTGGCCGACGGCCGGCCAGCTCCTCGGCGAGCAGCTTGGTGCGGTCGGGGCGGCTCAGTGACGCGTAGTCGGCGACCTCGCCGACCTGGGCGTAGAACTGGGCCAGCACCGCGTGGTGCGCCTCGGCGTGCTCCCGGATGTCCATCGTGGCGAGATGCGGCCCGAACGCGGCGACGGTACGGATCACCGAGGCGAGCCGGCCGACGGCGGTGAGCTGCCCCGAGTTGCGGGCCAGCGAGGCGCGCATCAGCTCCAGGTCGCTGAGCAGGTCGGCGGTGCCCCGGTAGTCCCGACCCGGCACGTGCGGGGTGCCCTGGTTGAGCCGGCGTCGGGTGTTGGCCAGTTTCGCCTTGACGCACCGGGCCTTGAGCCGGTACGGCTCCTCGGCGTTGACCCGACGGAACCGGGCCGCCACCTCGGGCAGCGCGTCGAGGTCCTTGGCGAGGCTGGCGGAGAGGTCGAGTGAGACCCCGCGCAGTCGCCGGGAGACCGACACCTCGTTGATCACGGACTCCATCGCCGCCTCGGTCGCCTGGATGCCGTGCTCGTACTGGATCAGCAGCACGTCCCGGGTGACCTGCGGGGTGACGAAGGGGTTGCCGTCCCGGTCGCCGCCGATCCAGGTGCCGAAGGTCAGCGGCCGGGCGGTCGGGGCGGTCTCCACTCCCAGGCCGCGGAGCGTGTCGGCGAGATCGTCGAGGACCTGCGGAGCGGCCTCGGCGTACAGGTCGCGCAGGTAGTAGATGGCGTTGCGGGCCTCGTCGGTCGGGTCGGGCCGGTCCAGTCGCAGCTCGTCGGTCTGCCAGAGCAGGTCGAGCAGTTCGGCGAGGCGTCGGCTGGCCGGGGCCTCGTCGGTGGCGCCGTACAGGACGGCCGCCGATGCCTCCGCGTCGAGCTGGTCGGCGACGGCGCGCAGCTTGGACAGGATGGACCGCCGGGCCGCCTCGGTGGGGTGGGCGGTGAAGACCGGTCGGACGGCGAGTCGGCGGGCGGCGGCGGCGACCTCCTCCGGCGGCACCCCGCGCTCCCGGATCAGCCGGGCCGCCTGGTCCAGCCAGCCGCCGTGCGCGGCCCGCTGCCGGCGCAGGTCCCGGGACCGGTGCACCTGCTCGGTGATGTTGGCGAGGTGGAAGTAGGTGGAGAAGGCCCGGGCCAGCTTGGTGCCGGTGGTCACGTCCATCGCGGAGAGCCGCTGGGCAGCGGCCTCGGCGTCGTGCCGGACCAGGGCGCGGATCTCCTCGACCAGGTCGAGCAGCGGTGGCCCTTCCTGACGCGCGAGGGTCTGGCCGAGCAGCCGGCCGAGGCGGCGGATGTCGGCCCGGAGGGCGGCGTCGGGGCCGTCGTGATCATGCTGGTCGGTCACCGTGCGCTCCTTGATCGAGTACGGAGGACAGCGTTGTCCGACACCGTGGATCGTATCCGTGGACCGGTCTGTGGCGCGAACGCCGGTCACGTCGGCACAGCCGCCCGGCCCACGTCCGTAGAGCCTATCCGCCCTGGTGGGGGCGGCTTGTCGAATGTCGGGCCCGGCCTCGGAAGCGATCTCGATCACCATCGTGCGTGACCGGCCACCGGTCGTCGGCCGCACCGGTGGTCCGACGGAGTCCCGACGGACGGACCGTTCGGTGTCTTTTCCGACAGATCCGGCGTCTTGTCGCAGTCGCCGTAGCGGTGTGACCGAGGCGACAGTTAGGCTCGAAGGCTGAGTGGAGTGGGCAGGTCGGTGACGGACCAACGCTCGGCGGCAGGCGGTCGATGCGCGGCAGGGCGGTCGAAACTCCGCGACGAGGTGATCGGCGACGAGCCGCTCGGCAAGGGCGATCAGGGCCCCTGTGGCAAGGCGTCGGGCGTGGGCCGACGGCAGCGACGGACATGACGGGTGGCACCGGAAGGCGGGGTAACGTGGCCCGAGAAGGCGAGCCGGCGGAGGCCCAGTTCGCCTACCGCGCTGACAACCGGCGGGTGGCGTTCGAGGTCTCGGGCGACCCTGACGGCTTCCCCATCTTCCTGATGCATGGTACCCCGGGCAGTCGAAGAGGCCCGAAACCTCGCGGCATCGTGTTGCACCGTCTCGGGATCAAGCTGATCAGTTACGACCGTCCCGGGTACGGCGACTCGGACCGGTTCGAGGGTCGGCACGTCGCCGACGCGGCCCGGGACGTCGAGATGATCGCCGACAAGCTCGGGCTGGAGCGGTTCTCGGTCGCCGGCAGGTCGGGTGGCGGGCCGCACGCCCTCGCCTGTGCGGCCTCCGAGCGGCTGCGACACCGGGTCGCCGGAGTGGCGGTACTGGTCGGACTGGCCCCCTCGGACGCTGGTGAACTGGACTGGTTCGCCGGCATGAACGCGGACAACGTCCGCGGCTTCGGGGGCATCGACCCGGACACCGCGTCGGTGGTGGAGGAGATCCGCCGTCGGGCCGAGCGGACCATCGAGGACCCCAGGTTCCTCCTGGAGGACCTCATGCTCCAGATGACCGCGGCGGATCGGCGGGTCGTCAACACCCCGGCGTTACGTCAGCTCATCACGGACAACTACGAGAGCGCCCTGAAGGCCGGGCCCTACGGGTGGATCGACGACGTACTGGCGTTGCGTCGAAGCTGGAAGCTGGATCTGCGGATGATCGACACCACGGTGACGAAGATCCGTCTGTGGCACGGTGCGGACGACACCTTCGCGCCGGCCAGCCACACCCGGTGGCTCGCCGCCCAGATTCCCGGCGCCGAGATCCAGGTACGGCCGGGCGCGGCGCATTTCGACGCCATGGAGGAGCTGCCCCGCATCCTGCACTGGCTGGCCAGCGACGCGTACGCGCCGCCGGTGCGGGCGCTCATCTGACGGGTGCCCGGACCTCCCGGCGCCGATCAGTAGGGGTGTGGGTCGAGGAGCCGGCGTAGATAGCGACCCGCCCGCAAGCCCGTCACGCTCGGGTGGTGTTGACCGATCCGGTTCGCGAGCCGGTCGGCGATCCGGATGCGTTCGATGTTCGAGGTTTCCGGTGATTCCTCCTGGGTCGCGATGGCGAGGTTGCCCCGGCTGCGGAGTGTGTCCGGGTGCTCGTCGCCGAACACCTCACGGAGGCGTTCGACCGTGGACGCGAGCTGGGCACGCCCCCGCGCGAAATCTCCGGTGAGGATGGTGAATACCGCGACGTTGTTCGCCGCCGCCATGGTGAACGGGTGGATGTCCCCGAGGGCGTCCGCGAGCGCGTCGGCGGTGGCGACGGTCAGCGTACGGGCGGTGGCCAGGTCGCCGAGGTCCGCGAACGCCACGGCGAGGTTCTCACGGCAGGCCAGCACGTACGGGTGCTCCGCGCCGAACACCTGGACGAACAGTTCCTCGGTCGCGACCAGCTCTGCCCTGGAGCGCTCCGCCTCGCCGGTCATCTGCAGGTTCGCCGCGCGGCTGAGCCGGGCGAACATGGTGTCCGGACTGGCCGGCCCGAGGTTGATCCGCAGTCGCTCGTAGACCTCGTCGAGCAGCTCCGCCGCCTTGTTGATTTCTCCGGTGCTGCGCAGCGAGGCGCCCAGGTTCGTCCTCGCGTTGAGCGTGTCCCGGGACTGCTCGCCGAGCAGGTTCCGGTAGCCCTCCACCACCCCGTGCAGCAGGTTCACCGATGCCTCGTACTCCCCGGCCTCCCGGAGGTCCCGGGCCAGGTTGTTGGCCGACAGCAGGGTCTGGGGGTCTTCGGGACCGAGCACGACCCGCAGCCGGCGGTAGGTGCGCTCGTCGGTTTCGAGTGCCCGACGGAAGTCGCCGATGAGCCGGTAGGAGGCGCTGAGGTTGTTGGAGGCACGCAGGGTACGAGGATGGTCCTCACCGAACGTGTCGACCGAACCCGCGTACGTCCGCAGGTCGCGCTCGAGCGCCTCGCGGTACCGGCCGAGGGCGCGCAGGTCGCCACCGTAACCGCCGGCCGTCATCACGGCGTGCGGGTGGGTCTCGCCGATCAGGGCCTCCTGCGCGCTCAGGGTCTCCCGGTCGAGCTGGTAGGCGTCGGTGAACCGGCCGAGGCCCCGGAGCAGGTTCGCCCGGTTGAACCGCAGGTGCAGCAACTGGACCCGCAGCTTGCGGTGCCGCTCGCTCTCCGGATCGAGGTCGGCGAGCCGGCGCGACCAGGCCGTGTCCGCCTGCTCCGCGTAGCGTGCGCCCTGCTCGAAGCCGCCGAGCAGGTAGATGTAGCGGACCCGGTCGATGACCAGCTGACGGACGTCCTCGTCCGGGCAGGTGACCGCCTCGGAGCCGTCGAGGTGCGGCCAGAGGATCCGGAGGCGTGGGTGCAGCGCGGGGTCGTCGACCTCGCCCGACGGGCGGGAGCCGGCGAGCACCAGGTGCACGTCGTGTTTCACCGCCGCCAGTTCGTCCTCGGACATCCGGTCCCGGAGCGCGGCCTGCAGCAGCCGGTGGACCTGGACCTGTTGGGCGTGCAGGTCCACCTTGACCAGCGCCAGCCGGTTGATCCGCTGCACGAGCGCCGCCGCGATGTCCCGCTTCGAGACCCGGTCGGCGACCTGGATGGCGACCGCCCGGTCGTGCGGCGCGATCACCTTCGCCACCTCGTCGCCGTAGAGGAGGTTGAGCGAGATCTCCGGAGCGAGGACCGAGGCCAGCTGGAGGAGCCGGTACGCGCCCGGGGAACTCTCCCGGAGCCGCTGCAGGGGCTGGTCCCACAGGTCCCGGCCCGGCCCGGTCTGTTCGATGCCGGCCAGGTAGTCGTCAACCGGCGTCCCGGTGTCCGCCAGCCAGGCACCCGCGGTGGCGACGAAGATCGGGATGTTCTCCACAGCGTCGGCGACCCGCTCGGCCTCGGCGACCGTGATCGAGCCCTCGCCGATCCGGGCCCGCAGATGGGCCACGCTCTCCGCCCGCTCGAACGCCTCCACGTCGACGGACCGGGCCAGATCCCCCCAGTCCGGGTTCCGCGTCGTGACGAGAACGTGCCCCCGGCCCTGCGGCAGGAAGGCCCGGACGTGTTCGTACTGGTCGACGTTGTCGAAGACGAGCAGCCACTGCAGCGGCTGTCCGCCGTCGGTCCGGCTCAGCTGCTGCCGTACGGCCCGGGTCATCTCCGGGATGGTCGGCTGTGCGGGCAGGCCGAGTTCCGCGCCGAGGTCGGAGATCGCGACGTCGACGAACTGGGGCGGGTCCGCGTGGATCCACCAGATGACGTCGTAGGCGCCGCGGAACCGGTGCGCGTACTCGATCGCCAGTTGCGTCTTGCCGATGCCCGGGCCGCCGCGCAGCGCCACCGGGATGCCGTCGTTGCCGCCGGCCCGCAGTTCGTCGCGCAGCCGCACCAGGAGCTGCTCACGACCGGTGAACCGGGCGTTGCGGCCGGGTGGATTGAAGACCGGCGCCCGGACCCCGGGATAGCGGGCGCCGCGCGGCACCGCTGTGCTCTGGCCGGTCTGCGGCAGGCCGACGAAGTCCAGCAACTTCCGGGTTGCCTCCCCGGCGGCGAGTTCGTGCAGCGAGATCCAGCTGCCGGCGGCGGCGTCGGCGGGGGGTGGCGAGTCGTCGACGTGGACCGCGAGAGTGGCCGCGGCCGCCGGGGAGTACGTCGACGGGCCTGCGCTGTCGGCCAGTGCCGCGAGGCTGTTCCGGGAGCGGAGCACAAGATCGCGGAATCCGGGCGCGGAGGTCACCGGTGCCGGCTCGCCCACCGGCACCGTCAGCACACGCAGACCTGCCCCGCTGAGCACACTCTGCACCCACTCCGCCCAGGCCTGGTCGGCGGGTACGTACCGGACGGCGATGGGTTCGTCGACGATCGCCGGTTTGCGCTCGAAACGGTGCACCGTCCGCCGGCGCAGTGCCTCGTCGATCGGTGGCAGGGCGGAGATTCGCCCGCCGGTGACGTGCGCGGTCAGCCGCTCGTACGCGGAGAGCAGGGTGGTCTGACTGCCCGGTACGTCGCCGAAGGTGGCAAGCGTCTCCTCGTAGGCGTAGTACGCCCGGTACGGCACCGCGACGCTGAGCCAGTAGTCCCTCCGCTCGCTCTCCGTCATCCCCGCCGGCAGACCGGCGAAGCGCCGCATGGCGACCGCCCGGCCGGCGTCGGCCTTCTCCTTCTCGCCCTCGTCCACCCGCATGGGCACGGGCAGGACCCGGCGTACCCGCTTGCCCTCGTGGTCGCGGACCCGGGCGGCGACATCCGCGGCACCGTCGATCCCCTGGTCGCTTAGGGTGAAGCAGTCCACGAGCACGTCGGGCAGGTGGATGGTGCAGATCTCCGCGACGTCGCTGATACCGGTACGGCTGTCGACCAACGTGTAGTCGTAGCGACGTTTCATGTCATCGCGCAACGCGTCGAAGAACAGCGCTCCGCCGAGCCGGTTGTAGAAGTTGTCCCAGTTCAGCCCGGTGACGCTGGTGGCGTAGTCGGGGTTGTGCCGACCGGCCAGCAGCAGGTCGAGACTGCCGCCGCCGGGGAAGTCCCAGGAGATCGAGAAGGCGTACTTCTCCACCCGGGCAAGCTGCCGGTGCCAGTCCGGCGGGGTGTCGGCGGGCCCGCCGTCCGTCCCGGCCGACCTGGGCCGGCGGGTGTTCTCCCACTCGTAGTCGAGGATCAGGTCCATCACGCCACCGGTGGTGGCCACCTGCTCCGGGTCCAGGAACGGCGCGAAGAAGCGGTGCAGACCGGGCGACTCCAGGTCCCAGTCGGCGACGAGCACGCGTTGCCCGTTCGCGGCGAGGATCCACGCGGTGTTGGCCAGTGCCATCGTGCGGCCGGTGCCGCCCTTGTAGGAATAGAAGGTGATGACCTGGCCGTCACGCCCCTGGGTCATAGGTCCTCCTCCTGCACTCGCCGTACCGACGACGTGTCGCCCGGCCGCAGGCTCGGGCGTGGGGTGGATGGCCCGGCCGGCGGATTGACCGGCCCGTGCCTGAGGAACTGCTTGCGTGCCTCGATCACCAGCAGTGGCGCCTTCCGCTCGAACTCGTCCACCTTGTGCAGTGGCCTCACCTGAGGCAGTCCGGCGTCCTGCAAGCTACCGGCGATCCGCTCGGCGGCGGCCGTGCCACGCGCACCGTCCGTCCCGATGACCATCGGAACCACCCAGCGGGGGAGTCCCGACACCGCGACCCTGATCTCCGGCTCACCCAGCTCGCCGTCGATCAACACGATGGCCGGGCACTCCATGGCCTGGTCACGCGCGTCCGTGAAGTCGACGATCCGGGTCGGCAGACCGAGCCGCTCGGCGGTCGCGGCGACGTACTCGGCGACGGGTAGTTCGTGCTGGCCCGCATACGGCCGCCACCGTACCGTCCCCGCCCTGGCGAGCACGGTCACCACGAGCGGAGTGCCGTCCTCCTCGGTCGGTGGCCTGCTGGTCAGCACGGTGGCCGGCGAACGGGGCAGCGGCTCGTTCTCGGCCACCGTCACGATCCGCGCGGCCAGGGTCTCCAGGATGCTGTCGTACTGGGTGCGGTAGGCGCGCAGCCTGCTGAGGACACGCAGGCCGTTCTCCGCGTACTCGGGATCGGTGACCAGGTCCAGCGCCTCGGTGAGTTCCGGCCGGTCGTGCCCGGGTGGGAAGGGACTCCACAGCACCGGCAGGACGTGCCGCCGTGCGTCGGCGGGACGCAGTCGGGCGAGCCGGGCCAGGAAGGACTCCCGCTCGCCGAGCGCCCATCCGTTGCTGAAGTAGTTCGGCGAGTAGAGGGGTACGAAGACGTGCGCGACACTGAGCGCCTCGGCGAGAACCCGTCTGCCGTCCGCACCGGGGGAGACCCGGCCGTCGAAGAAGCCGAGGCTGGCGGGCGTCGGATCGGCCGACACCCTGTGCTTGCTGATCTTCGTGGCCCGCCGGGTCACCTCCTGCTCCAGCCGCCCGAAGAACCGACTGACCCAGTGGTCCGTGTCCGGTCGGGGAGGCGGTTGGTGAGGTGCCGGGTCGTTCGCCGGCTGATGGGCCGCCTGGTCGTCCGCGGAGGAGTACGGGACGGAGTGTGCATAACTCAGGAAGAAGTAGGTGTCAGGGTCCTGGTCCCGGCGGCGCTGTTCCGCCGAGTGGGTCGAGATGGCGGGATCAGTCCAGCTCATGCTCGTCCTCCTCGAACGTGTCGGGAAGCTCCCGCATGTTCTCCGGGACCTGTGGCTCGACCCAGTGGGTGTGGAACGCCCTGGCGATGCGTTGGGCCAGCCGCCAGACGACAGCGTCGTAGGTGTCGCGGCCGTTGGCGCCGAGACTCAGCAGACCGTAGATGCCCTCGTGGTGGTACTCCGGGGCGATGTGCCCCCGAAGGCGGGTCGGAGTGAAGATCTGCTTCCGTACGATCGCCTGGGGCATCTGCCGCTTCTCCACCACCGACCAGTTGACCGGGATGACCGGAGTCTCCCCCGGGAAGGCCTGCGCTCCGGGCCGGAGTCGATACCGTCGCCGGGTGAAGGCGTTCCACTCCCGGGCGCACCAGGGGCTCTTCACGTAGTGGGGCGAGATCAGCGCGAGGAACACCTGACAGTGGCCGGCGGCGAAGGCCAGGTCGTCGCTCCAGCGCTGTCCGCCGTCGAGCGCGCGGTCCATGAAGCCGGCCGTACTGCCGGCGGAGAGGCCGAGCAACTCGACCACGTGGTTGGAAAGGTCGACGAAGAGATCGAGAACCCTCTTGTTGGCGTCCTGCGGTGGTGCCGGTGTGCTGTGCTTGGCGTGGGCATAGCTGAGGAAGAAGACGGGGGCACCTGGGGCCACCCCGAACTGTTCTTCTGTCACCTACCGCTCCCGCCCGGCGGAGACGCTCCTCGATTGTCAACAGTATCGACATCCGCAACCCTTCGGGACATCCCAGCTACGGCCCGCGATGCTCGTCCATCCAGTCGCCCGCGAGGTCGACGGCCGGTCGCATCCGGATGAGCCGACAGACACCGTTGCCCACCCGGCCCATCCGAACGAACGGCGTGTCGTCGAGCACCCGACCGATCAGTGGAAAGTCCTGGTCGTCCAGGTCGAGTGCCTGGAAGTCGCGGCAGACCCGTCGACCCTCGTCCAGCACGTAGGCGCGGTAGCTCCGGTTGCCGGCCGGCCGCCGCCGTCGGTACTCGGCCAGGTGCAGCGCCGTACAGGCGGAGTAATCCACACCGAGCAGCAGGACGACGGCGTCGGCCGCGTACAGCACGCCGAGTGGCGAGCGTTCGCCCAGATGACACTCCAGGTCGTGGACGGCGGTCAACGCCGTGGCCCCGGCGCCGATCGCGGCGAACGACGTCTCCGGATGCCGGCTGCGTACCGCGTCGCGCTGTTGCCGGACGTGCTCGGCGAGGACACCCATGCCCTCTGCTGGGCTGTGGTCCGGGTCGAACGGTGGGATGTCGGCCTCCGCCTCGGCGATCTGCGCGGCGGTCATGCCGGCCGTGGCGTCACGGAAGGCGCGGGACGTGACGGAGTTGCCCGCCGTCTGCGTCGGAACCACCAGGGTTCCGGCGGAACCCAGTACGTCGAGGAGGGCGGCCAGCAGCGTGGCCGGCCCACCGACGACCGGTCCGATCCGGGACAGGGCGCAGTGCACCAGCACGGTCGCGCCGGCCGTCAGACCCAGGGCCCGCAGGTCGACGGTCAGACGGTCCCGCCCGACGATGCCGACTTCCGGGCCGGTCGACGGGTGGGTCCCGCCGATCACGACCAGCTGTCCAATGTCTCGCGCATCCGTGCGGCGAACCGCTCGCCGGCCGGGGTCAACACGCCGAGCTTCGTGAGGTTGTCGAGGGCGTCCCCGGTCCACTCCCGGTACTGCCGGAAGTGTCCGTGGGCGACCGGACCGGACCAGCCGCGCCAGACGTCCGCGACCGCCAGGTGGGCGTAGATCCCGTGCAACACGCCGCCGACCGGACGGGGTTCCTCGCGCCAACCTACCGAGACCCGCCTCGTTTCCGCCGGGTCGTAGAGGTCACAGACGTCGAGCATCGCGTTCAACTTCAGGTGTTGCACCTCGTGCACCAGGAGGACCGCCCGGGCTTTGTCGTCCGGAACCGGCGTGATGGCGACGGCACCGGGGGCCACGGCGGCGGAGGCGCTGTGGTGTCCACCGCCGGGGGCCGGCCGCAGCGGCACCACGGCGTGCAACAGGGCGCGAACCCCCGGGGCGTATCCCGGGGCCTCCTCGTCGATCAGGCGGATCGCCCGGTCCAGTTCGTCGGCCCACCGCAGGGTGGCGGCGGGGGAGAGATGCTCGGCCACCGTCAGCGTGCCGTAGCAGTCCCGGTACGGGTCGGTGTCCTCCACCAGCAGTGACCTGTTCCCGACCGGTACCCGGAACGGCGGCCGCCAGGCCGGACCGTTGCCGTCCCGCCCCGGACGGATGGTGACGCTGTGGTCGTCGGCGCGTACCCGGACGTGTTCCTTGCCGACCGAGAGCAGGGCCGTTCCGACGTCCGGGCCGAGCGTCAACGCGCCGACCGTCGGCAGGTTCAGCACCCCGTCCCGGACCGGTACCTCGACGTCGGTCTCGTACCCGGCGTGGATCGCGGCGGCCGCCGCGAGGCAGCCGAGGTAACGGAGGTCGCTGGCGGTCGGTCGAGGGGAGCCGCCCCCGCGGCTGGCCGCCCAGCTCCGTACGAACGGGTGGTCCAGGACGACCCGCACCGCGTCCGGGGCCGACTCGTCGAGGTGGGCCAGCAACTCCCAGCCACGCTCGGCGAGCGGCGTCCCGACCGCCGACTCGGCGAGGTCGCGCAGCATGCCACGGATCATCGACAGTTGGATTTCCGGGAGCTGGAGTACCGATTCCTCGGTCCCGCGACCGGAGCCGAGATCGTCGAGCACTCGTTCGCTCAACGAGTCCGCGGCGGTCAACCGGTCGGGAACCGTTGTGGACGCGGGCGACCCGACAGGCATCGACGTGATCAGCTCCTTCAGATCGGCGCAGTACACCGACGGATTCTCGAAGCCGGTCGCCGACCGGTAGCGGTGCGGGAAGAGCCCTCCCCCGCACTGCCGTACCACCGCGCACTCCCGACAGGTCGCGGACAGACCGGACAGGCCGAGCTGCCGAACCGCGATCATCGGATGGGCCGCCACGTCGTCCACCGGATGCCGGAAGACGTCCAGTCCGGTGCCGGCCGCGCCGTCGAAGGCGGACTTCAGGGAGTCGACCTGTTCGTACGTGCCGTCGGTCTCGACCACCGCCAGGTCGGCGGGACCCAGGCCGACCGCCTCGGTACGACTCACGCCCCCGGCGGCGGTCGCCAGCAGCGAATCCAGGAGTCGGATCCGCACCGGCCGCCCGTCCGCCGACCACCGGCGGTGGATCGCGAGCAGCCATCGCGCGTACGGGGTCGGCTCGCCCGCCGGGCGGACCGGCGGTCGGTCCCAGTTGTGGTGTGGCAGCAGGAAGTCGATCTGCGGCGGATCCTCGGCCAGCAGGGCCTCGTACACCCCGATCGGGTCGTTGGCGAGGTCGACGGTGCAGAGCAGCCCCGCGTACGCCTCGCGGTACTCCGGACGGCGCAGCAGCTCGAGGGCCTGCCGCACCTGGGCGTGGCTGCTCGCACCGTTGGCGTGCCGCCGGTGCCGGTCGTTGGCGGCGGCGTCTCCGTCCAGCGAGATCCCGATCTTGATCTCGTGCCTGACGAGGATGTCGCAGATCTCCGGGCTCAGGAGCAGTCCGTTGGACTGCATGCGCAGGTCGAGACCGGTCACCGGTTCGATCCACCGCCGCAGTTCGTCGGCGGTGCTCCGCAGGACCGCGGGGCCGGCGAGCAACGGCTCCCCACCGTGCAGCACCACCCGGACGGACTCGAGCCGGTGTGTGGCGGCGTGTTCCGCGACCCGTTTCGCGGCCATCGTCACCGTGGCCGGTGCCATGATTCGCGGTTGCCGCCGCCAGCTCTGGTCCGGGTGCTGGTAGACGTAGCAGTGGTCGCAGGCGAGATCGCAGCGACTTGCCAGCTTCAGGACATACTGGCTCAGCGGCGCGGCGCGGCCGGTCCGTACGCCGGATCCGTCGGTCTCAGATCGAAGAGGAGAAGGCTGCGACATCTACGGCCGCCTGGCCGCCACCGGCGCGATTGGCCGAGCGGGTCACGGCGTGGGCCCGGGCGATCGGAATCCTGCCCAGCGGCGTACGCCGGAGGTCATCCAGTGGCGGGATCGGAGGCGGGGTCGACGGGCCTGAGGTGCGCTCCACGGTGGTCCCCTTTGGACTCGAAGGGTCGACGGGTCACCTTGCGGTCGGACGGCGATTGTGAGTGAGCATATATAACACGGCCTGTTAAGTCACGATTGCTCTACGCTGACTTCTTCGATCAACTTTGCTCGCCACGCCTC
This sequence comes from Plantactinospora sonchi, assembly GCF_036422035.1. Lineage (NCBI taxonomy): Bacteria > Bacillati > Actinomycetota > Actinomycetes > Micromonosporales > Micromonosporaceae > Plantactinospora > Plantactinospora sonchi. The sequence continues at coordinate 94,536 of NZ_JAZGQK010000036.1, forward strand.
ATTCGACACTGAGACGATCCGCTCCGCCTCCGCCACGAAGGAATCGTCGTCGGTGTATGCCCGACCCGTGTCCCGGGCGTGCTGCAGACGCTCCAGCCGGTCGGCCGTTCGCGCGTACTCCATCTGAAGGTGCTCGTACTGCTGCGCTGCCCCGTACCCGACGAGGGCGGAGGTGGCGGTGGCGAGGACACCGACCCAGGCGGCGAGCGTGGCGTTGCCGAAGACCCCGACGACACCGGACAGCACCGCGCTGGCCAGGGTCAGTCCGACGGTCACCCGGCGGATCGCTGTCGCCGACCGTTCCATCCGTCGCGCCGCGGGCCGGTAGTAGTGCTCGCACTGCCGTTGGACCCGGTGCCTGCGGTAGGAGGGGAGGTCGGTCACCTCGGGCAGCGGTCCGGCGTCCGACCTGAGACCCACGGTGTGTCCGAGCAGGTCGGCCGCGTCGTCGGTCAGCGCGTCGAAGCGCTCCAGGAGAACAGCCGCCCGGTCGGGGCCGGAGAAGGGGTGGACCCCGGCCAGGTACCGGAACGTCTCCGCCTTCAGCGCCTCGGACATCGACCTCATCCGCGTCCAGGCGTCGATCCTCTCCCGGGCCGTCCCGCGCGCCGCCAGCGGTACCAGCAGCAGCGCCGAGGCCGCGAGGACCGCGAGGATCCGGCTCACGTCCCGGTGGACGTCGCCGAGTTGCGCGGCGGCGACGCCGGCCGTCGCCGCGCCGATGGTGAGCCCCGCGACGGTACGCCGGGCCCGGATGATCCGGCGTCGCGTCGCGTTGGCCGCCCGCGACCAGACACTCTGCTGCTTCCACACCGTGCTGACGGCGGACTGCGGATCGATGTCGGACACGCCCGCATGGTAGTCACGAGTGACCACACCGACCGTAGTTGTCTCGCCACCCTCCCGTTTGTAGGGCGCGGCGGCGCGGGCTCGCCAGGTCGGCGACAGGATTGGGGATGGTGTGGAAGCTGCGGGCCTCCCCGAGCAGGTCCGCGCACTCCCACACCGCTCCCGGTGACGCCGGTGTGGCGTCCGACGAACCGACCTCGGCCGGTGGTCGGGGCGGCAGTACCCCTGCCCTCATGTTCCCGGGCCGCTCGGCCGGGCGCGTTGAACATCCGTGCTCGGTTCGCCAGGACGGGTGTAGCGTGGGGGACAGACCTGCCTAGGGTGCGGTGGCGAGAAGTTCCCGCAGCTGAGCCGGTGAGTGACCGAGCTGGCGACGAAGCGTACGGGTCAGGTGCGGCTGGTCGGCGAAGCCGTGGTCGGCGGCGAGCGCGCGCAACGTGTCGAGGTCGTCGCCGGCCAGTGCGGTCAGCACCGCCCGGGTTCGGATCTGGGTGCGGTACGTGGTGAGGCTCTGCCCGGTGACCCGGTGGAAGACCCGGCTCAGGTGGTGTGGTGAGCAGTTGACCTGCCGCGCCAACTCGGTGAGGCCGAGGGCGTAACCACCGCCGGTGATCACCTCGCGGGTCCGGTTCACCAGCCGCTGGTGCGCGGCGAGCGTCGCGGGTCTGCGGCCGACCGCCCGGGACAGTTCGTCGTCGGGTCGGTCCGTCGCGCCACCGGAGGCGCCGGTGGCCAGCAGCCCGTCGAGCAGCTGGTGCAGCCGTTCGGTGAGCGCGAAGCTGTCGATGCCGCGGAGGCACTCCGTGATCAGGGCCCGGTGTGCGAGGTCGAGCCGGTCGGAGACCCGGCCGTCCCAGCCGGCCCCGGTCAGCCACCGCTCGCCGTCCGACCGTTCGGCCAGCACCGCGTCGTCGATCTCGATCGCGGTGTAGATGTCGCCGCAGGTCAGGGGATGGGAGACGACGAGGTCTTCGGCCGGGCCGGTGAGCAGCGCCGAGGTCGGGTCGGCGAACCGCTCGCGTCCGTTCAGCCGGCGCAGGTAGCCGCCGGACCGGGCCAGACAGACGGTGAAGATCCCGGTCGACCGGGCAGCCCGCCAGCGGCTCTCGACGTTGGCGCAGCGCACCTCGTAGAACAGCATGCCGTCCGGACGTCCGAGTCGACGCCACCGGGCCTGGATCCGGTCGTTGTCGGCATCCGGGTAGTCGTACCAGTCGGACATGATCACCTCCCCGGACGGATCTTTCCTGGACGGATCTTTTCCGGAGAACGGCCCACGACAGGTGAACGCGGCGAACGGCTCCCCGGGTTGTCGGCTCCCCCTGACGGTCGGCCGGAAAGTGTTCGACCTTGCCCCGCCGACCCTTTCGTCCGTTTTTCTGGTCGGCGTGGCTGACGTCCGACCGGGGTCCGTGGACCGGCCAGCCCGGATGGTGGGGCGGTGTCGGCTGTGGTCCGGGGTACGTCGGGTTCAGGGGATAGGCTTGGCCCAGGTGTTAGGAGGGGGCCCTTCCTATACAAAATGCGATAACAAGGGGCCCTTCCTTACAGCTCAGACCCCCCGTCCGGATTGGGCGCGGGGCTCGTTCCGCGTGCCCAGGTGTTGTGGCAAGAGGGTGTGATCATGGCCGTGCTTACCGGGTTGTTGGCTGCCGCGCTGCGGGACCGCGCGTTGGCGAGGGCCCGTGACCTGGCCCGGGGCGGCGGGTCGGACGCGGACGGGGTGGATCTGACGGCGCCGGCGGCGTTGCGGCCGTTTGTCGTCGCCGCCGTCGCCGCGACCGAGGACGTCGGGGGTGCGGGCCGGCCGGTGTTGGCGGTGACGGCGACCAGTCGGGAGGCGGACGATCTTGCCGCCGCGCTGCGTAGCCTGCTGCCACCGGACCAGGTGGTGGTCTTCCCGGCCTGGGAGACGCTGCCGCACGAGCGGCTCTCGCCCCGCTCCGACACCGTCGGGCGGCGGCTCGGGGTGCTGCGCCGGCTGGCGCACCCGGACGCCGACGACGGGCACGAGGAGCCGGTACGGGTGGTGGTGGCGCCGGTCCGCTCGTTGCTGCAGCCGCAGCTCAAGGGGCTCGGCGACCTGGAACCGGTCCGGCTCGCGGTCGGCGCCGAGGCGGAACTGGAGCAGACCGCCCGCCGGCTGACCGACCTGGCGTACGCCCGGGTCGACCTGGTCACCAAGCGTGGCGAGTACGCCGTCCGGGGCGGCATCCTGGACGTCTTCCCGCCGACCGACGAGCACCCGTCCCGGGTCGAGTTCTGGGGCGACGAGGTGGAGGAGATCCGTACCTTCGCCGTCGCCGACCAGCGGACCATCGAGGCGGTACCGGCGCTCTGGGCACCGCCGTGCCGGGAACTGCTGCTCACCGACGAGGTGCGGCAGCGGGCGTTCGCGCTGTCGGTGGAGCACCCGGAGCTGGCCGAGATCCTGGACAAGCTGGCCGAGGGGATCCCGGTCGAGGGGATGGAGTCGCTGGCACCGGCGCTGGTCGGTGCCGACTCCCTCGAACTGCTGCCGCACTGCATGCCGGCCGGCACCCACGTCCTGCTCTGTGACCCGGAGCGGATCCGGACCCGGGCGCACGACCTGGTCCGTACCTCGGCGGAGTTCCTGGAGGCGAGCTGGGCCGCGGCCGCCGTCGGAGGCCAGGCCCCGGTCGACCTCGGCGCCGCCGCCTTCAAGACCCTGGCCGAGGTACGCGCCACCGTCGCGTCGCTCGACCAGCCCTGGTGGTCGGTGTCACCGTTCGGGCTCACCGAGGCGAGCCCCGGGCCGGCGGCCACCGTCGCGCCGTGGGAGGTGGAGCCGGAGCCCGAGGTGACGGTCACCCCGGACACCGGGGAGGCGTTCGCGCTGGCCGCCCAGCCGACCCCGCTCTACCACGGCGAGACCGCCCGGGTGGTCGAGGACCTGAAGCGCTGGTCCGGCGACGGCTGGGCGGTGGTACTGGTCTTCGAGGGGCACGGGCCGGCGCAGCGGGCGGTCGAGGTGCTCCGGGACGCCGGGCTCGGCGCCGCCACCGCCGAGGAGATCACGACCGAGCCGGCCGACGGCGAGCTGGTCGTCACCTGCGGCTCGCTCAACCACGGTTTCCTCGACCCGGCGGCCCGGTTCGTGGTCCTGACCGGCAACGACATCACCGGCGGGCGGGGCTCGTCGACCCGGGACATGCGCAAGATGCCGAGCCGACGGCGCAACACCATCGACCCGCTGGAGCTGCGGGCCGGCGACTACGTGGTGCACGAGCAGCACGGCATCGGCCGGTACGTCGAGCTGGTGCAGCGCGCGGTGAACGGCGCCGAGCGGGAGTACCTGGTCATCGAGTACGCCGCCAGCAAGCGCGGCCAGCCCGGCGACCGGCTCTTCGTCCCCACCGACCAGCTCGACCAGCTCTCCCGGTACGTCGGTGGCGAGACCCCGACGCTGCACAAGATGGGCGGCTCGGACTGGCAGAAGGCGAAGGCCCGGGCCCGCAAGGCGGTCCGGGAGATCGCCGCCCAGCTGGTCCAGCTCTACGCCGCCCGCCGGGCGTCGAAGGGGCACGCGTTCGCCCCGGACACCCCGTGGCAGCGGGAGCTGGAGGACGCCTTCCCGTACACCGAGACGCCGGACCAGATGGCGGCGATCGAGGAGGTCAAGCGGGACATGGAACAGTCGGTCCCGATGGACCGGCTGATCTGCGGCGACGTCGGCTACGGCAAGACCGAGATCGCGGTCCGGGCCGCGTTCAAGGCGGTGCAGGACGGCAAGCAGGTGGCGGTACTGGTGCCCACCACCCTGCTGGCCCAGCAGCACTACAACACCTTCAGCGAGCGGATGGGGCAGTTCCCGGTGCAGATCCGGCAGCTGTCCCGGTTCCAGACGCCGAAGGAGGCCGAGCTGACCCTGGAGGCGGCCGCCGACGGCAGCGCCGACATCGTCATCGGCACCCACCGGCTGCTCCAGTCGGCGACCCGGTTCAAGCAGCTCGGCATGGTGATCGTCGACGAGGAGCAGCGGTTCGGGGTCGAGCACAAGGAGCACCTGAAGCAGCTGCGGACCGCGGTCGACGTACTGACCATGTCGGCGACGCCGATCCCGCGGACCCTGGAGATGGCGATCACCGGCATCCGGGAGATGTCGACCATCGCCACCCCGCCGGAGGAGCGGCACCCGGTGCTGACCTTCGTCGGGGCGTACGACGACAAGCAGGTCGCCGCGGCGATCCACCGTGAGCTGCTCCGCGACGGCCAGGTCTTCTACCTGCACAACCGGGTCGAGTCGATCGACCGGGCGGCGCGCAGGATCCGGGAGCTGGTGCCGGAGGCCCGGGTCGCGGTCGCGCACGGGCAGATGGGCGAGGACGCCCTGGAGAAGGTCATGGTCGGCTTCTGGGAGAAGGAGTACGACGTCCTGGTCTGCACCACGATCGTGGAGTCCGGGATCGACATCCCGAACGCCAACACCCTGATCGTGGAGCGGGCCGACCTGCTCGGCCTGGCCCAGCTGCACCAGATCCGGGGCCGGGTCGGCCGGGGTCGGGAACGGGCGTACGCGTACTTCCTCTATCCGGCGGAGAAGCCGCTGACCGAGCACGCGCACGAGCGACTGGCCACCATCGCCCAGCACACCGAGCTGGGCGCCGGCATGTACGTGGCGATGAAGGACCTGGAGATCCGGGGTGCCGGCAACCTGCTCGGCGGCGAGCAGTCCGGGCACATCGAGGGGGTCGGCTTCGACCTCTACGTGCGGATGGTCGGCGAGGCGGTGCAGGCGTTCAAGGGCGAGCGGCCCGAGGAGGAGACCGAGGTGAAGGTCGATCTCCCGATCGACGCGCACCTGCCGCACGACTACATCGCGGTGGAGCGGCTGCGGTTGGAGATGTACCGCAAGCTCGCCGAGGCCCGGGACGAGGCACGACTGACCGAGGTGGTCGCCGAGATGACCGACCGGTACGGCGAGCCGCCGGAGCAGGTGGTCAACCTCGTCGCGGTGGCCCGGTTCCGGCTGCTGGTCCGGGCGTACGGGCTGGCCGACGTCTCGATGCAGGGCAGGCACGTACGGTTCTCGCCGCTGCCGCTGCCCGACTCGAAGCAGCTGCGGCTCAAGCGCTACCACCCGGACGCGGTCTACAAGGCGGCGACCGACCAGGTCAGCGTCCCCCGGCCGACGACCCGGCGGATCGGCGGCGAGCCGCTGCGCGACCAGGCCCTGCTGGACTGGTGCGCGCAGCTGCTGCGCGACGTGCTCGGCGAGGTCGGCGCCGCGGCCACGGCGAGCCGGTGACCAGCCCGGCCCCGACGCCGCCGGGCGTCGGGGCCGGACTCCGTCGGAGCGTCAGCCGAGGATGCCCGCCTCGTCGAACTGGAAGGCGGCGCGTACCGCGTGCAGGAAGTCCCGGACGGACATCACCAGGTTGCGGACCGGCAGGCCACCGGCGACGTTGAGGTAGTGGTCGAAGCAGAAGCCGTCCTCGCCGGTGGCGGCCGCCCGGACGACCATCATCTCGTCGTTGATCCGGTTGGCCAGTTGGAGACGGGACTCCATGGTGGCCGCCGGATCGGCCTGGACCAGGGTCATCAGCTGGATCCGGCGGCCGTCGGAACTGCCCCGCACCCAGCAGCTGATGCCGTCGGTAACCTCCAGGTCGCCGTCGTCGTCGATCGACGTCTCCAGGTATGCCTGGTCGAAGATCTTCTGCAGCCGGTCGGTCGACACGTCCTCGGGCGTGAGGATCTCGTCCGTCATCTGTTCTCCCGCTCTGTTGGAGTCGCCGTTCCCCGCCCGGCCCGCGTCGGTTCCGCGTGCCGCCCGGGCACGGGGAAGGCGGGCCACCCACACTGGGTGTCGCACGGTGATCATCGTAGGGTCGGACTCCGACAGACCGGCCACCGAAGCGGGGGTGGCCCGGCTGCGGCGGCTCAGCGGCGCGTGAGAGAGTGTCGGGCATGCAGCGTGCCCGTCGTCTGGCTTCGATCGCGGTCATTGCCGTGCTCGGCACCACCGCTCTCTCCGCCTGCCGCTCCGAGCCCAACGTCGCCGCGTACGTCGGTGATCGGAAGATCACCGAGAACGAGGTGACCTCGGTGCTCAACGACGCGAAGAGCAAGGTGCCGCCGACGTCAACCCCGACCGTGGAGGCCGGTGCCCCGGAGGCCGGTGCGCCACCGGAGTCGACCGTCAAGGCCCCCACCCGAGGAGAGGTCGTCCGGGTGCTGGTCATGGAAGAGGTCTGCCGCCGCCTCGCCGCCGACAAGGGCTTCCAGCCGGCGCAGGCACCCCCGGCCGACGAGTGGGCCGGGCAGCAGGGCCTGCCGGTGGGCTCCCGCTACGTGCAGCACGCCATCAACCTGCAGAGCTGCATCTCCGCCGCGCCGACCGGGCAACCGGTGGCGCCGAGCCAGCAGGACCTGGCGGACCTGATGGCCCGTGGCCAGGCCGCCGGTGTGATGCCGCCCGAGGTGGACGTCGAGCAGGTCCGGCAGCGGTACGACGGCGACACGCTGCGCGGCGGGTTCGCCCTGCGCCAGACGCTGACCACCGCGGTGGCCGACTACCGCGTGAAGCTCAACCCCCGCTACGGCCAGCAGGAGTACCCGCTGCTGCTGCTGGGTGACGCGGCCCTGGTGGTCGTCCAGATCGGTGACGAAGGACCGGACATGGTGGTCGACGCCCGCTGACCACCGGGCCGACCACCGAGACACGACGACGGAACGCGCCACCGAGATGACCGTGCCCGACGAGACCGCCCGGATCGTCCTGCTGGTCACCTCGCCCCGGCTGCCGGCCGGGCTGCTGACCGCCGCCGCCTGGGACGTCGTACGCGCCCATCCGGTCCTGGCGGCGGCGGAGAGCGAGCTGACCACGGCCGTGCGCGCGGCGGGTGCCGAGGTCACCGTCACCGACGACCCGGTACCGGCACTGCTGGCCACGGCGGCCGCGCACGGTACGGCGACCTGGCTGGCCGGCCCGGCCGGCGACGAGGACCTGGCCCGACAGTTGGGGCTGCGACTGGCCCGCGAACCGGGGCTGGCCGAGCTGGAACTGATGTACGGCTCCTGGGATCCGCCCGGTGCCCGGCTGCTCGACACGGTGACGGTCATGGACCGGCTGCTGTCGCCCGGCGGTGACCCGTGGAAGCGGGCCCAGACGCACGCCACCCTGGCCCAGTTCCTGCTCGAGGAGTGTTACGAGGCGTACGACGCGATCGCCGCCGGAGACCTGGTCGCGCTCCGCGAGGAACTCGGCGACGTACTGCTGCAGGTGGTGTTGCACGCCCGGCTCGCCGAGGAACTTCCCGACGGTGAACGCTGGAACATCGACGACGTCGCTGGCGGGCTGGTGGCGAAGATGATTCGGCGCAACCCGCACGTCTTCGCCGGGGTGTCGGCGGAGACCATCGAGGAGATCACCGAGAATTGGGAGCAGATCAAGCGGACCGAGAAACCCCGCGCCTCGGCACTCGACGGCATCGCGCTCTCCCAGCCGGCGCTGGCGCTGGCCGCGAAGGTCCTGCACCGGGCCGACCGGGCCGGCCTGGAGGTGCCGCTGCCGTCCCCGACGGCGGAGTCGGCGCCCGCCGCACGGCTCGGCGCCGAACTGTTGGCGACGGTGGCCCGGTCCCGGGCGGCCGGGCTGGACGCCGAGGCGGCGCTGCGGCAGGCGACCCTGGACCACGCGGCGACGCTCCGGGCCGCCGAGCGCCCCGCCGAATGAGCGCCCGGGGCGAGGGTCGAGCACTTCGGTCGGTCCACTGTTTCCACTGACGGTGCGCCCCGCTGTCAGCCCTTCGGGCGGAGCGCGTCGACCCGGGCGACCGACTCGTCGATCCGGGCCTCGGTCAACCGTCCCGACCGGACCAGGTTCAGCACCCCGCTGACCGTCTCGGTGACGATGTTCGGGTCGTACACCTGTTGGTTGCCGAAGACGAGCAGGTCGACGCCGGCCGCCAGGGCGAGCGCGACGGCCTCGTCCCGGCCGAACCGGCTGGTGATCGCGACCGCCTGCATGTCGTCGCTGACCACCGGGCCCTTGAAACCCAGCCGGCCCCGGAGCAGGTCGGTGACGACGGCCCGGGACAGCGAGGCCGGGCGGTCCGGGTCGAGCTGCCGGTTGAGTACGTGGCCGACCAGGACGGAGTCGGCGGCACCGGCGCTGATCAACCGCTGGAACGGTTCGAGTTCGGTGGGACGCCACGAGTCGCTGACGTCGGCCACCGCGAAGTCGGTGTTGGCGGTCGCGCTGCCCAGACCGGGAAAGTGCTTGAGCGAGGTCTTGATCCCGGCGGCCCGGTGCACCTGGATCTCCTCGGTCGCGTTCTTCACCACCACCTCGGCGTTGGCGGAGAAGCTGCGGCCGAGTCTGCCGACCGCGGGATTGTTCGGGTTCACGTTCAGGTCGACGACCGGCGCGTAGTTGAGCGTGACGCCGACCGAGGTCAGCTCCTGCACCAGCCCCTGGGCCCAGCTACGGGTGGTCGAGGTGGAGTTCGCCGCGCCGATCTCGGCCTCGGATCTGGTGGCCGGGAAGCCGTTGCCGGGGTTGAGCCGGGCGACCCGGCCGCCCTCCTGGTCGATCGAGACGATGAGCCGGGGAGAGGCTTGACGCAGGCTCTTCACCAGCGCGGTGACCTGCTGTCGCGAGCGGATGTTGCGGACCGCGTCCGTACTCAGGTCGCGGTCGAAGAGGATGACCCCGCCGAGGCCGTCGCGGATCGCCGTGCTGACCCAGGGGGCCTGGCGGAGCTGCTCGCCACGGAAGCCGACCACCAGCAGACTCGCGATCCGGCGGCGGAGCGACGCCTCGTCGGTCCGCCCGGGGGCGGTCCGGTGCGGTGTCGGGGAGCGCGGCGTGGCCACCGCCTCCGGCGGCGGCCGCCGGCCCGGACCTGATTCGCAGCCGGCCGTACCCGCCGCCACCGCGGTCGAGCCGATGCCGCTGAGCAGCAGCCGACGGGTCAGGCGGAGGTTGTCCACCCGTCCCACGCTAGGGGCGCCGACCACGGCCAGGAGGTTTATCGCCCCTGCTCCTCCTTGTGGGTGGACCGGCCGGCGGTACGGGGGGCGGCCACCCGGAGGTGGCCGCCCGCCGCCTGCCGCGCTGGTGCAGTCTCGCGACGTGCGGCCCGGTCATGTCACACGCTGCCGGACGCCATTCGGTGCGCCGGGTCGGGTGACGGTACCGGCCGGGCGTGCGCGGAGAGACCGACGGCGATGCCGAGCGCGACGACGAGGACACCGGCGCTGGCGCCGATCTCCGGTGGCCGGCCGGCCTGGATCGCGGCGGTGAGCAGGGTGGCGATCGGCATCAGCCCGACCAGCGGAGCGGCCCGTTCGACCCCGAGGTGGCGTAGACCGGTGAACCAGGCCAGGAACGCGACCACGGTCATGAACGCGGCCAGGTAGCCGAGGGTGGTCGCCTCGGTCGGCGTGGGCAGGCGCAGTCGGGCGTACTCGCCGGCGGGCAGCGCGGCCAGCAGGAGCAGCGGTACGGAGAGCGCGCAGCTGTACGCCGCCACCCGTACCGGCCCGAGCCGGGGCAGGACGGCGGCGGCGAGCAGGGTGAACGCGATCTCCCCACCGAACGCGCCGAGCGAGGCGAGTACGCCGATCGTGTCGGCCCGTCCGCTGCCCTGGACCAGCGCCGTTCCGGCGACGACGATCGCGGCGGCGGCCACCAGCCGGCCGGCCGGGCGCTGGCGCAGGGACAGCGGACCGAGCAGGGCGAGGCCGAGCGGTGCCGCCCCGATGACGGTGCCGACCATGGCCGGCTCGGCGTGCGGCAGTGCGATCAGGATGCAGGCGTTGAATCCGGCCATTCCGGTCGCCGCGAGCGCGGTGAGGATGACCAGTTCCCGCCGGGTCGGTCGACCGGGTCGGGGGCCGCCGCCGGTCAGCAGCCCGGGGAAGCGACGGGCCAGCGCGAAGAGCACGACGGCGGCCAGCGCGTACCGGGCCGCCTGTCCGGTGAGGTGCGGGTAGTCGAGGATCAGTTGGCTGATCGACACGGAGCTGCCGACGATCACCATTCCGCTGACGCAGAGCAGGACGGCAGCCAGGTTCGAGTTGGTCACGAGGCCGAGGCTAGGGTGCGGATGGTCCGCTCTACAGGTCCATTGGCGTCGCATTCTGGAGGACCAATTGGCGCTGTTGGAAGCGTTGGTCGAGTTCGACCGCACCGGCCCCGGGCTGGCCGACCGGCTCACCGGGGCACTACGTGACGCGATCGTCAGCGGTCGGCTTGTCGCCGGCAACCGGCTGCCGTCCAGCCGGGACCTCGCGATCGACCTGCGGCTCTCCCGGGGCGTGGTGGTGGAGGCGTACGAGCGGTTGGTCGCCGAGGGCAGGCTGCTGTCCCGGCGCGGCTCCGGCACCACGGTGGCGCCCGGCCAGCCGGAGCGGGCATCCGGTCGGCAGGACTCCGGTCAGGCAGAACCAGGTCGACGGGAGTCCGGGCGGGAAGGGCCGGACCGGTGGGAGTCCGGTCGGGCGCAGCCGGTGAACCGGATCCGGCCGCTGCGGCCGGGCGTACCGGATCTGGGAATGTTTCCCCGGGTGGCCTGGCGGCGGGCGTACGAGCGGGCGCTGCGTCAGGCCCGCGCCGTCGACCTCGACTACGGGGACCCGGCCGGTGCGCCCCGGCTCCGGGCCGAACTCGCCGGTTACCTCGGCCGGGTCCGGGCCGCCCGGGTGCACCCCGGCGACCTGTTCGCCACCACCGGAGCGGGACAGGCGTTCGGGCTGGTGGCCGGGGCACTGCGGGCCGCCGGCGTCACCGCCGTCGGCATGGAGGAGCCGGGCAGCGCGTCGATCCGCGAACACCTCGTCGCGCACGGGGTGGGTCTGGTGCCGGTACCGGTCGACGCCGGTGGGCTCGACGTGACCGCGTTGGAGCGCACCGGCGTACGGGCGGTACTGGTCACTCCGGCACACCAGTTCCCGACCGGGGTGGTGCTGGCGCCGGACCGGCGGACGGCACTGTTCGGCTGGGCCCGCCGGGTCGACGGGCTGATCGTGGAGGACGACTACGACGCCGAGTTCCGGTACGACCGCGACCCGGTCGGCTGTCTGCAGGGAGTCGCCCCGGAACTGGTCGCGCACATCGGCTCGGCCAGCAAGGCGCTCGCTCCGGCGCTGCGGCTCGGCTGGCTGGCCGTACCGCCCCGGTGGCGGGCGGCGGTGCGGTCCGGGAAACTGGCCGCCGACGTCTGCGGCCCGGTACTGGAGCAGCTGGCCTTCGCCGAGTTGCTCGCCAGCGGCGGTTACGACCAGCATCTGCGGCGGCTGCGCCGGATGCACCGGATCCGCCGGGACGCGGTGGTGACGGCGGTACGCCGGTATCTGCCGTCGGCGCGGATCTCCGGCATCGCGGCCGGGTTGCACCTGGTGGTGGAGTTGCCGGACGGGACCGACGACGTGACGTTGGCCCGGTCCGCCGCGCAGGCCGGACTCGGACCCCTGCCGCTGTCCCGGCTCCGCGTCGATCCGGGCGGCCCGCCCGGACTGGTCCTCGGCTACGCCACCCACCCGCCGGACGTACTGACGCAGGCGGTGGCGACGCTCGCCGACCTGGCCGGTTGACCGTCCCGTCCGGTGACGCGGTCGACCCGGCTTGTCCGGATGACCGTCCGCCCGGTGACGCGGTCGTCGACCCGACCGGGCGGCGGTGTGGCGACCCCCCACCCCAACGACCGGTCGGTTGCCGGGGCAGCGGTCAGGACACGCTGCCGAGTTCGTCGAGCAGGGCCGTGTAGTGGTGCCGCCGGTCCGGGCGGGCGCGGCCGGCCGCGTGCCGGAGCGCGGGAACCGCCGACGGTCCGAACAGTCGGAGACCGTCCGCGGCGGTTCTGCGGACCGTCGGGTCGGCGTGGGCGAGCAGGGTGACGACGGCGGGGATCGCGGGCCGGTACGTCGCGTGGCAGAGCGCCCGGGTCGCCGTACGGACGATCTCCGGTTCGGTGTCGCCGAGCAGTACCGTGCTGTGTTCGAGGTACGTCGTCCGGTCCAGGACCCGGCGACCGATCCGGTGCGCGTACGCCCGGAGCCGGCGCTCGGGGTGACGGAGCAGCTCGGCCAGCAGGTCCGCCGGTTCGGGGTCCGGCCGCGCGGCGGGTCTCCGGGCCGTCCGGCCGGGCTCCTCCCACGTCTCGGCGAGCCGACCGAGGGCCCGCCGGGCCTGTTCCGGGTGACCGGTCCGGACCAGGCTGACCAGTTCCGGCTGGGAGGGTCCGGCCGGCTGTGGCGGCCGGGCCCGCCGGGCCGGCTCGGCGCTGGTGCCCCGCCCGCCGATCGCCGGTGTGGCGGCGGTGCCCTGCCCGGCGGTGGCCTGCCCGGCGGTCGCCCGTGCGGGCGTGGTGTCCGGCCCGGCGGTGCCGTCCGGGCCGGTGGTGAGCGGACCGGTCACCAGGACCAGGCGGTCGGCGGCTTCCGGACCCCGCTCGGCGCGGAGCCGTCGTCGCAGCTCGGCCAGGGCCGGGGTACGGAGCAGGGGTCGACCGGCGAGCAGGTCGAGGAAGCCCCAGGCGCCGGCTGCCAGGCGGTCGTGCAGGTGTTCCGCGAGCCGGTCGGCGTCCCCGGGACGGCTGTGCAGCGCCTCTTCGACGGCCGCCCGGACGGCCGGTCCGCCCTGTTCCCACCAGGTCAGCAGCATCGGTGTCAGGCGGCGCAGATCGGCCGGCGCGAGGTGTACGGCGACCCGGGCGACCCGTTCGCGGACCGGCTCGGCGGAACCCGCGCCATCCGGGTCACCGGTCGGCAGTTCGGCCGGATCACTGGTGGCCAGGGCTTCCGCGAGATCGGCGACGGCCGGTACCTCGATCCGCCCGTTCAGGTACGCCCGGAGTACCGCCTGCCTGATCTCCGGCTCGGGCCAGCGGATCAGCTGGGCCGCCGCACTGTCGCGGCGGTCGGCACCGGCCGAGTCCAACATGTCGAGCAGTCGTTCCCGTTGGCTGGCCGAGCGCGGCTGGTCGAGGTCGGTGAGCTGCGGGGCGCGGGGTGTCAATCCCGTGGGCCGGGCCGGCTCGGCCCGGGTCCAGGGCGGTGCGCCGATCGGCTGCAGGGCCTCCAGCCAGTCCAGCAGCGTGGGGCGTACCGCCGGGGGCGCCGAGGAGAAGACCTCGATCAGGCCGGCCAGGCGTTCCCGTGCCGGGACCGGGTAGGCGTCGCCGGCCCGGAAGGTGGCCAGTGCCTCCGGGCTCCGTACCGCCAGACTGATGCCCCGACGCCAGTCGGCGGTCCCGGCCCCGACCGTCGGGTCGTCGGGCGGGGCCGGGGCGGCGTCGTCGACGACGAACGCCGTACGGAGGATGGCGCGCTCCGCCCGCCACGGGTCGGGACCGGACTGCGCCGCCACGAGCGCCCGCTCGACGTCGGGCCGGGTCAGCACCGCCCCGTACCGGCGGAGTACGCCGAGCCACCCGGCACCGCCGGTGGGTGGCGGAAGCGTACGGAGCCGGGTGGCGATACCGAGTGCCTGGGCCGGGTGCAGCGTCGGCGCCACCGCGTCGAGCACCGCGAGGATCACGTCCCACTCGGGTACGCCGGTGGCGTCGTCCGGGCCGCCACCCGGTGACGTGCCGGTCGGCGTCGTGCCGGTCCGTGGAGCCGGGCCGGTCGGTGAGGCGGTACCGGTCCCCACGCTCGCGCCGGTCTCCCCGTTGGCGTCGGTCTCCTCAGTCGCGCCGGTTTTCCCGGTCGCGCCGGTCGCCGCGGTCGCGCCCGTCTCCGCGCTCGCGGCCGGCTGCGTGACGGCGTCGGACAGGGCGGTGAGCAGGACGCCGGTCGTCCCGGCGAAGACCCTGACCTCGTCGGCCGACCACGGCGCGGGGCAGACGGCCAGGGCGAGTCGCACGATCTGGCGCAGCTCGGCCGGCCGCTGCCCGGCCAGGCGCAACCAGTCCGCCAGCATCGGACGCAACCGGTCGCGGTCCGCGGCGGTCAGTCGGTCCGGCCGCCGGCCGTGCCGGGCCACGATCCGCATCGCGACCACCGGCTGCCAACCGCCCCGCACCAGCGCGTCGACGTCGGGGTCGGGCGGATCGGCGGGTGGCGTCGGCGGCTCGGCCGGTGCGGCGATCCGGTAGGCCGCGAACTGCTCGGCCAGTTCGGTGACACTGCCGGTGCCGAGGGTCAACCGGCCGGTGGCGATCCGGCCGAGCAGGGTCGACGCCACCGGGGACCGCTGTTCGGCGAGCGCGTTGACCGCACCTGCCGACAGCAGCCGGTCCAGCGCGTCCAGCAGCAGCACGCGGGAACGGTCGTCGCGGGGCTGTTCGGCCGCCGCGAGGACGGTGGCCGGGTACGCGGCACCGAGAATCGCCCGCAGTGCCGCCACCAGGGCCGTACGGAAACCGGGGTTGTCGTGGTGACCGAGCCAGAACACCAGTTTCGGTACGGCGGCGGGCGTACCGGCGTCGGCCAGTGCCGAGGCGGCGGTCTTCTTCACGCTCATCGCGGGATGGTCGAGTCCGGCCGCGATCGCCGGTGCCGCCCACCTGGCCCGGACCTGGCCGAGCACCACCAGCGCCTGCCGTACGGTCTCCGGGTCGCGGTCGCGGGTCAGCGCGATCAGGGTGGCGGAGAGCGCCTCGGCGTCGTCGCCGGACCCGTCTCCGACGAGCAGCGGGATGGCGTGTCGGCGTACCTGCCGGTCGGGGTGGCGGAGCAGTCGCAGGATCCCGGCCCGGGTGCCGGTGCGGCGGGTGCCGGCCAGCAGCGTCAGCAGGATGACCTGCTCGGCAGCGGTGAGTCCGGGACGGTGGAGCAGGTCCAACCCGACGGTCGCGACGAGTGCGTGCCCGGCCTCGTCCGAGGTCGCCGGGTCGAGCAGGCAGACCGGTCGGATCCTGCCCCGCTGGTGCAGTCGGCGGCCGAGTGCGTGGATGGCCCGGACCACCTTGTCGGGGACCACGGGATCGGCGGGTGACCACCCGTCGGACCGCCGTCTGGGTGATTCGTCCCAGTCGGTCCTGCGGTCGGCGCCGGGACGTACCGGGGCGTCCGGCCGGGTTGACGCCGCGAGTTCCGTGACGATCCGCAGCAGTAGGCCGGCGATGGCCGGTACGGCGTCGGCGTCGCCGTTGGCGGCGAGCCGCAGCAGCACCTCGACGGGCCGGGCGGGGTCGGCGTCGGCCGCCAGCAGCGCCAGTTCCCGCCGGTCGGGCCCGCCGAGGTCGCGGGCGATCCGCTCCGGTACGTCACGCGGGTCGAGTCGGGCGAGCAGCGCCCGTCGCCGTCGGGGGTCTCCGGTCAGGTGCCACAGCAGTTCGAGGGCCCGGTGCCGGACCGGACGCAGGTACGCCGCGACGCCACCGACGGTGCGGGCCGACCGGGCACCGGCCGGGTCGGTGGCACTCGCCGGCTCGGTGGTGGCGGTCGGGCCGGTGGCACGCGCCGGCTCGGTGGTGGCGGCCGGACCGGTGGTGGCGGCGTCGGTGCGGTCCGGGCCGGTGAGGATGTCGGTCAGGCCCAGTCGTTCGGTCAGGGCGGCCACGGTCCGTGGTCCGCCGATCGCGGCGAGGGTGTCCAGGGCCGCCTCGGGAGCCACCGGCAACATGTCGACGACCACCGGCTCGGCGGCGGCGTACCGCAGCGTACGGATCGCGGCGAGGAAGGGCTCCGGTCGCCGTGCGGTGGCCAGGGCGGCGGTGACCGCCTCGCCGACCGGAAGGGTGTCGTCGCCCTGTCCGGCGAGGGCGACCAGCAGGGCCAGCCTGCGGGGCCAGGACGGATCGTCGGGCGGCGCCGCCAGCAGGGCCGCGACCGCCGCGCGTCGACAGGGGAAGGCGATGGTGGCGAACTCGGCCGCCGCGACGCCGTGGTCGGCGAGTGCGATCTCCACGATGGACGGTGCGGCGGCCTCGTCGGGAAAGACCCCGCGTCGGTGCATCGCCCGGAGGCACCGGAACACCGCGTCGCCGAAGAGCAGCGGATCGACGCGTGCCGTACCGGTCAGGTCGGGAACATCCGCGCCGACGGCGAGTTCACCGAGCATCGCCAGGGCCGACCGGCGGGACTCCGGCGGCATGGCCGGTTCGGCGACCACCTCCCAGAGCAGGTCGCCGTGCCCGTGCCGGGCCGCGGCCAGCAGTCCGGCGTCCACCGTGGCGACGACCGGCGATCGCGTACCGTCCGGTGCGGACCGGGTGGCGGTGAGGAACCGACGTAGCCGTTCCCGGGGGAGCGGGCCGGCGGCGGCCCACGGCTCGGCGAGTTCGCGCAGCGTACCGGCGGCGACCGCGACGTCCGGGGTGTCGAGCAGTCCGACGAGGTGCTCCCGGGCCCGGGCGGGTGCGAGCAACGCGTCGCGCAGCCCGTCCCGGACCAGCCGCAACGCGGTCGCGTGCAGCACCCCGACACCGCTGGCCACCAGCTCCCGGACCAGCTCCTCCGGCCGGTACGCGTCGACGAGGTTGAGCTGCTCCACCGCGCGGTGGAGCAGCTCGCCCGGCTGTTCCCGACGGAGCACCTCCGGATGCTGGAGGATCTCGGCCCGGAGCCAGGCGATCCGCACCGGTACCGGCAGGTCGGCGGTACGCCACTCCGGGCGACGTGCCGGCGGCAGGTGTCGGCCCAGCCGCTGGTACAGCCCGGCCTGGACGAGTGCGCTCTCCGGCGGCCCGAGCACGGTCTCCGGCAGCAGCGTGGCGAGCCGCCCCAGCTCGGACCCGTGCCGCCCGGCCTGTCGGGTCCGGGCGTCGAGGTGGCTCAGCGCCAGGTGACGCAGTCCGGGGTCGTCGTGCCGGAGCAGGGTCGCGACCAGCGCGGACGGAAGTTCCTCCGTCGCGTCGAGATGGCCGGCCAGCCAGCCGACGTCCGCCTGCCGCACCGCATCGCGTTCACGTCGCGTCAGCCGGCCCGGTCGCGTCACGGCGTCCGATGGTAGTCCCGGACCACACCTCCCGGGCCCGCCGGCGGTCCGGTCCTTACGTTTTCGTCCGCCTGATCGGTTAGGTTCTGCGCATGCCACCATTTGTTCCACTGGCCGAGCGGATCGTCGATGCGCTGCTGGCCACCGACCCGGCCCTGGCCTCCTCGGTCGGCGAGCACGGCTCCGACGACCAGCTTCCGGACTGGTCCGCCGACGCGGTGACCGGGCGGGTGACGATGCTCCGGGACGCCGCCCACGCGCTCTCCGAGGTGGAGGCCGAGGAGCTGCCGACGGCGGAACGGGTGGACCACGCGGTGCTCTCCGCGCTGGTCGACCGGGGGCTCTTCGAGCTGACCGAGGTCCGCTCGCACGAGTGGAACCCGATCGCGCACAACCCCGCCCACCTGCTGAACGAACTGCTGACCCGGCCGTTCGCCCCGGCCGACGTACGGCTGACCAGCCTGGCCGGCCGACTGGCCGCCGTACCCGACGCGCTGGCCACGGCCCGGGCGCTGCTCCGCGACATGCCCCGGATCCACGCCGAGACGGCGGCCGGCCAGTACGACGGCGCGGCGGCGCTGCTGCGCGACCAGCTTCCGGCGCTGCTCGACCGGGAGCCGGGGCTGCGCGGCACGGTGCAGCCGGCCGCCGAGGTGGCGGCACGCGAACTGGCCGGATTCGCCGACTGGCTGCGCGCCGGCCTGCACGACGACGCCGGACCGGGCCGCGATCCGAGGCTGGGCCGTCGGCTCTGGGAGGCCCGGCTCTGGCACACCCTGGACACCGAACTGTCCGCCCGCGAGGTGCTGGAGCGGGCCTGGGCCAACCTGGAGCGGGTCACCGGGGAGATCCGCGCGGCGGCCGTCGAGCTGGTCGGTGGCCCGGCCTCCGACGACGCGGTACGCCAGGCGCTGCGGCTGCTCGCCGACGAGCACCCGGACGACGCTTCGATCGTGCCGCTGGCGAAGGTGACCCTGGACGAGGCGACCGACTTCGTGGCCGACGCCGAACTGGTGTCCCTGGTGGACGATCCCTGTGTCATCAAGGAGATGCCGGAGCACGACCGGGGGGTGGCGGTCGCGTACTGCGACGCGCCCGGCCCGCTGGAGACCGCCGACGTGCCGACGTTCTACTGCATCGCGCCAACTCCGGCCGACTGGCCGGCCGACCGGATCCGGTCGTTCTACCGCGAATACAACAACCACATGGTCCGGAACCTGACGGTGCACGAGGCGATGCCGGGTCATTTCCTCCAGTTGGCGCACGCCCGGCGCTACCGGGGCAGCAGCCGGGTCCGGGCGCTCGGCCACTCCGGTCCGTTCGTCGAGGGCTGGGCGGTCTACGCCGAGCAGGTGATGGCCGAGCGTGGCTTCGGCGGCCTGGCGGTCCGGTTGCAGCAGCTCAAGATGCAGCTCCGGATGACCATCAATGCGATTCTCGACCAGCTCGTGCACTGCGAGGGGATGACCGAGGCCGACGGGCTGGAGTTGATGATCGGGCGGGGCTTCCAGGAGGAGGGCGAGGCGACCGGCAAGTGGCGGCGGGCGCTGCTCACCTCGACCCAGCTCTCGACGTACTTCGTCGGCTACACCCAGGTCGCCGAGGTCGCCGCGCGCCGGCCGTCCGGCGTACCACTCCGCGAGTGGCACGACGCGATGCTCGCGCACGGCTCCCCGCCGCCCCGGCACCTGCCCGCCCTGCTCGGGCTGGACGGCGCCGACCTCGACGCCTGGTGACGTCCACGGTCGGCGCCGGGGTCAGCTGAACGACGGACGGCGGCGACCGGCCGGCCCGTCGGGCCCGCGCGGTCGCCGCCGTTCGCCGGTCGGCTCCGGACTCACTCGTTGTGCAGCACGTCCGCGATGGTGAGCCGCGCCGCCCGGCGGGCCGGGAGGAACGCGCCGAGTACCGCGATCACCAGTCCGGCCAGGGCCAGGACGCCGAGCACCGGACCCTGCCAGACGTCGAGCAGGAGTTTCGCGACGCCGATCTGCGCCGCGTCCGCCGCGACCGGCACGATCAGGTGGTGCGCGAGCACCCCGACCGGGATGCCGAACAGCCCGGCGACCAGACCCAGGGCCGCCATCGCGGTCACCATCATCGCCGTGACCTGCCGGGGAGTCATTCCGATGGACTTGAGCATGCCGAGGTCGCGACGGCGTTCCCGGGTCTCCAGCACCACCGTGTTGAAGACCCCGAGGGCGGTGACGGTGCCCAGCATCAGGGTCAGCACCACCGCGAGACTGACCGCGGCCACGGTGAAGTCGTCCCCGCCGCTGTTGTTCCAGGCGTCCAGCCCCGGGTCGGCGGCGGCGACCGCGGCGACGTAACTCGGGATGGCGGTGCCGGGAGTGAGCGCCACCTGGTAGAGCAACTCGTGGTTGGCGAACCGGTGGTCCGGTGCGAGCAGGTGGAACGTCTGCCAGTCGGCGAGCATGGCGGGTCCGCCGATCGGGCCGCCCAGGATCTCGCCGACGATCGTCGCGGTGTTCCGCCGCCCGCCGAGTTCCAGTACGACGGAGTCCCCGACGGCCAGTCCCCGTTCCCTCAGCAGTTCGGACGGCAACACGAGTTCGCCCGGCCGGGCCAGCCAGCGTCCCTCGACGATCTGCTCCGGGTAACCCGGGGCGTCGACGTCACCGCGCAGGAAGTTCACCGTCACCGGCTGGGTGGAGCCGACCAGCGAGAAGGTCACCGTGAGGTTGACGGTGACCCGGGCCGTACCGGGTAGCCCGCGTAGCAGCGCCTCGATCTGCGGGTCGGTCAGCGTCGACCGGGTGCCGCCGAACGAGGTGCTGTCGCGGGCCCGTACCCCGACCGCGTCGTTGCCGTCGGTGGCGTCGGCGTACCGGGTCACCGTGCTGGTCAGGCCGGTGGCGAAGGTGACCGTGGTGACCCCGAGCAGGACGGCGGCCATGGTCAGGACGGTCCGTCCGGGCCGGGTGAACGGCAGGCCCAGCCCGAGGCTGACCGGCCGGGGCAGCCGGGTCCCGCCGAGCCAGCGCTGCACCCGTAGTCCGCGCCCGGTCCGGGGTGCGCTGCCTGCGCTGATCGCCTCCGCCGCCGACAACCGCCGGGCGCGGTTGGCGGGCAGCAGCGCCGCCAGGACCACCACCGCCGGTACGCCGAGCAGCACCGTGGCGTCGACCCAGAGCGGCACCGGCAGGTCGCCCAGGTCAAAACCGAGACTCTGGTACGCGCTGAACAGCAGCGGCCGGGCGGCCAGGTTGCCGAGGAGGGCGCCGAGCAGACAGCCGACGACCGCCGGTACGCAGACCATCACCAGGTAGACGGCGAGCACCTGGCCCGGGGTGAAGCCGAGCGCCTTGAGTACACCGATGTGCCGGAATCCGGAAACCACCGCACCGCTGACCACGTTGCCGACTATCAGGACCGCCACCACCAGGCCGAGGATCCCGAAGACCGCCAGGAACGGCACGAACACTCCCGGCCCGGCCGCCGCGGCCTTCTTCACCACCAGGTACGACTGCGTGGCGACCAGCGTGTCCGGTGCCAGGCCACCGGTGACGGCGGCCAGTCCGGCGTCCACCTCGGCGCCGGTGGACGCGTGGGTGAACCGGTAGAGCATCTGCACCGCGGTCGGGCGGAGCAGTGCGGCCTGTTCCGGGGAGACCCAGCCAGCGGCCGTCCCGCTCATGCTGTACGCGTACCCGACGATCGTGAACGTCGTACCGTCGCTGACGGTGAACCGCTCGCCGAGCGGAAACGGCGACGGCTGGCCGGCCGGCGCGGGCATCCGGTCGAGCACGATCTCGCCCGGTCCGGTGGCCCACCGGCCGGTCCAGAGGTTGACCCGGTCCACCGGGCCGGCCGGATCGGCCCGCCCCACCACGATCAGCGGACCCGCCGCCAGGCCGGAACCGGCGTCCGCCGTCAGGTTCAGTACCGCCTGTGTGAACGGCCCGGCGACCGCCTCGACCCCCGGCTGCCCGGCGGCCTGGACGAGCTGCTGCCCGGACACTCCGGTCGAGTCGAACGTCGCGACGAGGTGCGCGCCACGCTGGTGCGCGAAGGCCCGGTCGAAGGGGGCCGACGAGGCGTCCAGCAGCGCCAGCGCGACCACGATCGTCGCCGTGGAGAAGAACACGACAAGACCGATCACCGTGGTCTGCAACCGGCGCCTACGTACGCCCGCCCGGGCCGCCCGCCACACCGCGCTCATGCCGACTCCCCGCCGTGTCCACGCACGCCCGATTCCCCACCGCGTCCACTCATGCCCGTCTCCTCGCCACGTCCACCCGTGCCCGACTCCCCACCGCGTCCGCTCATGTCCGCTCCAGGGTCCGCTCGCCGGCCACCCGGCCGTCCGCGAACTCGACCACCCGGCTGGCGCACCGGGTCGCCAGCCGCTGGTCGTGGGTCACCAGCAGCAGGGTCTGACCGATCTGGTTGAGGTCGAGCAACAGGTCCATCACCTGCTCGCCGGCCTGACTGTCCAGGGCGCCGGTGGGTTCGTCGGCGAGCAGCAGGGCGGGCCGGTTCATCAGCGCCCGGGCGACCGCGACCCGCTGCCGTTCACCGCCGCTGAGTACCGCCGGATAGCTGTCCCGGCGGTCGGCGATGCCGAGTTCGTCGAGGAGTTCCAGGGCACGCCGGCGGGCCTGTGCGGCCGGGGTACCGGTGAGCTGTGCGGCCAGTGCCACGTTGTCCAGCGCCGGCAGGTCGTCCAGCAGGTTGAAGAACTGGAAGATCATGCCGATCCGGCGGCGCCGGAACAGTGCCAGCCCGGTCTCGTCGAGCCGTCCCAGGTCCTCGCCGTGCACGACGACCGACCCCGAGGTCGGCCGGTCCAGCCCGGCCACCATGTTCAGCAGCGTGGACTTGCCGCAGCCCGACGGGCCCATCACGGCGACGGCCTCCCCGGCGTGGATCCGCAGCGAGACGCCGTCGAGCGCCACGGTCCCGCGGTACTCCTTGCGTACGTCGGTCAGCTGCACGGCCGCCGGTCGGCTGATGCTCTCGTCGCTGGTCATGACCTGACGGTAGGAGCCGGGCCCGGGGTCGGCGTCAGCCCGGGGAGGTAACCTGCCGTCACCTCATCCCCGGGATGTACCGCGTTGCCGCCCCGGGATGACGCGGACGGCGCGGCGGGCTGCCAGGGTGGTGCCATGTGGGATTCCGGGACGGGCTGGTCGTTGGCCGGGTTCGTCGTCGCCGGCGCCGTCCTGCTGTGGTTGGCGGTGGCGCTGGTGCGGGCCCGACGACGGTACCGCCGGGTCGTCGCGGAACGGGGCTGGTTGGTCGAGCGGGAACGGGAGAGTGCCGCCCGGACGGCGGTCGAGGCCGAGCGGGCGCGGATCGCCCGGGAGCTGCACGACATCGTCAGCCACAACGTGAGCCTGATGGTGGTCCAGGCCGGGGCGGCCCGGGAGGTGCTGGCCACGATGCCCGACGAGGCGGCGGCCGCGCTGCGGGCCGTCGAGGGCGCCGGCCGGGACGCGATGACCGAGCTGCGGCACCTGCTGGGACTGCTCGCCCCGGCCGCGGACGGGGACGATCCGGCCGAGGACGGTGGGCTGGCGCCGCAGCCGAGCCTGGGGCAGCTCAGCCCGCTGGTCGACCGGATCGCGTTCGCCGGGTTGCCGGTGGAGGTGCGGATCTCCGGCGAGCCGGTTCCGCTGCCGGCGGGGATCGACGTGACGGCGTACCGGATCGTGCAGGAGGCGCTGACCAACGCGTTGCGGCACGGCTCCGGGGACAGGGCCGAGGTGACCATCCGGTACGCGGCCCGCTACCTGCGGGTGGAGGTGCTCGACAGCGGCCCCAGCGTGCTGTCCGGCGGTCGGCCCGGCGTACGCCGCCCGGGTACGGCGCCGCCCGGGCCCGCGGACGCCGGTACCGGACGCCACGGGTCGGCTCGCGCGACGACCGGCGGCGACCGCTCCGGTGCCGGGCGGGGCCTGCTGGGGCTCCGGGAACGGGTCGCGGTCTACGGTGGCGAGCTGGACGCGCGCCGGCGGCTCGGCGGGGGTTACCGGGTCCGGGCCCGGATCCCGCTGGACGGCCGGGGTGGAGCGGGGAGTGGCGATGGATGAGGGGACGGTCGAGCCGACCCCCAGGATTCTGGTCGCCGACGACCAGGCGTTGGTCCGTACCGGTTTCCGGCTGATCCTGACCGCCCGTGGCCTGGACGTGGTGGGGGAGGTCGCCGACGGTGCCGAGGCGGTCGCGGCAGCGCGTGAGCTGCGACCGGACGTCGTGTTGATGGATGTCCGGATGCCGAACATGGACGGCGTGGAGGCCACCCGGCGGATCATGGCCGAGTCCCCGGACTGTCGGGTGATCATGCTGACCACCTTCGACCTCGACCGGTACGTCTACGCCGCTCTCGCGGCCGGGGCCAGCGGCTTCCTGCTCAAGGACGTCACGCCGGCGCACCTCGCCGCGGCGGTACGCCTGGTCAACACCGGTGACGCCCTGCTGGCCCCCTCGATCACCCGGCGGCTGGTCGAACGCTTCGCCAGCACCGACGACCGCCCGGGGCCGGTCACCGGGACCGTGCCCGGCGGCGGCACCGGCGTACGGCGGGCCGGTCAACCGCACCCGCCCTCGGCGGTACGCCGTGACCCCGGCACGCCGACCGCCCGGAGACTCGACCTGCTGACCCCGCGGGAACTGGAGGTGCTGGCCCTGCTCGGCCGTGGCCTCTCCAACACCGAACTGGCCGCCGCGTTGTTTCTCAGTGAGGCGACCGTGAAGACGCACGTCGCACGGATCTTCGCCAAGCTCGCCCTCCGGGACCGCGCCCAGGCGGTGGTTCTCGCCTACGAGACGGGACTCGTCAGGCCGGGACTTGTCGAGCCGGGCGACGGTGACGGCGGTCGGTAGCGGCGCGGGCCCCGCCGATCTGGAACCGGACCGGGTGGAGGTGGTGGCGGTCGGCCGGACAGCCGGGCCGATCCGGCTCAGGAGACGGTTCGGGAGGTGGCACGGCCGTCTCTCGCCTCGATCGGGTAAACGCTGACCAACCGGTCAAGCACCTGCCTAGCCTGCAAATGAGAAGAACTTTCTCATACCCTGCCCAGGCATCAGAAAGGCGGATCATGCTTCGAAAAGGGATGATCGTTGCTGCCCTTGTCAGCCTCGCCGGCACGCTCGGCGTGGCCGGACCCGCGTCCGCTTCCGACGGGCCATCACGGCGCGGCGGCACCACCGAGGGACTCGTCTTCGTCCAGACCAACAACTTCCTCGGCAACTCGATCCGGGTCTACGAGCGTGACGGCGCCGGGGTACTCACCTTCAGTGACGAATTCGCCACCGGCGGGTTGGGTGGGAGCACGCTGAACCCGCCGGTCGACCCGCTGGCGTCGCAGAGTTCCCTGGTCTACCGGGACGGGCTGCTCTTCGCGGTGAATGCCGGCAGCAACACCGTGACCCTGTTCCGGGTCAAGGGCACCGAGCTGGAACGCCTCCAGGTGATCTGGTCCGGTGGCCTGCTGCCGGTCAGCCTCGACGTGCACGACGACCTCGTCTACGTGTTGAACGCCGGCGGCGAGGGGGTCGTCCAGGGCTACCGGCTGGACGACGACGAACTGCACCCGATCCGTGGTGCCCAGCGCTCGCTCGGCCTGGACAACCCCAACCCGCCGCCGTTCGGGGACGCGCCTGCCCAGGTGGGTATCGACCCGGAGGGCGAGGTCGTGCTGGTGACCACCAAGAGCCACGACGTCATCGACGCGTTCCGGATCGAGCGTGGCGGTCAGCTCTCTAAGGAGCCGGTCGGCAACCCCGCCGACGGCATGCCGTTCGGCTTCACCTTCGACCACCGCGGCGGCGTGATGGTCACCCTGGCCGCGACCAACGCGGTGATCCGGTACGAGCTCGACGCGGAGAACGGCAAGTTGAGCGCGGTCGGCCCGGCGGTGCCGAACGGCCAGATGGCCAGCTGCTGGATCCAGCGGGTCGGCGAGTTCTACTACGTGGCCAACGCCGGCAGTTCGACGATCAGCAGTTACCGGATCGGCGACGACGGGCAGGTCGTGCTGATCGCCGCGGTCGCGGCCAAGGGTGACGGTGGCACCATCGACATGACCACCAGCGGCGGCTTCCTGTACGTGCAGAACGGTGCGGCCGGGACCGTACAGGGCTTCGAGGTTCTCGACGACGGCGCGCTCCGGCTGGTCACCACCGCGACCGGCCTGCCGCAGGCCGTCAACGAGGGTCAGATCACCACCGGCATGGAGGGCATCGCGGCCACCCCGTGACCGCCACCGACCCTGATCGACGTCGGCCCCGGTGCGATCGTACCGGGGCCGACGCCCGGGTCACTCCTGCTGCGTGGGCCGCCGGTCGACCACCCCGGCACCGACCGGCATCTCGAAGACGCCGGTTTCCACCGCCTCGCGGTAGCGGCTCATGGTCACCTCGAGGTCCGCGCCGTCGACCGTACCGGTGAAGCTGCCCAGTGTGCCCTCGCTGGTGATGCAGGCGTCGAAGGCGCTCGCCGCCGCGTCACTGAGCCCCTGCACCCGTACGCAGGTGGCGTGCCGGCCGGCGACCGTGGTGTCGTTCTGCTTGATGACCGCCTCCGGGTCGAGAGCGGCGGCGGTGAGCAGCCCCACCACCACCGGCGGAGTGACCAGACCCCGCTTGTTCATCTCGGAGTAGACCGTGACCGCCGGCTTGCTGTTCGGCGCGGGTGGGGCGGTCAGCGTGCAGGTCGGCTTCTTCCCGCCGGTGTCGCACTCCATCGTCGCGTCAGCGGTGACGGTCAGCTTGCCGCCTGGATAGACGTACGCCGCACGCAGCGGGTCCTGGGACTGCGAGATCGACGCGGTACGGCCGCCCGGCAGCTGGTAGTCGGCCGAGTAGGTGAGCTCGTTCGACCGGTCCAGCCGGGCGGCGAGGTCGTTGACCAGGTCGGCCCGGCCGATCACCCGACCCGCGTCGTCCAGGGTCTGACACCCTGAGATGGTCAGTGCGGTGATGATGGCCCCCGTGAGTACCCGGAGTGAGAGTGACACAGCCGGCATGGGCAACAGCCTTGTCGATCGGGTCAAGCGCGCGCAAACCGGTTCCCACTTGTCGTGCGGGACGTCCGGAAATGTCGGTGGCGGCCACCGACGCCCGCCGAGGTCACCGGCCAGCGCACGCGGGCGCCAGGCGGCCCGATAGGCTTTCCCGACGGGGCCTGCGCCGCACCGTCGCGACGGGGACGCCACCACCATCGACAAACCGATGGACCGTTATCGACTACTGAGGAGCAGGACAGTGGCCACCATCGAGGTGATCGTCGCCCGGGAGATTCTGGACTCGCGTGGCAATCCGACCGTCGAGGTCGAGGTCGGACTGGATGACGGCACGGTCGGCCGGGCCGCGGTGCCGTCCGGCGCGTCCACCGGAGCCTTCGAGGCGCTGGAGCTGCGCGACGGCGACAAGGACCGGTACGGCGGCAAGGGTGTGGAGAAGGCCGTCGCCAACATCGAGGACCGCATCGTCGACCAGCTCATCGGGTACGAGGCCAGCGAGCAGCGGCTGATCGACCAGAAGATGCTCGACATCGACGGCACCGACGACAAGTCGGAACTCGGCGCGAACGCCATCCTCGGCGTCTCGCTGGCGGTGGCGAAGGCGGCGGCGAAGAGCAGCGGACTGAGCCTCTTCCGCTACCTGGGCGGCCCGCACGCCCACCTGCTGCCGGTGCCGATGATGAACATCCTCAACGGTGGCGCGCACGCCGACTCCAACGTCGACGTGCAGGAGTTCATGATCGCGCCGATCGGCGCCCCCACCTTCCGGGACGCGCTGCGTTCCGGTGCCGAGGTCTACCACACCCTCAAGTCGGTGCTGAAGAAGAAGGGCCTGAGCACCGGGCTCGGCGACGAGGGCGGCTTCGCCCCCGACCTGCCGACCAACTCCACCGCGCTCGACCTGATCGGCGAGGCGGTCGAGAAGGCCGGCTACCGGCTCGGCACCGACATCGTCTTCGCGCTCGACGTGGCCGCCACCGAGTTCTACTCCGACGGCACCTACACCTTCGAGGGCGGGTCGAAGACGGCGGACGAGATGACCGCCTACTACCACAAGCTGCTCGACGACTACCCGATCGTGTCGATCGAGGACCCGCTGGCCGAGGACGACTGGGCCGGCTGGACCGGCCTCACCTCCTCGGTCGGCGAGCGGATCCAGATCGTCGGTGACGACCTGTTCGTCACCAACCCGCAGCGGATCGCCCGGGGTATTGCCGAGCGCGCCGCGAACGCCGTACTGGTCAAGGTGAACCAGATCGGGTCGCTGACCGAGACCTTCGAGGCGGTCGACCTGGCGCACCGGGCCGGCTTCAAGTGCATGATGAGCCACCGTTCCGGGGAGACCGAGGACACCACGATCGCCGACCTGGCGGTGGCGATGGGCTGTGGGCAGATCAAGACCGGCGCACCGGCCCGCTCCGACCGGGTGGCGAAGTACAACCAGCTGCTCCGGATCGAGGAGGAGTTGGCCGACGCGGCGCGGTACGCGGGCGCGAGCGCCTTCCCGCGTTACCGTTCGGCGTGACGACGTAGGGCTCGGGGGAGGGGTGCGACGGCGATGACGCAACGCCGTACGCCGAGCGGGCAGGGCCCGGCCCGGCGGCCGGGCCGGGGTGTCCGGGCCGGCCGTCCGGTCTCCCGCGAGCTCAGCGGGCGGGCCGAGCCGCGACTGGGTACCACCCGGTCGACCGGCTCGACCCGCTCGACCGCCACCCGCACCGCGGGCGCCGGCCGCGGCGCGGAAGGCCCCCGGTCGGGCAACCGTCCCGGCGCCGCCCGCCGGACCGGCACCCCCCGGGCGGTGAAACGCACCTCCGCCGCCCCGCCCCGCCGCTACACCGGCCGGGTCGCGGTCCTGATCGGCGTCCTGGTCGCCCTCGCCCTGGCCTACACCTATCCGGTCCGGGTCTATCTCAACCAGCAGTCCGACATCGCCCGGATGGAGGCGGACCTGCGGGCCCAGCGCGAACTCATCGGTGACCTCAAGGAGGAGGCCGCGCTCTGGGACGACCCGGAGTACGTCAAGATCCAGGCGAGGGAGCGGTTCTACATGGTGCTGCCCGGTGAGGTGCCGCTGGTGGTGCTGACCGATCACGACGGCGCCGCCCGCGAGGCCGCCACCGAGGCGAAGGCCGCCGAGCAGGGCGCGGCCGAGCCCTGGTACGACACCCTCTGGTCGAGCGTGCAGGCGGCCAACGAGTCGGAACAGGCCGGACAGTGAATTCTTCGGAGACCTCGCCGGGCGTACCGGTGGACCAGCCGGGCCTGCCGGTGGAGCAGACGGCCGCGGCGGAGGTGCCGCCGCCGGTGCGCGAGCCGGCGACCGAGCGGGACCTGGCGGTGGTGGGCGCCCAGTTGGGGCGTACCCCGCGCGGCACCCAGGCGGTGGCACACCGCTGCCCGTGCGGGCTGCCGGACGTGGTGGAGACGACGCCGAGGCTGGCCGACGGCACCCCGTTCCCGACCCTGTTCTACCTGACCTGCCCGCGCGCCACGGCCGGCTGCAGTCGGCTGGAGTCCGCCGGGGTGATGCGGGAGATGGCCGAGCGGCTGGCCGCCGACCCGGAGCTGGCCGACCGCTACCTGGCGGCGCACCGCGACTACCTGGCCCGGCGGGAGGCGATCGGTCAGGTGCCGGAGATCGAGGGCATCTCGGCCGGTGGCATGCCGGGCCGGGTGAAGTGCCTGCACGTGCACCTCGGGCACGCGCTCGCCGCCGGCCCCGGGGTGAACCCGTTCGGCGACGAGGTGCTGGAGCTGCTGGAGCCCTGGTGGCGCGACGGCCCCTGTGTGGAGCCGGCGGAATGACCGACGCGGGAGCGCCGGAGAACGGCAGGGCCGGCGCGGTGACCACGGAGCTGGTCGTCCGACGGGCCCGGACCGCCGACGTACGACAGATCCGGGACCTGATCGAGACGTACCGCGGCGGCCGGCGGATGCTCAGCAAACCGCTGGTCACGCTCTACGAGGACGTGCAGGAGTTCTGGGTCGCGGTGCATCCCACCGACGGCACGGTCCTCGGCTGCGGCGCGCTGCACGTGATGTGGGAGGACCTGGCCGAGATCCGCTCGGTCGCGGTGCATCCGCAGTGGCGGGGCCACCGGATCGGCCAGCGGATCGTGGCGAAGCTGCTGGCGATCGCGCGCGAGGTCGGCGTTGCCCGGGTCTTCGTGCTCACCTTCGAGACCGGGTTCTTCGGCAATTTCGGTTTTGTCGAGATCGACGGGGCGCCGGTCCCGCACGCCGTGTACGAGCAGCTGCTCCGCTCGTACGACGAGGGTGTCGCCGAGTTCCTCGACCTGGAACGGGTGAAGCCGAACACGCTCGGCAACGTCCGGATGCTGCTCCGCCTGTAAGGAAGGGCCCCTTCTTATCGTTTTTTGTATAGAGCCTGTTTCTGAACCTGGTGTTGGGGTTTGTGGTAGGTCATGTGGGCTTGTCGTCGGCTCATCTGGATGATGGCGGCCCAGTAGACGATGGCTTCGTGGTGGTCGGGTAGGCGTTCGTAGTCGCGGGCGCAGCGGCGTCGGCGGCTGATCCAGGCGAACGTCCGCTCGACCACCCATCGTCGGGGCACGACCTGGAAGCCCTTGCCTTTGCTGGGTTCGGTGGCGATCTCGATGGTGATGCCGAGGTTGTCTCGTGTCCGGGTGACGAGGTCGCCTCGGTAGGCCTTGTCGGCCCAGAGGTGGCGGACACCCACTGCGGCGGCGGTGTGCAGCAGGGGTGACGCCCCGTCGCGGTCGTGGGTGTCGGCGGCGGTGACGTGGACGGCGATGAGTAGGCCGAGGGTGTCGACGAGGATGTGTCGTTTCCGTCCGTTGACCCGTTTGTGGGGGTCGAAGCCGCTGGTCGTCTTCGGCACGGTGGCCTCGGCGGTCTCGGACACGGACTGGGCGTCGATACAACCCGCGGTGGGGTCGGGTTGGCGGCCATGAGCCACCCGTAGGGCGGCGCGCAGACGGCCCGTCAGTTCGATCACCGTCAGGTTGTCACTCCATCGGGCGTGGAAGCCGTAGACCGTGGCCCAGGGTGGGAAGTCCACCGGCAGGGCCCGCCACTTCACCCCGTTGTCGACGAGGTAGAAGATCGCGTCGATGATCGCCCGGCGGTGGTGACGTTCCGGCCGGCCGCCGCTGGGCCGTCGACACGCGGGCTCGGGTAGCAGCCCGGCGAGGATCTCCCACTGGGCGTC